>JACXUT010000335.1 GCA_014763765.1 Micrococcales bacterium
GGTGTGGGAGAGTAGGACGCCGCCGGACATCATTCAGAAGAAGCCACCCCATCGCTGGGGTGGCTTCTTCTGTTTCCCCACCCGACATGAACGCCCGCGAGACGCGACGCGAGCGCACGCCCACCCGCGCGCAATCGTCGGACCGCGCGTTCCTGATCCGCGCACGCACCGCACGGCGAGAGCCCGCAGGCCGGTCCGTCACACGCAGGACCGCTGTCGCTCTCAGGTCCGCTCGCGCCGGCCCGTCCGATTGAGTGCCCAGGGTCCCTTGGGCGTGCGCAGGTCTGCGCCGTCGCCCATCGGCTCGTCCTGGGCGCGCAGGTCCGTCTGGGCCTGGCAGGTCCGGTAGTGGGCACTGTGGCCCGCTCGAGCCAGCAGCTCCGCACTCCTGCGTCGCAAGTCCGGCGCGCGGGCGGATCGTTCGCCGTCCTCGCACGTGCCGTATCGACATTGCAGTTGTCGTGGGGTTCACGGCGCGCAACCCCGCAGTTGCAGCAACCTCGACGGGCGGCCCCGGCTCGCGAGCGTGGGGTCCTGCGGTGGACGGTGGCCGCTCTCGGGTGGCTCGAGCCGGCGATCATCGGTCGCTCGGTCGCCGCCGGTCGTTCGTGGCTCGGGGGTGCCGTCGGCACTCGGGATGGGGGTGCCCGGTGTGGGTGGTGGCACCGGGCCCTGTGTTGGTCCAGGCGGCCGGCGGCTGGTGACCAGCTGACGTGACGGTCGATGGTCCCCAGGCTGGGGCCGGATGTGGGGACGGGCGTGGCTGGATGAGACGATGGTCAACGGTCGGATGACGAGGAGACGCAGGACATGAGCAGCGACGAGCGCGGGACGCGTTCGGCGGACGAGGGCGATCGCCGCGGCGGTGGCGTCGGGCGCTACGGCAACCGGAACGGTGCACGCCCCGCGGGCGGGGCACGGCCGGCGCGCGCTCCGCGGGTGGCGGGGCAGCGCGGACGAGGGCAGGCCGAGGACGGTGGCCGTAGCGGCGGTGCGCGCGGCGGGTACGCGGGTTCGCGGGCCGTGGGCGGGGGCAACGACGCTCCGCGCGGGCGCGACGGGTTCGAGCGTGGCGGGCGTCCGTCGGGCGACGGCAGCGCGGGGCGCGGGTCGTGGGGCGGATCCGACCAGGGCGGTCGATCGGGTCGCGGGGCTCAGGGTGACCGCGGCAGCCGTTCGAGCGAGGGCTACCGGGACTCGTCGCGTGGTGGGTACCGGGGTGAGTCGTCGCGTGGTGCGGGTGACTCGTCGCGTGGTGGGTACCGAGGTGAGCGGGCCGGTGCGGGCCGTGACCGTGGCGATCGCGCCGACGGGTTCGCGGGGGAGCGCTCCTCGCGACCGGGTGGCGGGTTCACACGCGACCGCGCGCGGGACGGCTCAGGTCGGGACGACCGCGGTGGCGCGCGTCGACCGTCCGGGACGGGTGAGGGGCGCGGGGCCGGCACCGGCTGGGGAGGTCCTCGCCGTGATGCGCGCGGCTCCCGCGACGAGGCACGAGGCGGGTACCGGGACGGCGCGGGGCGTGACGGCTCGCGCCGGGACAGCTCAGGCGTGTCCGGTGGGTTCCGGCGCGATGGGGACGACCGGCGGGGCGGCGGCGCCCGTGAGGGCGGGTTCCGCAGCGGTGCCCGTGCCGGCGGCGATCGTGGCGACGTCCGTCGTGGCTCCGAGAGCGGCGACCGGGCGCGTGGCACCTGGCAGGAGCGCGGGCGGCGACGGGACCAGGACGGCTCCGCCCCGGGCGGCGACCGGGCGCGCAACGACGGTGCGCGGGGTGGTCGTCCCGGTGGGTTCGGTCGTGACGAGGGTGCTCGGCGTGACGAGCGGGGTGGTCGGTCCGGATTCGGTGACGCCCGGGGTGGCGCGCGGGGTGGTCGTCCCGGTGGGTTCGGTCGTGACGAGGGTGCTCGGCGTGACGAGCGCGGTGGTCGGCCCGGGTTCGGTGACCCCCGAGGCGGCGCGCGGGGTGACCGGGTCGGGGGTCACCGAACCCGGGC
>JACXUT010000088.1 GCA_014763765.1 Micrococcales bacterium
CCAAGCCCTCCGCCCCCAGCCGCGCCGCGCTGCTCGACCCGGACCAGCGCTACTTCGGGATGTACACCGAGCAGGCGCCGTTCAACTGGGCGACGTTCGACGACGCCGCGCAGGACGTCGGGCGCACGCAGGACATGGTCGGGTACTTCGGCGGCTGGGACGAGGACTTCCGCGCGAACGCCGTGACGCGCGCCTGGGAGCGCGGGATGCTGCCGATGCTCACCTGGGAGTCCCGGCCGATCGGGTCGAAGAACGACGTCGTCGAGGAGCCGGAGTACAGCCTGCCGAAGATCATCGCGGGCGACTTCGACGCCTACCTCACGCAGTACGCCCGCGACATCGCGGCCACCGGGCTGCCGCTGGCGATCCGCCTGGACCACGAGATGAACGGCGTCTGGTACCCGTGGTCCGAGCAGACCGGGTCCGGCGCGCCGATCAACGGCAACGGCGTCGGCGACTACGTGCGGATGTGGCAGCACGTGCACGACGTCTTCGAGGCCAACGGCGCGAACGACTACGTGATCTGGGTGTGGGCGCCGAACATCGTCAACAACCTGCCCGCCGCCCACCAGTCCCCCGCGTTCCTCGAGGCCCTGTACCCCGGTGACGCGTACGTCGACTGGGTCGGCGTCTCCGGCTACCAGCGGCCGCCCTACAAGGAGGAGAACGACTCGACGTTCTCCTACACGTTCGACCGGACGCTCGCCCAGCTCCGCTCGATCACCGACAAGAAGATCCTGCTCGCCGAGGTCGGCGCCTCCGAGATCGGCGGCACCAAGCCGGCCTGGGTGCGGTCGTTCTTCCAGGGGTTCGACCCCGGGCGCAACGACGACGTGATCGGCTTCGCGTGGTTCAACCTCGCCGTCACCACGTACGTGGACGGCCAGCTCGCGACGAACGACTGGCGCGTGGACTCCCGGGCGAACAGCCTCGAGGCGTTCCGCACCGGGCTCGCCGACCCGGCGCGCCGGTTCGGGGGCGAGCCCACCGGCGCGGCGGCGACCGCGTCGCGCCGGCCGTCCTCGACCGGCTCCGCGGCCGGCACGGGCTCCGCGACGGGCTCCGCCCGCACGACGGTCTCCGGCTCCGCGACGGGCTCCGGCTCCACCACGGGCTCCGGCTCCGCGGCCGGCACCGGCCGGACGGCACCGCCGTCGTCCACGAGCTCGTCCTCCGACGGCTCCCCGGTCGCGGGCGCGTCGCTCTCGACGACCTCGCCCGGCGCGACCACGTGGCGGCGCGGGTGCCCGGCCTGCGCCTGCGTCGCGGACGCCGTCGCGACCGGGACGGGCGTCGCGGCGTGGACCACCGGTGCCGCGTCGGACGCCGGTGCCGCGGCGTCCTCGGTCACGCGCACCCGCACCCGCGAGGCGCGCACGACACCGCTCACGATCGGCAGCGCGGGGCCACGCCCGGCGCCCGTCACGCGGACCGTCACCTCGTCGGCGGACCCGACGGCACGCTCCGACCACGACACGACGTCGGGCGCGGAGAGCACCTCGGCGCGCGTGCCGCGCACCACCTCGACCTCGACGTCGCCCCGCAGCGCGGTCTGCACCGCCCCGGAGGTCAGGTCGACGGCGGCGAACGGGTGCAGCCCGCCGATGCCGTGGCGCACGAGCGCGTCGAGCTGGGCGCCGAGCCCGCCGCCGCGCTCGGGTGCGGACGCCCATACGTCGCGGACGACCTCGGGCGGGGTGCTCGGCGCGAGCAGCAGCACGACGCCGCCCGCGACGACGGCGTACCAGTCGCCGGGGGTGTACTCGGGAACGGTCACCGAGAGTCCTCCTGGTGGCTCCGGGGTCGCGGGATGGTGGCCCCGTCGACCGTCTCGTCCCATGTCCTATCGGCACCCTCGGCCCCGAAGGCAAGCCATCCGGCGGTCCCGTCCTCGGGGACCTCGACGTCGACCACGACCGCGGTGGCGTTGTCGCGGCCCCCGGCCTCCACCGCGCGGCGCACGAGCTCGGCCGCCGCGGCACCGCTGCCGGGGGTCGTGGCCAGCACGTCCGCGATCTGCTCCGGGGAGAGCTCGCCGCTCACGCCGTCGGAGCACACCAGCATGCGGTCGCCCGGCCGCGCGGGCAGCGTCCAGTAGTCCGGCTCCGGGTCGGCGCCCGTGCCGAGGGCGCGGGTCAGGACGTGGCGCTCGGGGTGGCGCTCCGCCGCGGCGCGCGTGAGCGAGCCCGAGTCGACGAGCTCCTGGACGACGGAGTGGTCCACGGTGAGCTGGGCGAGCTCGTCGTCCGCCCAGCGGTACACGCGGGAGTCGCCGACGTTGAAGACCAGCCAGTGCGCGGTGCCCTCGTGGTCGCCGAGCGCGACGCCGGAGACGGTCGTGCCGCCCTCGCGGCGCTCGAACGTCGCGCGGATGCGCTGCGCGGCGCGCCGGAAGCAGGCGTGCAGGTCCGCCGGGTCGACGGCGCTCAGCCCCGCGAGGCGGGCGAACTCCTCGACGGCCAGCCGGCTGGCGACGTCGCCGGCCTCGTGCCCGCCCATGCCGTCGGCGACCAGGAACACCGGAGGGTGCGCGAGCAGCGCGTCCTCGTTCAGCGTCCGCACGCGCCCCCTGTCGGAGGCCGAGCCCCACGTCGTCCGCACCTGCACTCCCCTCGGTTCGGTCGGACACCATCCTGCCGGTACTTCACCACCACCCGGTCACCCCCTAGATGCCGAGCTGGTACACCCCCCAGTACGCGAGCACCACCAGCAGGGCCACGCAGGCCGCGCACGTGCCCCAGAGCACGACGTGACCGACCACCCCGCGCGCCAGCGGCTGCCCCGAGAGCCGGAGCTGCCGCAGCCGCACGGCCACCGCCGACCCCGCCAGCACCGCCGCGAGCCCGAGCACCCGGACGACCACCCAGCCGCCCTGCACCACCCAGCCGTTGCGCTCGTACCCGAGGGCGAGCCGTGCGACCGCCACCAGGTACCAGACCAGCGCCACGACCGTACCGACGGACGCGGCCGACAGCATCGCGAGCCGTCGCGCGAGCACCCGGTCGCGCCCCGGCTCGGCCGGCAGACCCCGCACGCGGCGCACGCCGACGACGGCCCACCGGCCGACCGGCAGGAGCACCACCAGCCCGACCGCCCCGAGCACCAGGAACACGAGGACGTCCCCGTCGCCGAGCCACCGCGGCTGCGGGACGGGCGCCGCCCAGTAGAGCTGCTCGGGCTGCGCGCCGGCGACGCGCGGCCAGGTGCTGCTCGTCCCGGGCAGGCCCTGCACCCAGCCGGTGAGGTCCCGCAGGAACGTCGGCGAGACGTCGCCGTCCACCCGGATGCCGTGGTCCGCCCCGCGGTAGTACCGGACGGTGTACGCGGTGTTCCCGGCGATGGCGACGTCGCGGATGATCTGCTCGGCACCCTGCACCACGGGCATCGACGCGTCCGCGGTCCCGTAGACCACCAGCACCGGCTGCGTCATGCGGCGCTGGTAGGGCGCGACGTCGAAGTCCGCGTAGTCCAGGCCGCCGCCGGGCAGCGACATGCCGACGGCCCGCGGGATCGCCCGGAACACCTGCTGCGGCACGCCGGTGTTGCGCAGGTAGGAGTCGACCGCGAACGCGGCCTGCTGCCGGGGTGGCACCACCGGGGCGGAGACGAGCACGACGAAGGAGATCGCGGGCTGCTCCGCCGCCATGACAGGCGCGATCCACGCGCCCTCGCTCTCCGCGTAGACGCCCACCCGGCCGGGGTCGACGCCCTGGACGGTGCGCAGCAGGTCGACGGAGCGCAGGTAGTCCTGGGCCATCGCCACGTAGTCGCGGTGCCGCAGCGTGTAGGTGTCCAGGCGCTTGTCCGGTACCAGCGTCGCGACGCCGGCCTCCGCGAGCGCCTGCGCCTGGTCGACGAACGCGTCCGTGAACCGGCCGGTGCCCGCTCCGTGGACGAACACCACGCCGGGCACCTCGTCCCCCGCGCCGACGGGCAGCAGCAGGCGGGCCTCGACGGTCGCCCCGTCCAGCTCGACGTCCACCACCGACGACCGCACCTCGTACGGGCCGGTCCGCGGCGCCCCGGGGATCGCGGTGTCGGTGGCCTGCACCGTGAGCGGGTCGGTCATCGGGACCGGCGTCCACTGCGGGCCCATGAGGGCGCCGAGCACCGCGAGGACGATCGCCCCCACGACGGCTCCGCCCGCGGTCCGGTAACGCACGTCCCGAGTATCCCCGACGCGCCCGGCGCCCCGGGACCCGTCGGAGCCCGCCGCGGGAACCGTCGCGGCGTCCTCCCCGCCGCCCGCCGGGCCGCCGCCGCTCAGAAGCCCAGCCGCCCGAGCTGCTTCGGGTCGCGCTGCCAGTCCTTCGCGACCTTCACGTGCAGGTCCAGGTACACCCGCGAGCCCAGCAGCGCCTCGATGCCGCGCCGCGCCCGGGTGCCGACCTCCCGCAGCCGCGCCCCCCCGCGGCCGATGACGATCGCCTTCTGGCTGTCGCGCTCGACGAACAGGTGCACGCGGACGTCGAGCAGCGGCGGCTCCCCCGCGGCGACCTCGCGCGGCACGATCTCCTCGACCACGACGGCCAGCGAGTGCGGCAGCTCGTCGCGCACGCCCTCGAGCGCCGCCTCGCGCACCAGCTCGGCGACCATCACGGCCTCGGGCTCGTCGGTCAGCTCGCCCTCCGGGTACAGCGCCGGCCCCTCGGGCAGGTGGCCGATCAGCACCTGCTCGACCACGTCGACCTGGTAGCCCGACTCCGCCGACACCGGGACGACGTCGGCCCAGTCGCCCAGCGCCGACACGGCCAGCAGGTGCTCCGCGAGCCGCTGCTTGCCGACCAGGTCCGCCTTCGTGGCGATCGCGACCACCGGCGTGCGACGGCCCAGCGCCGCGAGCTGCTCCGCGATGAACCGGTCGCCCGGGCCGACCTTCTGGTCCGACGGCAGGCAGAACCCGACGACGTCGACCTCGGTCAGCGTGTCGCGCACCAGGTCGTTCAGCCGCTCGCCCAGCAGCGTGCGCGGGCGGTGCAGCCCCGGGGTGTCCACGAGCACGAGCTGCGCGTCCGGGCGGTGCACGATGCCGCGGATCGTGTGCCGGGTGGTCTGCGGCCGCCCGGACGTGATCGCGACCTTCTGGCCGACGAGGGCGTTGGTCAGGGTCGACTTGCCGGCGTTGGGGCGCCCGACGAGGCAGGCGAAGCCGGAGCGGTGGGTCACGGGGGTCTCCGTCACTGGTCCGTGGGGTGGGTCTCGCGCGTGGCGCGCTCGGCGGTGCGCTCGCCGGCGGGCTCGGCGTCGTCGTCCTGCGGCTCGGGCGCCCGCGACACCAGCACGCGGGCGACGCGCTTGCGGCGGCCCTCCGTGCCCTGGGCGACCAGGCGCAGGCCGTGGATCTCGCCCGCCGACCCCGGGATGGGGATCTTGCCGAGCGCCTTCGCGAGCAGCCCGCCCGCGGTGTCGACGTCGTCGTCCTCCACCTCGAGCCCGAACAGCTCGCCCAGGTCGTCCTTCGCCATACGGGCGGGGACGAGGTACGCGCCGCCGCCGAGGTCCTCGACCTGCGGGGCGGACGGGTCGTGCTCGTCGGTCAGCTCGCCGACGATCTCCTCGATCGCGTCCTCGATGGTCACCAGGCCGGCGATGCCGCCGTACTCGTCGACGACCATCGCGAGGTGCGAGGCCCCCGCCTGGAGCTCGCGCAGCAGCTCGTCGACCGGCTTGGACTCGGGCACGAACACGGCGGGCCGCACGAGGGACACCGCCGGGGCCTCCGCGGCCTCCGGGTCGTCCTGCAGCCGCCGCACCAGGTCCTTGAGGTAGAGCACGCCGCGCAGGTCGTCCACCTGCTCGCCGACGACCGGCACCCGGGAGTACCCCGACCGGAGCAGCAACGACAGGACCTTGCGCAGCGGGGTGGACTCACCGGTCGTGACCATGTCGGTCCGCGGCACCATGACCTCGCGGGTCAGCGTGTCCCCGAGGCCCAGCACGGAGCGCACCATGGCCCGCTCGTCGGTGTCGATGGCCGGCGAGTCCCCGACGCGCTCGACCATCTCCCGCAGGCCGTCCTCGTCCAGGTCGGCGCCCGCGGACGGCGCGACGCGGACCAGCGGCCCGGCGACGGCGCGCACCGCCACCAGCAGCCGCGACGTGAAGGCCAGCACCTGGCGCGGGTGGCGGTGGCCGAGCGAGCGCGGGCTGATCCGCGCGAGCACGACGGTCAGGAACGCGCACGCCAGCACCGCGATGACCAGCTCGAGCGACCACTGCAGGTCCGACGCCGCGATCGCGAGCGTCAGGCAGACGGCCGCGAGCATCTCGCACAGCAGCCTCACCACGCCCGCGGAGCCGGCGACCGCCACGCGGTCCTCCGCGAGCCTCCGGACGCGCTCCGCCGCGGGGTGGCGGGCGGCGAGCAGGTCCGCGACCGCCGAGCGGCCGATGCGCAGGACCGCGGCCTCGCCGGCGGACAGCACCGCGGCGACGAGGACGGCCGCGACGGTCAGCGTCGCCAGCAGACCGACGGGGACCGTGCTCATCGTCCGGCGAGGAACGTCAGCAGCAGCTGGCGCTGCAGGCCGAACATCTCCTTCTCCTCCTCCGGCTCCGCGTGGTCGTACCCGAGCAGGTGCAGGATCCCGTGCGTCGTCAGCAGCAGCAGCTCCTCGACCGTGGAGTGCCCGGCGGCGCGCGCCTGCTCGACGGCCACCTCGGGGCACAGCACGACGTCACCGAGCAGCCCCGGCGGTGTCGGGTCGTCAGCGCGGCCCGGGCGCAGCTCGTCCATCGGGAACGACAGCACGTCCGTGGGGCCGGGCTCGTCCATCCACTTCACGTGCAGGTCCGTCATCACGTCCGTGCCGACGAACAGGATCGACAGGTCCGTCTGCGGGTGCACGTGCATCTGGTCGAGCACGAACCGCGCGAGCGCGGCGAACTCCGCCTCGTCGACCTCGTGGCCGGACTCGTTGTTGACCTCGATGCTCATGTGCGGTTCGTGTCCCAGCGTGCGTAGGCGTCGATGATGTCGCTGACCAGGCGGTGGCGGACGACGTCGGAGGAGCTCAGCCGGCAGAACGCGACGTCGTCCACGTCCGCCAGGATCGACTCGACCACCCGCAGGCCGGAGGTCGTGCCCGACGGCAGGTCGACCTGCGTCACGTCGCCGGTCACCACGACCTTCGACCCGAAGCCGAGCCGGGTCAGGAACATCTTCATCTGCTCGGCCGAGGTGTTCTGCGCCTCGTCCAGGATGATGAAGGAGTCGTTGAGCGTCCGGCCGCGCATGTACGCCAGCGGCGCCACCTCGATCGTCCCGGCCTCCATCAGCCGCGGGATCGAGTCCGGGTCCACCATGTCGTGCAGCGCGTCGTACAGCGGCCGCAGGTACGGGTCGATCTTCTCGCTGAGGGTGCCCGGCAGGAACCCGAGCCGCTCCCCCGCCTCGACCGCCGGGCGCGTCAGGACGATGCGGTTGACCTGCCGTGCCTGCAGCGCCTGCACGGCCTTCGCCATCGCGAGGTACGTCTTGCCGGTGCCCGCCGGCCCGATGCCGAACGTGATCGTGTTGCGGTCGATCGCGTCGACGTACTCCTTCTGCCCCGACGTCTTCGGCCGGATCGTCCGGCCGCGGGTCGACAGGATGTTGAACGTCAGCACGTCCGCCGGCCGCGTCGTCGTGCCCGCCGTGAGCATCGCGACCGAGCGCGTCACCACGTCCGGGGTCAGCGGCGTGCCGCCGGCGGCCATCTCCACGAGCTCGTCCACGAGGCGCGCCACCAGCGCGACGTCACCCGCCGGGCCCGTGAGCGTGACCTCGTTGCCGCGCACGTGGACGTCGACCGTGCGGAAGCCCTGCTCGACCGCGCGCAGGACCTGGTCGTCCATGCCCAGCAGCTCCACCATGGACACGCTGGACGGGATGGTGATCCGGTGCTCCACCCGGGCGGCGCCGGGGAGCGACCGTTCGGGGCGGTCGGGTGTGGTCTCAGCCATGTGCTCGGCTCGCGCCGGCGCTCCGTTCGGTGAGGGACGTGCTTACCGGTGCCAGTCTACCGACCCCTCGCGGCCCCGGCTCTGCCGACGCCGCGACGACACGCGGCGTGACCACGTCGAGGGCCGATGGTCCCTTCTCCTGGAGCGACCGGCGGAGGGACACTCGCCGGAGGCGGGGGCAACGGCGCTCCCCCGGACGTCGTACGCGGAGGTACACGTGGCCAGCTATGTCCAGGACTTCTCCGAGGGTGACAAGGACCAGAAGGACCTGCTCGGCGGCAAGGGTGCGAACCTGGCCGAGATGACCCGGCTGGGACTGCCGGTGCCACCGGGCTTCACCATCACGACCGACGCCTGCCGGGCGTTCATGCGCACCGGGCACCTGCCGGCCGAGCTGCGTGTCGAGGTCACGATGGCCGTGCGCCGGCTGGAGGACGCGCTGGGCCGCGGGTTCGGCGACTTCCACGACCCGCTGCTGGTGTCCGTGCGCTCCGGGGCGAAGTTCTCCATGCCGGGGATGATGGAGACGGTGCTCAACGTCGGGCTGAACGACGCGTCCGTCGTCGGCCTCGCGGAGTTCTCCGGCGACGAGCGGTTCGCGTGGGACTCCTACCGGCGGCTCATCCAGATGTTCGGCAAGACGGTGCTGGACATCGACGGCGAGCTGTTCGCGGACACGCTCGACAAGGCGAAGGCCGCGAAGGGCGTGCACGACGACGTCGACCTGGACGCGACCGACCTGCGGCACCTCGTCGACTCGTTCAAGGAGATCGTCCGCACCGAGTCCGGCCGCGAGTTCCCGCAGCACCCGCGCGAGCAGCTCGACCTCGCGATCGTCGCCGTGCTGCGGTCCTGGAACACCGACCGCGCCCGCCTGTACCGCCGCCGCGAGCGCATCCCGGACGACCTGGGCACGGCGGTCAACGTGTGCTCGATGGTGTTCGGCAACCTCGGTCCGACGTCCGGGACGGGTGTGGCGTTCACGCGCGACCCCGCGACCGGGCACACCGGCGACTACGGCGACTACCTGGTCAACGCCCAGGGCGAGGACGTCGTCGCGGGCATCCGCAACACGCTGAGCCTCGCGGAGATGGAGGAGGTCGACCCGCAGTCGTACGCCGACCTGCGCCAGGCCATGCGGCGGCTCGAAACCCACTACCGCGACCTGTGCGACGTGGAGTTCACGGTCGAGCGCGGCAAGCTCTGGATGCTCCAGACGCGCGTCGGCAAGCGCACGGCGCCGGCCGCGTTCCGGATCGCCACCCAGCTGGTCGACGAGCACCTCATCACGATGGACGAGGCGCTGGCCCGGGTCAGCGGCGCGCAGCTCTCGCAGCTGATGTTCCCGCAGTTCGACTCGACGGCGGAGCGCACCCTGCTCACCAAGGGCATGGCGGCCTCCCCCGGCGCGGCGGTCGGGCACGCCGTGTTCGACTCGGCCACGGCCCAGGAGCGGGCCGCGCACGGCGAGGACGTCGTGCTGGTGCGGCGCGAGACCAACCCGGACGACCTCGGCGGCATGATCGCGGCGGTCGGCGTGCTGACCGCGCGCGGCGGCAAGACGTCGCACGCGGCCGTCGTCGCGCGCGGCATGGGCCGCACCTGCGTGGTCGGGGCGGACGAGCTGGTGATCGACCCGGTGGCCCGCACGATGACCGTCCGCGGCCACGTGGTCTCCGAGGGCGACACGATCGCGATCGACGGGTCCACGGGCGAGGTCTACCTCGGGGCGGTCCCCGTCGTGCCGTCGCCCGTCAGCACCTACCTGGAGTCCGGCCTGGACGCCGCGCTCGCCCAGGCCGGCGACGACGACCAGACCGCCGACCTGGTGCGCGCGGTCGACCGCGTCCTCACGCACGCCGACACCACGCGGCGGCTGCGGGTGCACGCGAACGCCGACACCGCCGAGGACGCCCGCCGGGCGCGGTCCCTGGGCGCGCAGGGCATCGGGCTGTGCCGCACCGAGCACATGTTCCTCGGCGAGCGCCGCGTCCTGGTGGAGCGGGTCGTGCTCGCGGAGGACGACGACGAGCGGCAGGCCGCCCTCGACGCGCTGCTGCCGCTGCAGCGGGCGGACTTCGCGGCGCTGCTCGAGGAGATGGACGGGCTGCCGACGACGATCCGGCTGATCGACCCGCCGCTGCACGAGTTCCTCCCCGACCTCACCGAGCTGTCCGTCAAGGTCGCCCTGGCCGAGGAGCGCGGCGAGGTCGACCCGGCGGACGTGAAGCTGCTCGCGGCGGTCCGCCGGATGCACGAGGCGAACCCGATGCTCGGCCTGCGCGGCGTCCGCCTCGGGCTCGTCGTGCCGGGGCTGTTCGCGCTGCAGATCCGGGCGGTCTGCGAGGCCACCGCCGACCGGCTCGAGGCCGGCGGCACCCCGCACGCCGAGATCATGGTCCCGCTGGTCGGGTCCGTGATGGAGCTGCACCTGGTCCGCGACGAGGCGCTGCGGATCATGGCGGAGGTCGGCGAGGCCCGCGGCGTCGCGCTCGACCTGCCGGTGGGGGCGATGATCGAGCTGCCCCGCGCCGCGCTCACCGCCGACCGGATCGCGGAGGTGGCGCAGTTCTTCTCGTTCGGCACCAACGACCTCACGCAGACCACGTGGGGCTTCTCCCGGGACGACGTCGAGGGGGCGTTCTTCCCCGAGTACCTCGAGAACGGGGTGCTGACCATCTCCCCGTTCGAGACCATCGACACGAAGGGCGTCGGGCGCCTCGTGCGCATCGCGGTGGAGGAGGGCCGGGCCACCCGACCGGACCTCACCGTCGGGGTGTGCGGCGAGCACGGCGGTGACCCGGAGTCGATCCGGTTCTTCGACGCGGCCGGGCTGGACTACGTGTCCTGCTCGCCGTTCCGGGTGCCGGTCGCGCGGCTCGAGGCCGGCAGGGCCGCGATCCAGGGTCCCGACACCGACGTCCGCTGAGGGGACGACCGCGCCGCCGCCGCCCCGGTTGGGACACCGGGACGGCGGCCCCGCGGCGTCCGTGCCCCCGCGCCCGCGCCCGCGCGTTCTCTCCCGCATGCGCGTGCCCAGCCGCCGAGAGTCCAGGACACGCCCGGGATCCGTGGCGGACCGTGGGCGTGTCCTGGACTCTCGGTAGCGGTGGCCCCGGCGGAGCGGGCGAGTCGGACCGGGGTCAGTCGGCCGGGCCCTCGACGAGGGTCACCGTGGCGGACTGCGTCGTGCCGGTCGCCGTGGTCCAGGTCAGCGTGACCTGGTCGCCGGGGGCGTGCGCCGCGAGCGCCTCGCTGAGCGCGTCGCCGTCCGCGACCGTCACGCCGTCGACGGCCGTGATGGTGTCCCCGGCGGTCAGCCCGGCCTGCGCGGCGGGGGTCCCGTCGATGACGCGGGCGACCGTCGCACCCGCGGCCCCACCGGCGGTCGACCCGGTCGTCGAGCCGGGCAGGCCGTCCAGGGCCGCCGGGTCGCCGCCCGTCGCCGCGAGCTGCACCCCGAGGAACGCCGGGTAGCCGAGCGTGATCGCGTCGGTGTCCTGGCCCGCGACGACCTGCGTCACCACGTCGAGCACGTCCTGGATCGGGATGGCGTAGCCGGTGATGTCCGCCGAGCCGGACGACGCGGCGGTCGTGATGCCCACGACCTCGCCCTCGTCGTCCAGCAGCGGGCCACCGGAGTCGCCCGACACCACGTCGGCGTCGACCTCGATCAGCCCGGTCAGCGACTCCCCCGACGACGCGCCCTCGGCCTGGGTGGTGATGGACTCGTCGAGCCCGGTCACCGTGCCGTCCGCCGCGAGCAGGACGCCGCCGCCCTCCGCGTTGCCAACCGCCGTGACGGCGTCCCCGACCTCGACGCCCACCTCGTCGTCGTCGAGCGTCGCCGTCGCGAGCCCCGACGCGCCCTGGAGCTGGAGCACGGCGACGTCCGCCGTGGCGTCGGTCCCGACGACCTCGGCCGTGTAGGTGTCCCCCGTCGACGCGACGGTGACCGTGATCTGCGTCGCGCCCTCGACCACGTGGTTGTTCGTGACCACGAGCCCGTCGGACGTCAGCACGACACCCGTGCCGGCGGCCTCCGCCGACTGGTACCCGAGCACCGTCGAGATCAGCACGACGCCGCTCTGCTGCGCGTCCGTGGCGGTCGTGGCGTCGAGCGTGCCGGTCGCGGACCCGGCGCCGGAGCCCGCGCCGCCGGAGCCCCCGCCGGGCAGCGTCGTCGACGGCCCGCCCCAGCCGCCGGCCTGCGGGCGGACGGAGCCGGAGCCGTCCCCGGTCGAGGGCGCCGCGGCCAGGCCCGGCTCCGCCGCCGCGTCCGGCAGGCCGAGCGCGTACGCGGTCCCGCCCAGCACCAGCCCGGCCGCGACCGCCCCGGAGGCGAGCAGCGCGACGGCCGTCCTCCGGCGCCGCGAGCGGCCGGGCACCGGCAGCTGGTCGCCGTCGACGCCCGGGCCGGCTGCGGTCGTCGGGTCGTGGGGCTGGGCCGGCGTCGGCCGGGGCGCGGTCTCGTGGTCCACGGGGCACCTCCTGCGGGGCGGGCGCCGGGGCGGCGCCGATACCCCTGAGTGCACCCCGCGGACCAGGACGCGGGCTGGACCTTCCCTGAGCGTCGGCCGTGGATCGTGGGGCCCTGCCTCAGCCGGCGAAGCGCTCCGACCGCTCGACGACCCGTCCCCGCGACGCCTCGGCGTCCCACGTGTAGACCGTCCGGCCCTCGATGAGGACGTGCTCCGCACGCGCGTGCACGTCGAGCGGGTCGCCTGACCACACGACGACGTCGCCGTCGCGCCCCGGCTCCAGCGCCCCGACCCGGCCGTCCAGCCCGAGGAACGCGGCCGGGTTCACCGTCAGCGCCTCGAGCGCGGTCTGCCGCGGCAGCCCCTCCTTCACGGCGAGCGTCGCCTGGTGCACGAGGAAGTTGATCGGCACGACGGGGTGGTCGGTGGTGATCGCGACGCGCACGCCCGCCCGGGCGAGCGCGGCGAGGTTCGCGATGGCGCGGTCCCGCAGCTCGACCTTCGACCGGGACGTGAACATCGGGCCGAAGATCACCGGCACGTCCCGCTCCGCCAGCACGTCCGCGAGCTTGTGCCCCTCCGTGCCGTGGTTGACCACCAGGCGGTAGCCGAACTCGTCGGCCAGCCGGATCGCCGTCGCGATGTCGTCGTGGCGGTGGGTGTGCTGGTCCCAGACCAGCTCGCCGTCGAGCACCCGGGCCAGCGTCTCCAGCCCCAGGTCCGTCTTGAACGGCTCGCCCTTGGCCTCGGCGGCGGCCCGCGCCGCCCGGTAGTGCTGCGCGGCCGTGAACGCCTCGCGGATCACCAGCGCGGTGCCCAGGCGCGTCGACGGGGTCTGGTTCTTGTTGCCGTAGACCCGCTTCGGGTTCTCGCCGAGCGCCGACTTCACGCTCACCGCGGCGGAGATCACCTGCTCGTCGATGGTGCGCCCGCCCCACGACTTCAGCGCCACGCTCTGGCCGCCGATCGGGTTGCCCGAGCCGGGCTTCACCACCACGGACGTCACCCCGCCGGCCAGCGCGTCGCGGAAGCCCTCGTCGTCGATGTTCACCGCGTCGATCGCCCGGACCGCGGCCATGTTCGGTCCGGTCATCTCGTTGGTGTCGTCGCCCGCGACGCCCTCGCCCTCCTCGTGGATGCCGACGTGGCCGTGCGCCTCGACGAAGCCCGGGAGCACCCAGCGCCCGGTCGCGTCGACGACGGTCGCGCCCTCGGGGACCGCCACGTCGGCGCCGACGGCCTCGATGCGGCCGTCGCGGATCAGGACGGTGCCGCCGTCGACGGGCTCGGAGCTGACGGGGACGACGTAGCCGCCGGTGACGGCGACGAGAGAGGAGGAGGTCATGACCTCCACCGTATGCCCGGCCCCCACCGACCTGCGCCGACGGGTGTGGCAGGGTGACCGGGTGCGATACGTGATCATCGGCGCCGGCGCGGTCGGCGGGACCATCGGGGGGCTGCTGGCCGAGGCCGGCCGGGACGTCGTGCTCGTCGCGCGGGGTGCGCACCTCGACGCGCTGCGGTCCGGCGGACTGCACCTGACGACTCCTGCGGGCGCCCGGACCGTGCGCACCGCCGTCGCGTCCCGGCCGGAGGACGTCGAGCTGCGGCGCGGTGACGTGCTGGTGCTCGCCGTGAAGTCGCAGGACACCGACGCGACGCTGGCCGGCTGGGCCGGTCGTCCCGTCGACGGCGGCCGCACCGCGGGCGAGGACCTGCTGCTGGTGTGCGCCCAGAACGGCGTGGACAACGAGCGCACCGCGCTGCGGCGGTTCGCCCGCGTGGCCGGCATGTGCGTCTGGCTGCCCGCGACGTTCCTGGAGCCGGGCCGGGTGTCGGCGTCCGGCTTCCCGGTCACCGGGGTGCTGACGCTGGGGTCCGTGCCCGCGGGCGTCCCCGACGCCGACCTGGCGGAGGTCTCCCGGGACCTCGAGGCCGCCGGGTTCCGCGCGCCCGTCGTCGAGGACGTCGCGGCCTGGAAGTACGCGAAGCTGCTGAGCAACCTCGGCAACGCCGTCGAGGCGCTCTGCGGCCCGGTGCGGGGGCCGGCGCGCGAGCTCGCCGACACCGCGGTGGCCGAGGCGCGCGAGGTGCTGGCCGCCGCGGGCCTCGCCCCGGTCGACGCCGCCGAGGAGGCGCGCGCGCGCGAGGGGTTCACCCTGGTCGACCTGCCCGGCGTCGACCGGCGCGGCGGGTCGACGTGGCAGAGCCTCGTGCGCGGCGCGGGCTCGGTGGAGGCGGCGTACCTGAACGGCGAGATCGCGCTGCTCGGACGGCTGCACGGGGTCCCGGTGCCGGTCAACGCCACGCTGCTGCGGCTCGTCGAGGACGCGGCGGCCCGGGGCGAGCAGCCCGGCGGGCACGACGCCGCAGAGGTCCTCGCCTCCGCGCGCGCGGAGGGCTGAGTCCCGTGCCGGCCTCGGGCTCGGGTCCGGTCGGCGGGCACCACCGGCGCGCACCGTCGGAGGCTCCCACGGGGGCTGGCTCCGTCCGCGAGGCGCCGTCGGAGGCTCCGACGGGAGCTACGCCGGGTGGGTCCGAGGCCGGCGGGGGCGCCCGGCCCACGCTGCCCGCGGGTCCGCCGTCGACGCGGGTCGACCGCTGGGTGTGGGCCGTCCGACTGACCAAGACCCGCGCGCTCGCCGCGGCCGCGTGCCGGGCCGGGCACGTCCGCGTCAACGGGGACCGCGCGAAGCCGGCCACGACGGTGCGTGTCGGGGACGAGGTGCGGGTGCGCGGCGACGGCCCCGAGCGGATCGTCGACGTCGCCCACGTGATCGAGCGCCGCGTCGGGCCCGTCCCGGCCGCCGCGTGCTACGTCGACCGCACCCCGCCGCCTCCCCCTCCGGAGCACGTGGCCGCGGCCGGCGTCCGCGAGCGCGGCGCCGGCCGTCCGACCAAGCGCGAGCGCCGCGAGCTCGACCGCCTGCGCGGCCGCGAC
>JACXUT010000336.1 GCA_014763765.1 Micrococcales bacterium
GTACCACGTGACGCGGGGGCGGCCCGCCACCGTCGCCGCCGCGCTGTCCGCGCTGCTCACCGAGCCGGGCCGCCCCCGCGTCACGTGGTACGGGCCCGCCGGGGAGCGCATCGAGCTCTCCGGGGCCGTGCTCGACAACTGGGTGAGCAAGACCACCAACCTCCTCGTCGAGGAGCTGGACGCCGGACCGGGCACGACGGTGCGGGTCGACCTGCCGCCGCACTGGCGCTCGGTGGTGTGGACGCTCGCCGCCTGGCGCGTCGGCGCGACGGTCCTGCCGCCCGGCGCCCCGGACGGCGACGTCGTCGTGACCGACCGCCCGGACGCCGCCGCGCCGCGGGGCGCCGCGGTGGTCGCCGTCGCGCTGCCCGCGCTGGCGCGCCGGTTCGACGGCGGCCTGCCGCCCGGTGCGCTCGACGCGGCTGCCTCGGTCATGACGTACGGCGACGTCGTCGGCTGGGCGCCGGAGGTCGAGCCGCAGCGGGAGGCCCTCGCCGGCGTGCCGGGCGGGGAGGTGCGGCACGCGGACCTGCTCGAGCGGGCGGCGGGCGCGGCCGCGCGGGACGGCGCCGCGGGGGCCCGCGTGCTGCTCGAGGTCGGCGACGACCGGGCGGCCACGCCGTCGGCCGCCCTCGCGGTGCTGGGCGTGCTCGCGGGGGGCGGGTCGGTGGTGCTGCTGCGCCCCGAGGCCGGCGACGACGCCGCGCGGGCGGACCGGGTGGCGGCGACGGAGCGCGTCACCGCCCGGCTCTGACACCCGTCAGCCCGCCGGGGCCACCGTCCCGTCCTCCTGCACGAGCCCGACCCACACCTCGCTCCAGGTGGTGTCCACCTCGCGGGGCGGTCCGGTGAGGGTGCGGCCCAGCGTCTGCGACCACGTGCCGCCGACCGACGCGGACGGGGGCACGGACCACGGGTAGTCCGCGGCGTCGAACGACAGCGCCGCGACCGGTCCCCCGCCCCACGCGTCGCGGATCGCCGCGAGGTCGGCCGCCGACGGCGGCTCGAGCAGCTCGACCACCTCGACGTCGCACAGCACCCGCAGCGTCGCCAGGTACCGGAACGGGCTGGAGTGCGTCCACACGACGCGGTCCACGCCGAGGTCGTCCAGGGCGTCGCACACCGCGTGCGCCTGCGTGGCACGGCCGGAGAGCTCGACGACGCCCGCCCCGGGACGCCACGTGGTCAGGGGGAACGCCACGACGGCGACGGCCAGGACGCCCGCGACGACGCGGCGGCCCCGCACCACGGCGCGCGACGGCGCCCCGCGGGCGGCCCGCACCGCGGGACCACGCGGCCGGGCCGCCCCCGCGAGCGCCGCGAGCGCGCACGTCGCCGCGACCAGCAGCCCCGGGAACGTCGCCGGGACGAGGCGCCGCACGGCCCACACCTGGTCCGGCGTGATGCTCACGCGCACCAGCGGGAACACCGCCGCGACACCGACCACCGCCACCACCAGCGCGGCTCCCGCGTCCCGGCGCGCCACGGCCCGGCGCGCGAGCAGCGCCAGCCCCGCGAACCCCAGCACCACCACCGGGACACCCAGGTACCACGACACCCACGCGAGCGAGCGCTCGTCGTAGGAGCGCGACGGGTCGACCGGCTCCCCCGCCGCCTGCTGCAGGACGCTCACCGCGTAGCCGTACCCGCTCCCCGGGTCCGTGTGGTGCGCCTGCCACCACAGCGGCCGGGACGCCAGCACCGCGCCGAGGGCCACCACGGCGACGGCCGCGACCGTCCCCAGCGGCCGGCGGCGGGCGTGCACCGCGCCCCGCACCCGCGCGAGCAGGCGGCCCGGCGCGAGCAGCACGGCGACCGCCACCGCGACGAGGACCGCGGTCGCGACCAGCAGCGCCGTCACGCGCCCCGCCCGCTCCCCGACGTAGTCCGGGCTGAGCACGAGCACGTCCACCAGGCCGAGGGCCACGGCCGCCGAGGCCGCGGCCAGGGCGGCGACCCCGCCCCGGGCGGCCGCACGACGGTCACGG
>JACXUT010000089.1 GCA_014763765.1 Micrococcales bacterium
GGGACCGACCGGCTCGGGCAAGTCCACGCTGCTCCAGCACATCGCCGGACTGCTGCGCCCGACCGCCGGCACGGTCCATCTGGACGGACACGAGGTCCACGCACCCAACACCGGCCGCCGCTGGCTGCGCCAGCAGGTCGGCATGCTCTTCCAAAAGCCCGAAGAGCAATTGTTCGAAACCTACGTCGGTGACGATGTGGCCTTTGGTCCGCGCCAGCTGGGTCTGGACCGCCCCGCCGTCCGCGAGCGCGCGGACGCCCCGCTGTCCTCGGTGCGCTGGGGCCGCGCGCTGCTGCACGAGCTCGCCCTGGGCGAGGTCCGCGGCCGGGTCGTCGTCGCCGAGTCCACGCCGCACCTGTTCACCGGCACCCTCGCCGACGAGCTGGACGTGCGCGGCGGGGCCGACCGCGACGCCCTGCTGGCGGCGATGACCGTGGCCGACGCCGGCGACGTGCTCGACTCCGTGCCCGGCGGCCTGGACGGCGCCGTGGAGGAGAAGGGCCGCTCGCTGTCCGGCGGGCAGCGGCAGCGGGTCGCCCTGGCCCGCGCCCTGCTCACGGGGGCGGAGGTGCTCGTGCTCGTCGAGCCGACCAGCGCGGTGGACGCCCACACCGAGGCCCGCATCGCCCGGCGGCTCGCCGACGCGCGGCGCGGGGCGACGACCGTGGTGGTCACCGCCAGCCCGCTGGTGCTCGACGTGGTCGACGAGGTCGCGCTGGTCGCCGGCGGCCGGGTGGTCGCCACCGGGCGGCACCGCGACCTCGTCGCGGCCCGGGACGCGACCGGCGCCGCCTACCGCGCCGTGGTGTCCCGCACCGACTCCCCCGGCGGCGACTCCCCCGTCCCCCGCACCGACCACCAGGACCACGACCGACCGGAGGTGAGCCGTGAAGCTGCCCGTCGCTGACCCGACCACCCTGCGCCGGCACACCGCCGCGCTGCTCCGCCGGCACCGCCGGGGCCTCGTGCTGGTCGTGGTGCTGCACGTCCTCGCGGCCACCGCGGGCCTCACCGGGCCGTGGCTGCTCGGCCGCCTCGTGGATGCCGTCGTCGACGGCACCACGACGGCCGCCGTCGACCGGACGATCCTCGTGCTCGTCGTCGCCGTGCTCGCCCAGACCGTCCTCATCCGGTACGCCCAGCGGTCGGCGATGGTGCTCGGCGAGACGGTGTTCGCGGAGCTCCGCGAGGAGTTCGTCGCGACCGTCACCCGGCTGCCGCTGTCCACCGTGGAGCGGGCCGGCACCGGCGACCTGGTGGCGCGGACCACCACCGACATCGACCGGGTGCAGTACACGGTCCGGTTCGGGGTGCCGCGGATCCTCGTCACGGTCGCGACCATCGCCCTGACGGCGGTCGCGGCCGTGGTGACGAACGCGCTCGTGGCGATCGGCCTGCTCGCCGGGCTGCCGCTGCTGCTCGGCGTCACCCGCTGGTACCTGCGCCGGGCCGCCCCGGCGTACCTGCGCGAGTCCGCGGCCTACGCCACCATCAACGGGACGATCACGGAGTCCGTGGAGGGCGCCCGCACCGTGGACGCGCTCGGGCTCGGCGCACGCCGGCGGGCCCGGCTGGACGCGGACCTGCGGGAGGCGTTCGCCGCCGAGACGCGCACGCTGGGCCTGCGGACCGTGCTGTTCCCCGGCGTGGACACCGCGTTCATCCTGCCGGTGGTCGCCGTGCTGGCCTGGGGCGCGTACCTGATCTCGACCGGGCACGCGACGGTCGGGGCCGTCACGACGATCGCGCTGTACGCGATGCAGATCATCCACCCCATCGGCGAGCTGATCTTCTGGCTCGACGAGATCCAGGTCGGCGCGACGTCGCTGGCCCGGATCATCGGGGTCGCGGACGTCGCCCCGGACCGCGCGGCCCGCGACGCCCGTCCCGCGGACGAGGCCGTGGTCGCCAGCGAGGTCCGGTACGCGTACCGGCCCGGCCGCGACGTGCTGCACGGGGTGGACCTCACGCTGCGCACCGGCGAGCGGCTCGCCGTCGTCGGGCCGTCCGGCGCCGGCAAGTCGACGCTCGGGCGGATGCTCGCCGGCATCCACCCGCCCACGGGCGGCGCCGTGACGGTCGGCGAGGTCCCGCTGGTCGACCTGCCGCTGGACGAGCTGCGCGGCCACGTCGCGCTCGTGACGCAGGAGCACCACGTGTTCGTCGGGCCGCTCGCCGACAACCTGCGGCTGGCCGACCCGGACGCCGACGACGCCGCCCTCGAGCGGGCGCTGCGGGCCGTCGACGCCTGGGAGTGGGTGGCGGCGCTGCCCGGCGGGCTCGCCACGGAGGTGGGCTCCGGCGGCGTCGCGCTCACCCCGGCGCAGGCGCAGCAGGTGGCCCTCGCCCGGCTCGTGCTGCTCGACCCGCACACGCTGGTGCTCGACGAGGCGACGTCGCTGCTCGACCCGCGGGCCGCCCGGCACCTGGAGCGCTCCCTGTCGGCGGTGCTCGAGGGCCGCACGGTCGTCGCGATCGCCCACCGGCTGCACACCGCGCACGACGCCGACCGCGTCGCCGTGGTCGACGCCGGGCGCATCACGGAGATCGGGCCGCACGACGAGCTCGTGGCGGCCGGCGGGGAGTACGCCTCGCTCTGGAGCTCCTGGCAGCGGGAGTAGGCCGCCGCGCGACGTGCCGCCGCTCAGGCCCCGGGCGGCGGTGCGTCGCCCGGGCCCGCGCCGTGGTCGGTCCCGGCGTCCGCCGGCCCGAGCTCGCCGGACTCGCGCAGCACCTCGTCCTTGAGCAGCCGCACCCAGAGCGCCACCGCGAACGCGCCGAAGACGAACCACTGCGCCGCGTAGCCGAGGTTCTGCAGGTTGAGCCCCGTGCCGGACCGCTTCGGCGGCGGCAGCAGCTCCACGGCGGCCGGCTGCGCGGGGTCGGACGTCGTGAGCACCGCGTAGCCCGTCCAGATGGGGCCGCCCCACACGCCCAGCAGCTCCGCGGACGACACGCTGTCGGTCGTGCCGTCGCCGGTCAGCGGCGCGCCGGAGTCCTCGGACGCCTGCAGGTAACCGGTCACCGTGACGGTCCCCTCGGGCACGGCCAGCTCGGGCGCCGCGGGGTCCTGCACGTCGGCGGGCACCCACCCGCGCACCACCGGCAGCACCGCCCCGTCGGCCCCCGGGTCCGCGGACTCGACGCGCAGCGGCGTCAGGACGAGCGAGCCGGTGCGCCCGTCCAGGCCGCGGTCCGTCACGAGCAGCTGCCCGTCCGCCTCGTACCGCCCGGTCACCTCGATCCGGCGCCCCACGAGCGACCCGTCGAACGTCGACTGCGGGGCCAGCACGTCCTCGAGCGGCACGGGCGGCTGCGCCTCGACCTCTGCGAGCGCCCTCGCCTGGGCGGCCGCCCCGCGGACCTCCGCGCGCTCGAGCTGCCAGGCGCCGAGCCGCCCGCAGACCGCCGCCGCGGCGAGCAGGACCACGAGCAGGCCGATCATGCGCGGCGTGCGCGCGACCCGCCACAGGGTCGCGCGCCGCTCGGCGCGGGAGGTCTCGGGCACCTCAGCACGGTACCCGGCCGGGGCGCCGGGGCCCGCGCCGGGACCCTGGCCGGACGGCCCCGTCCCCGCGCCCGTGGGGGCGGGTGCACCCCGTCACCCGATGGGGTTGGATGGGTCGGGGCCGAGGTACGGCCACGGGGCTGCCGGCTAGGTCGGACGTCCCGGCTCGCGGCGTCCGGCGCCGCAAGGCTGGGGGATGCCCGGCGGGGGGCGCTCGTCCGGGCCCACGGCTCATCCGTGGTTCTGCGAAACGGGGAGAGACATGACGACGACGACGGCGCCGCTCGAGACCTGGCGGGCCGGGTCCGGCCAGCCGGTCTCCGAGGAGACGCTCCGGCGCATCGACGCCTGGTGGCGGACGGCCAACTACCTGTCGGTGGGCCAGATCTACCTGCTGGACAACCCGCTGCTGCGACAGCCGCTGACCCGCGACCACGTCAAGCCGCGGCTGCTCGGCCACTGGGGCACGACGCCGGGCCTGAACTTCCTGTACGCGCACCTGAACCGCGTCATCGCGGAGCGCGAGCAGTCGACGCTGTACCTGACGGGCCCCGGCCACGGCGGCCCCGGCCTCGTCGCGAGCGCGTACCTCGACGGCACGTACTCCGAGGTCTACTCCGACATCACCCCCGACGAGGAGGGCGTGCGCCGGCTGTTCCGGCAGTTCTCCTTCCCGGGCGGCATCCCGAGCCACGTGGCGCCGGAGACGCCGGGCTCCATCCACGAGGGCGGCGAGCTGGGCTACGCCCTGTCGCACGCGTACGGCGCGGCGTTCGACAACCCGGACCTGCTGGTCGCGGCGGTCGTCGGCGACGGCGAGGCCGAGACCGGCCCGCTGGCGACGTCCTGGCACTCGAACAAGTTCATCGACCCGGCCAAGGACGGCGTCGTGCTGCCGATCCTGCACCTCAACGGGTACAAGATCGCCAACCCGACCGTCCTGGCGCGCATCCCCGAGGAGGAGCTGCTCGACCTCATGCGGGGGTACGGCCACAAGCCGCACCTGTTCGTCGGCGGCTTCGACGGCGAGGACCACGCCGCGGTGCACGCCCGGTTCGCCGAGCTGCTGGACGTCGTGCTGGACGAGATCTCCGAGATCAAGGCGCGCGCCGCCGCGGGCGACGAGTCCCGCCCGGCGTGGCCGATGATCATCTTCAAGACCCCGAAGGGCTGGACCTGCCCGCCGGTCATCGACGACAAGCAGGTCGAGAACTCCTGGCGCTCGCACCAGGTCCCGCTGGCCAGCGCCCGCGACACCGACGAGCACCTGAAGGTCCTCGAGGGCTGGCTCAAGTCGTACCGCCCGGAGGAGCTGTTCGAGGCGGACGGCTCGGTCAAGGCGGACATCACGGCCCTCGCCCCGGGCGGCACGCTGCGGATGAGCGACAACCCGCACGCCAACGGCGGCCTGCTGCTCAAGGACCTGCGGCTGCCGGACTTCCGCGACTTCGCGGTCGAGGTGCCGGTGCCGGGCGGGTCGATCTCCGAGGCCACCCGCGAGCTCGGCAAGTACCTCACCGAGGTCATCCGCCGGAACCCGGACAACTTCCGGATCTTCGGCCCGGACGAGACGGCGTCCAACCGCCTGCAGGCCGTGTTCGACGTGACGAACAAGCAGTGGAACGCCGAGTACCTGCCGACGGACGTCGACGACCACCTGGCCCGGATGGGCCGCGTCGTCGAGATGCTGTCCGAGCACCAGTGCCAGGGCTGGCTCGAGGGCTACCTGCTGACGGGCCGGCACGGCCTGATCACCAGCTACGAGGCCTTCATCCACATCGTCGACTCGATGTTCAACCAGCACGCCAAGTGGCTGAAGGTCACCAACCACATCCCGTGGCGCCGGCCGATCGCCTCGCTGAACTACCTGCTGTCCAGCCACGTGTGGCGCCAGGACCACAACGGCTTCAGCCACCAGGACCCGGGCTTCATCGACCACGTCGTGAACAAGAAGGCCGAGATCGTCCGGGTGTACCTGCCGCCGGACGCGAACACCCTGCTGTCGACGTACGACCACTGCCTGCGCAGCCGGCAATACGTCAACGTCGTGGTGTCCGGCAAGCAGCCCGCGCCGAACTTCCTCACGATGGACGAGGCCGTCGCGCACTGCACCCGCGGCCTGGGCATCTGGGAGTGGGCCGGCACCGAGGTCGAGGGCGAGGACCCGGACGTGGTGCTCGGCTGCGCCGGCGACGTGCCGACGCTCGAGGTGCTGGCGGCGGCGCACATCCTGCGCCAGGAGCTGCCCGACCTCAAGGTGCGCGTCGTCAACGTCGTGGACCTCATGCGCCTGCAGGACGAGCGGGAGCACCCGCACGGCCTGTCGGACCGCGACTTCAACACCCTGTTCACGACGGACAAGCCGATCGTGTTCGCGTACCACGGCTACCCGTGGCTGATCCACCGCCTGACGTACCGCCGCAAGGGGCACAAGAACCTGCACGTGCGGGGGTACAAGGAGGAGGGCACCACCACGACGCCGTTCGACATGGTGATGCTGAACGACCTCGACCGGTACCACCTGGTCATCGACGTCATCGACCAGACGCCGTCGCTGGGGTCGAAGTACGCGGGCCTGCGCCAGCGCATGGTGGACGCCCGCCTCCGCGCCCACGACTACACCCGGGCGCACGGCGAGGACCTCCCCGAGGTGCGCGACTGGGTCTGGCCCGACGCGGGCGAGACCGGCACCGAGGTCGGCGGCCCCCAGCAGAACGCCACCGCGGCGACCGGCGGTGACAACGAGTAGCACCCGCCTCGCGGCCGATGGCCCGCACCACCTCGGTGCGGGCCATCGGTCGTCCGGGACCTAGGTCACACGTCGGGGGGTCGCGCGGGGCCCGGAGGGCCCGTCGTGGCGACCGTCACCGGCTCCGTGGGCCGATCCCGCCCCCGACGTCCGGCAGAATTCATCCCACCACCCGGCGACACCGAACCGACCAGGAAGAAGCCCCACCCGTGGCCCGCAGCATCTACGTCACGTCCCCGGAGGGGGACACCGGCAAGTCGACCGTGGCACTCGGCCTCGTCGACCTGCTGACCCGCACCGTGCAGAGGGTCGGCGTGTTCCGCCCCATCGCCCGGTCCACCGAGACCCCCGACTACGTGCTGGAGCTGCTGCTCGCCCACGACGGCGTGGACCTCAGCTACGAGGACTGCATCGGCACCACGTACGAGTCCGTGCACGCCGACCCGGAGGCCGCGCTCGCGACGATCGTGCAGCGGTACCACGCGGTCGCGCGCGCCTGCGACGTCGTCGTGATCGTCGGCACCGACTACACCGACATCGCCGGCCCCGCGGAGCTCGGGTTCAACGCCCGGATCGCCGCGAACCTCGGCGCCCCGGTGCTGCTGTGCGTCAAGGGGCAGGGCCGCACCCCCGAGGAGGTCCGCCAGGTCGCCGAGGTCGCCGCCGCGGAGCTCGAGGCCGGGCACGCCCAGGTGGTCGCGATCGTCGCGAACCGCTGCCGCCCCGAGGACGTCGACGCCGTGCGCGCCGAGCTCGCCACCCGCGCGACCGCGTGGGCGCTGCCGGAGGACCCGTTCCTCGTGGCCCCGACCGTCCGCCAGCTCATGGAGTCCGTCGGCGGCCGGCTGGTCGGCGGCGACGAGCAGCTGCTGTCCCGCGAGGCCACCGAGGTGCTCGTCGGCGCGATGTCCATCGAGCACCTGCTGGAGCGCCTGTCCGACGGCGTCGTCGTCATCGTCCCCGGCGACCGCTCGGACATCCTGCTCGGCCTGCTCATGGCGCACACCGCCGACGGCTTCCCGTCGCTGTCCGGCATCATCCTCAACGGCGGGTTCGAGCCGCCGGCCATCGTCACCCGCCTCGTCGACGGCCTGGGCAGCCGCCTGCCGCTGATCCGCACCGAGCTGGGCACGTTCCGCTCGGCGAGCGAGGCGGCCGGCACCCGCGGCCGCCTCTCGGCCGACTCGCAGCGCAAGGTCGACACCGCGCTCGCCCTGTTCGAGAAGTACACGGACGCCGAGGAGGCGCTCGCGGCCCTCGAGGTCCCGGCGCCCGACGTCGTGACGCCGCTGATGTTCGAGTACGAGCTGCTCGACCGGGCCCGCTCGGACCGCAAGCACATCGTGCTCCCCGAGGGCAACGACGACCGCATCCTGCGGGCCGCCTCCACGCTGCTCCAGCGCGAGGTCGCGGACCTGACGATCCTCGGCGACGAGGCGGCGATCCGGACCCGCGCGACCGAGCTCGGTCTCAACCTGGCCGCCGCCACCGTCGTCGACCCGAAGTCGGGCGACCTGCTGGAGCGGTTCGCCGCCGAGTACACCGAGATGCGCAAGCACAAGGGCATGACGGTGGAGCGCGCCCGGGAGATCGTGTCCTCGGTGTCGTACTTCGGCACGATGATGGTGCAGCTCGGCCTCGCGGACGGCATGGTCTCCGGCGCGGCGCACACCACCGCCCACACCATCAAGCCGTCCTTCGAGATCATCAAGACGGTGCCCGGCACGTCGGTCGTCTCGTCCGTGTTCCTCATGTGCCTCGAGGACCGCGTGCTCGTCTACGGCGACTGCGCGGTGAACCCCGACCCGACGGCCGAGCAGCTCGCGGACATCGCGATCTCGTCGGCCGCCACCGCCGCGCAGTTCGGCATCGAGCCCCGCATCGCGATGCTGTCGTACTCCACCGGCATGTCCGGCTCGGGCGCCGACGTCGACAAGGTCCGCACCGCGACCGAGCTGGTCCGCGAGCGCCGCCCCGACCTCAACGTCGAGGGCCCCATCCAGTACGACGCCGCCGTGGACGCCTCGGTGGCCCGCACGAAGATGCCGGACTCCGACGTGGCCGGCCGGGCGACCGTGTTCGTGTTCCCCGACCTCAACACCGGCAACAACACGTACAAGGCCGTGCAGCGCTCCGCCGGCGCCGTCGCGGTCGGCCCGGTGCTCCAGGGCCTGCGCAAGCCCGTCAACGACCTGTCCCGGGGCGCCCTGGTGCAGGACATCGTCAACACGGTCGCCATCACGGCGATCCAGGCCCAGGCCATGGGCGCGACCTCGGAAGGCACGAAGTGAACACGGTCCTCGTCATCAACTCCGGCTCCTCGTCGATCAAGTACCAGCTGGTCGACGTCACCAGCGGCGAGGCCCTGGCCTCCGGCATCGTGGAGCGCATCGGCCTCGAGGTCGGCAAGGTGAAGCACGAGGGCCCCTCCGGCACCACGGTGCTCGAGCAGCCGGTGCCCGACCACGAGACCGGCATGCGCGTCGTGCTCGACCTGTTCGAGCAGCAGGGGCCGCAGCTCCGCGAGGAGGACCTGACGGCCGTCGGCCACCGCGTCGTCCAGGGCGGCGACGTCTTCGACGGCCCCGCGGTCGTCGACGACGAGGTGCTCGCGCAGATCGACGCCCTGTCCCCCCTCGCGCCGCTGCACAACCCGGCGCACGTGGCGGGCCTCAAGGCGGCGCGGCACGCGTTCCCGAACGTCCCGCACGTCGCCGTGTTCGACACCGCGTTCCACCGCACCATGCCCCCGGCCGCGTACACGTACGCCATCGACCGGGACGTCGCCGAGCAGTACAAGATCCGCCGCTACGGCGCGCACGGCACGTCGCACCTGTACGTGTCCCGCGCCACCGCCGAGTTCCTCGGCAAGGACGTGTCCGAGCTCAACACGATCGTCCTGCACCTCGGCAACGGCGCCTCCGCGTCGGCCGTGCGCGGCGGCGCGTGCATCGACACCTCGATGGGCCTGACCCCGCTCGAGGGCCTCGTCATGGGCACCCGCTCCGGGGACATCGACCCGGCCGTGCTGTTCCACCTGGCCCGCGTCGGCGGCTACACCATCGACGACCTGGACGAGCTGCTGAACCGGAAGTCCGGGATGCTCGGCCTGTCGGGCTACACCGACATGCGCGACGTGCACGACGCGGTCGCGGCCGGCGACGAGCGCGTGAAGACCGCCCTCGACGTGTACTACCACCGCATCAAGGGCTACGTCGGCAAGTACTACGCCGAGCTCGGGCACGTGGACGCGATCACGTTCACCGCCGGCATCGGCGAGAACGACGACATCGTCCGCCTCAACGCCCTGCAGGGCCTGGAGCGCCTGGGCATCCAGGTCGACCCGGAGCGCAACGCCGGGCGCAAGAAGCAGCCGACGGTCATCTCCCCGGACGGCGCGGAGGTCACCGTGCTGGTGATCCCCACCAACGAGGAGCTCGAGATCGCCCGTCAGGCGGTCGCGACGATCGCCTGACGGCGCCCGCCGACGCGCGAGGGCCCGGCACCGGATCCGTCCGGTGCCGGGCCCTCGCGCGTCGGGACACGGAGCCGTCCGCACTCCGGACGTCATCCGTCCGCCGTGCGGACTTCACCCGATCGATGCCTCCAGGCCCCCGGCGGGGTACCCGATACCACCGGTATGACGACTGCCCGAGCGGCGCAGCCGGGTGGCCTTCCCGACTGGCGCTCGGAGCTCGACCGGATCGACCGGCTCTGCGACGCAGCCCCCGCACTCTGCGTCGCCGCCCTGCCCGACCTGCTGGACCGGGCACAGGCGGAGGGCGCCGTGCCGGTGGAGATCGAGCTCGAGTACAACGGCGGCTGGGCGCACCACCTCGTAGGGGACGACGCGCTGGCACTCGCCGCGATGGAGCGCGCCCTCGCGCTGGCGACGTCCCACGGCCTGCGCCCCTGGGAGGGCCGGGTGCTGCAGGGGCTCGCGGCGGTCTACAACGGGTTCGGCGACAACCTCTCGGCCCTGGAGTTCCTCGAGCGGTCGCTCGCGATCCGCCGCGAGCTCGACGACACCGAGGGCCTCGCCGCCGCGCTGAACAACCTCGCGGACACGTACATCTCGATGGGCCGGTTCCCGGAGAAGGCCCGCGAGCTCCTGGACGAGGCCGCGACGCTCTGGCCGCTGCTCGACCGCCCCGACGGCACCTGCGCCACGCTGTCCGGCCTGGCCAAGCTCGACACCGACGAGTCCGAGGCCCTCGCGTCGGCCGACCCGGCGCGCGCCCGGGTGCTGGCCGACCGCGCCGTCTCCCTCGCGACCCGCGGCATGCTCGCCGCGCAGGACGGCAACCCGCGCATGGCCGCCGAGGCGCAGATCCGCCTCGCCCGCGCGCACATGGCCCGCGGCGACCTCGCCGCCGCCGACCGGGCGCTCGAGGACGTCGCGGCGGTGCTGCCGGAGGTGGCCGCCCGGTACCTGACCATCCGCTACCACGCCGCGCACGGCCGTCTCCGGCGGCTGCGCGGGGACCACGCCGCGGCCCGCGCCACCCTCTCCGCCGGCCTGCTGCTGACCGAGCAGACGCTGCGCCCGATGGAGCGGGCGGACCTGCTGCTCGAGCTGGTCCAGGTGCACGAGGACACCGGCGACCTGCGGGCGGCGCTGGAGACCCACCGCCGCTACCACGAGGCCGTCATGCTGCAGCGCGACGCCGCCGCCGAGCGCCGCGGCATCGTCGTCAACGCCCAGCTCGAGGTGGAGCGCGTGCGCCAGTCCCGGGACCAGGCGCGCAAGCGGCTCGCGGAGCTCGCGGCCCTCAACGAGACGCTCCAGCACGACGCCGCGCACGACCCGCTGACCGGGCTGCTCAACCGCCGCGGCCTCGACGCGATCCTCGCCGCCAGGCTCGGGCAGGAGGAGTCGCTCGCCTACGTCGTCGCGGACATCGACCTGTTCAAGGCCGTCAACGACCAGCACTCCCACCCGGTCGGCGACGAGGTGCTGCGTCGCGTCGCCCAGATCATGACCGGGGCGGTCCGCGTCGGCGACGTCGTGGCGCGCATCGGCGGCGAGGAGTTCACGCTCGTGCTGCTGGACTCACCGCTCGAGCAGGCCCGCGCGGTGTGCGAGCGCATCCGCGGCACGATCGCCGGCTACCCGTGGCAGGAGCTGTCGCCGCAGCTCCGGGTCACGCTCAGCCTCGGCGGCGCGATGGCCGCGGCCGGCGAGTCCGCCCACTCCCTGGCCGCCCGCGCCGACGCCGCGCTGTACCGGGCGAAGCGCCAGGGCCGCAACCGCGTGCACTTCTCGGAGGACCCGGAGCCGGCCTCGGCGACGGCGCTGCCCTCGCCCCCCGCCCCGCCGTCGGAGACGGTGCGGGCCGGCTGAGGCGGTCGCGCCGGCCGAGGCGGTCGCGCCGGCCGAGGCGGCGTCAGCGCAGCCGCAGCCGCCGCGCGAGCCGCAGCGCCGCCGTCACCTGCGCGGTCCACCGCTCCGGCGGCCCGGCGAGCACGCGGCCCGGCCCCGCCGGCGGCAGGACGGCGCGCCCCGCGAGCCGCACCCCGTGCACGCCGCGCTGGACCGCGACCGTGCGCGTCACGGTCAGCGCCAGCAGTCCCTCGCGGCCGTGCCGCCGGCCCCAGCCGGAGTCCCCCCGGCCGCCCTGCGGGGCTGCGACCGAGCCCCACGACGCCTGGTAGCCGTCGTTGACGGCGACGGAGCCCGCCCGCAGCCGCGCGGCGAGCGCCTGCCCCCGGCGCGCGGACCGCGTCCAGATGCTCGCGTGCAGCGCGGACGACGAGTCGTCGGCCGCCGCGACCGCCTCGTCGTCGGACGCGACCCGCTGCACCGCCACGACGGGCCCGAACGTCTCCTCCCGGAACGCCCGGGCATGGGCACCCACGCCCTCGAGCACGGTCGGCTCGTACACGTACGGGCCCACGTCCGTCCGGTGCCGCCCCCCGGCCAGGACCCGCGCGCCGCCCGACAGGGCGTCCTCCACGTGCTCCACCACCCGGGCGAGCTGCTCCGCGGAGGTCAGGGACCCGACATCCGACCGGTAGTCCAGCCCCACGCCGATCCGCAGCGCGCGCGTGCGCCGCACGAACGCCGCCAGGAACGCGTCCGCGACGGCCTCGTGCACCAGCAGCCGCTCCACCGACACGCACAGCTGGCCCGTGCCGCCGAAGCACGCCCGCACCGCCCCCTCGGCCGCGGCCTCCACGTCCACGTCGTCCGCCACGTACATCGCGTTCTTGCCGCCGAGCTCCAGCGTCGTGGGCACCAGCCGCTCCCCCGCGCGCGCCGCGACCACCCGACCGGTGGCCGTGGACCCGGTGAACACCAGGTGGTCGACGTGGTCGGCGACGGCCGCGCCCACGACGGGTCCGTCGCCGAGCACCACCTGCACCAGCCCGGGCGGCATGCCGGCGTCCTCGAGCAGCTCCACCGCCCACAGGGCCGTCAGCGGCGTCTGCGGGTCCGGGCGCAGCAGGACGGCGTCCCCGGCCGCGAGCGCCGGCAGCACGTCGCCGAGCGTCAGGCTGAGGGGGTAGTTCCACGGCGCGACGACGCCGACCACCCCGACCGGGTCGTGCCGGACCCGCACCGACGTCAGCCCCGGGACCAGCCCCGGCCGTCGCTCGGGTGCGAGCAGCGCCGGGGCCCGCAGGCCCAGGTGCCGGGCGACGAGCGCGACGTCCGCGACCTCCTCGAACGCCGAGGCGCGCGCCTTGCCGTTCTCCAGCTGCACCAGGTCCAGCACGTCGCTCTGCCGGGACAGCAGCAGGTCGTGCACGCGCAGCAGCAGGCCCGCACGCCGGCGCGCGGGGACGGCCGCCCACCGGCGCTGCGCGGCCCGGGCGGCGCGCGCGGCGCGGGCGACGTCGTCGGGCGTGGACACGGGCAGCGTCGCCAGGGGCGCCCGGGTCCAGGGCGCGTGGTGCGTCGCGGTGCCCGCACCGGGCGACGTCACCACCCGCCGGGCGAGGTCGCGCAGGTCGTCCGGCTCGAGCACCAGGGTGGCGAGCGGGTCGGTCTCCGGGTCCAGGACGCCGTGGTCGGGCACCATGCGCGCCAGGGTACGCGCGCGCCCCGCGGGCGTCGCCGGGCCGCACCGGGCCGCACCGGGCCGCACCCAGGCGTGACGGGCCGCACCGGGGCCGTGCCCGCGCGCCACCGGGCCGCTCCCCGCGGCCGGCGCGTCAGAGCCCGAGCGCCGCCCGCGCCTCGGGCGTCACCCGCGCCGTGACCGCCGCCCGCGCCGCCGCGGGGTCCGCCGCCGCGAGCGCCGCGTCCGCCATCTCCCGGCACTGCGCGAGGGTGTGGCGGCGCAGCGCGTACCGCACGGCGGGCAGCGCGGCCGGGGACATCGACAGGCTGGTGACGCCGAGCCCGGTGAGGACGAGCGCCATGAGCGGGTCCGACGCCGACTCCCCGCACACCCCCACGGGCCGGTCGCGCCCGGCGCCCGCCCGCGCGGTGGCGGCGACGAGCTCCAGCACGGCCGGCTGCCACGCGTCGAGCAGGTCGACGAGCTCGCCGCGCAGCCGGTCGGCAGCCATCGTGTACTGCGCCAGGTCGTTGGTGCCGAGCGAGACGAAGTCCACCTCGTCGAGCACGCCGGCGGCGCGCAGCGCGGCGGCCGGGACCTCGACCATGACGCCCACCGTGCGCAGGCCCGCGTCCCGGGCGGCGGCGGCGAACGCCCGCGCCTCCCCCGCGGTCGCGATCATCGGGGCCATCACCCAGGGGTCCGTGCCGGTCTCGTGGCCCGCCCGCGCGAGCGCCGTGAGCTGGTCGGCCAGCAGCCCGGGCGCGGAGCGCACCAGCCGGTAGCCGCGCACGCCGAGGGCCGGGTTCTCCTCCGGGGTGAGGTTCGCGAAGGCCAGCGGCTTGTCCGCGCCCGCGTCGAGGGTCCGCACCACGACCTTGCGCCCCGGCCCGACGGCCCGGAGCACGCGCGCGTAGACCTCGGCCTGCTCGTCGACCGTCGGCGCCTGCTGCCGGCCCAGGAACAGCACCTCGGTGCGGAACAGCCCGACGCCCTCCGCGGCGGTCGCGGACAGCCGCTCCGCGTCCTCGGCGGTGCCGATGTTGGCGAGCAGCGCGACGCCGTGCCCGTCGGCGGTGGCGCCCGGCGCGGTGTCGTCCTCCAGCGCCCGCTCCGCCGCCGCGCGGGCCGCGAACGCCGCGCGCGCGTCGTCGTCGGGCTGCACGAGCACGGTGCCCGCGGCGGCGTCGACCCCGACCACCACCCCGTCGGGCAGGCCCGCGGCGCCGGCGGTGCGCACCACGCAGGGGATGCCGTTCTGCCCGGCGATGATCGCGGTGTGCCCCGTGGGGCCGCCCTCCTCGGTGACGAGCGCCAGCACCCGCTCGAGATCGAGCGCGGCGGTGTCGGCCGGCGCCAGGTCCCGGGCGACGACGACGGACGGCTCGCGCAGCTCGGGGACGCCGGGGGCGGGCAGCCCCGCCAGGCGGGCGACCACGCGGTCCCGGACGCTGCGCAGGTCGGTCACGCGCTCGGCGAGGTAGCCGCCGGCCTGCTCGAACATCGCGGCGAACTGGCCGACCACCGCGTCGAGGGCCCCGACGGCCGGCTCGCCGCCGCGCACGCGCGCGAGCACCTGGTCGCGCAGGGCCGGGTCGTCGGCCATCATCGCCGTCGCGCCCAGCACCTCGGCGACGGTCCCGCCCGCCCGGTCGGCCTGCGCGCGCAGCGCCTCGGCGACGTCCGCGAACGCGGCGACGACCGCGTCGGGCACGTCGGCCTCGGGCACGCGGGCGCCGTCCCGCACCACGGGCGCGTCGGCGGGCACGGCCGGGGCGGGCTGCACCCGCACGACGGGGCCCACGGCGACGCGCCGGCCCACCCCCACGCCGTGCAGGAACGTCCCGGGGGCGGGAGGGGCGGTGGACTCGGTGCGCGTGCTCATGGTCTCTCCCGCTCCGGCGGCTGCGATAGGACCTCGCCGGGCCGGGGTCAACCGCCGCCGATGCGTAGAAAAACGCATGGCGGTGCCCGGCGCGGCTGGTCCGCCGCGCGCACGTGGCATATCGTCCACCATCTGATGAGGCGGGAGCGATGCCG
>JACXUT010000090.1 GCA_014763765.1 Micrococcales bacterium
GGCGGGCCACCCCAGCAGCCCCGCGAGCGCCGCGGGGACGCCGGCGCGCTCGGCCGCGTCCCCGACGACGACCACGTCCACGTCGCCGATCGCGCGGACGGCCGCCGCGAGGATCCCGGCGGTCGCCGCGTCGTCGGCCAGCAGGGGCGCGTCGCCGACCGACCACGTCGACCCGACGCCGCGGGCGAGCACCCAGCTCGCGTCCCCGTCGCCCAGGGTCAGCCCGGTGACCTCCCCGCCGGTGTCCTCGGCGAGCTGCCGCGCGACCGCGAGCGCCGCCGGGTCGTCCTCGCCCGGGGCCGTCCTCCCGCCGCGCCAGTCCACGGACCCGTCGGCCCGGACGCTCGCGGCGCCCGTGTCGCGGGCCCACGAGTACACGATCACCACACGCACGCCGGACCTCCTCGTCGACCGGGCGCACGGCGGCGTCCGGGTGCACGCGGGGGCACCGCGCGGCGCCCGCCCCCGTGCGGTTCCACGATGTCGCCGCGCCGCCCGCGGTCACCAGCACCGACCGGTCCGGCCGGGGCGACCGATCGGCTACCCCCCGGGGGTAGGGGTCAGGGCACGAGCCCCTGGCGGACGCTGTAGACGGCCACCTGCACGCGGTTGCGGACGTGGAGCTTGTCCATGACGCGGCCGAGGTGCTTCTTCACGGTCGTCTCACCGAGGTGCAGGTCGCGGGCGATCTCCTCGTTCGACAGCCCGTCGACCAGCAGCCGCAGCACGTCCAGCTCCCGGGGGGTGAGGGTGTCGCAGACCCGCGGGCCGGCGTCGTGGCCGACGGGGCTGCCGGTGAGCTCGGCCAGCACCTGCGCGGCCAGCGCGCTCGACAGGGCGGTCTCGCCGCGCATGACGGCCGCGAGGTAGTCGTGCAGCCGGTGCGCCGGCTCGTCCTTGATCACGTACCCGTCCGCCCCGCTGCGCAGCGCCTGGTAGACGTCCTCCCCGAGGCGCGACATCGTCAGCATGACGACCTTGACCGACGGGTCCTCGGCGCAGATGCGCGCGGTCGCCTCGACCCCGCCCACCGGCTCCATGCGGACGTCCATCAGCACCAGCCGGGGGTGCAGGCGGCGCGCCAGGCGGATCGCCTCCGCCCCGTCGGCGGCGGCGGCGACGACCTCGAAGTCGGTCCACCGGCCGATCAGGGACGTCAGGCCGTCCCGGAACAGCGCGTGGTCGTCGGCCACGAGGACACCGGTGGGCTGCTCCACGCGACTCAGATCCTCTCCCGCACGTCCACACCCGGGCCGCCGACCACCCGGCCGGCCGGGTCCAGCGGCGCCTCGGCGACGACCAGCGTGCCGCCGCCCCGGACGGAGACCAGCGACAGCGAGCCGCCGACCTGCTCCATGCGCTCGCGCATGATCGACAGGCCGAGCCGCGAGTCCGGCACGCTCGCCGGGTCGAACCCGGCGCCGTCGTCCTGGACCTCCAGCCGCACCCGCGTCCCGGACGCCAGCAGCCGCACGACCACGGCCGTCGCGGCCGCGTGCAGGTGGCAGTTCGACAGCGACTCCTGGAGCACCCGCAGCAGCTGGGCCGCCACGGCCACCGGCACGCGGTCGGCGGCCGCCGTGTCGGGGCAGACCAGGTGCGTCCGGATCTGCAGCTCGCGGCTGAACGTGTCGAGGTGCGCCCGCACCGTCTCGAGCAGCCGCCGGGCGCCCAGGCCCGCGTCCGCGCGCAGCCCGAGCATCTGGTGGCGCAGGTTCTGCTGCAGGCTGCCGACCGCCCGCCGCAGCGCCTCGAGGTCCTGCGGGAGCAGCTCGGAGCCGGTCGCCACGTCCAGGCGGACGGCCTCCACCTGCATCCCCAGCGCCGCGGCCTGCTGGGCGAGGTCCACGTGCAGCTCGTCGCTGAGCCGCCGCCGCTCCTGCAGCGCGCCGAGCTCCTGCTCGCGCTCCCCGGCCTGCCAGCGGTACAACGCGTTGCCGATGATCCGGCCGGCGACCGCCAGGAACGCCCGGACGTCCGCCGGGAGCCGGTACTCGCCGTCGAACGCCAGCAGCACCGCCCCCAGGTGGCGCCCGTCGGCGTGGATCGGCGCCACGATGCCGGACGTCCCGAACCAGGCCCGGAAGTCCTCGGGCAGCACCTGCCACGACGCGTGGTCCAGGTGGTCGGCCGCGGAGACCGGCCACTCCTCGGTGTTGATCCACGGGGCGCGCAGGTGCTGGTACGCCGGCATCGTCCGGAACCCGTCGCCCAGGACGCGGCGCTGCGCCTCGTCGGCGACCAGCTCCAGCCGCGTGCCCGTCCGGTCGAGCAGGAAGACCGGGGACAGCCGCGCGCCGACCACCTCCCGCAGCACCTCCGCCGCGCCGGTCAGCCGGTCCGCCCGGTCGCCGGGCGTGGCCAGCACCTCGTCGACCCGGACCAGCCGCGTCAGGAGCGCCACCACGTCGGCGTCGTGCACACTCCCGAGCGTAGGGAGGCGCCGCCGGACCGCCAGGGACCGTGGGCCCACGCCGCCCGCCCCGGACGGGTGCCGTCGGCGATACTGGGGCGGACGCCCGAGGAGGACCCCATGCCGCGGCACGACATCTTCGCCACCAGCCTCGCCAGCATCTACCCGCACTACGTCGCCAAGGCCGAGCGCAAGGGCCGGACGCAGGCCGAGGTCGACCAGGTCATCACCTGGCTCACCGGCTACGACGACGCCGGGCTGCGCCGCGTGCTCGACGACGGCACGGACCTGCGGACGTTCTTCGCCCAGGCGCCCGCCATGAACCCGAACGCCGGCCTCATCACCGGGGTCATCTGCGGGTACCGGGTCGAGGAGATCGAGGACCCGCTGATGCAGCAGATCCGGTGGATGGACAAGCTGGTGGACGAGGTGGGGCGCGGCAAGAAGATGACGTCGATCCTGCGCGGGAGCGACGCGACCGTCTGAGGACGCCCGTTCAGGCTCGCGGGATGTACCGGCCGAGGTGCTCCCTCAGTGGTGCGTCGCACACGTAGACGAGCGTTCCTCGCATGCCTCGGGTCAGCAGGACCGCGTAGATGTTCGTGACGAACTCCAGGAGCTCGTCGTCCGTGTAGGTCTTGCCGAGGGTCGGGTTGTTCTCCTTGCCCTTGGTGTCGAAGTAGTTCGACCGGTCGAACACGAGTCGCTTGTGCACCGGGTCGAAGCGCAGATCGGGCCCGATGATCACGCCGGCCACGTTGAGGTCGTACCCCTGCACGGTGTGGACGGATCCGACTTCGTCGACGGATCCCGGCGAGCTGATCCAGTCGCGTGCGGCGCTGTTCCACCGGAGCTGGAGGCCTCCGACGCTGATGTCGTAGGCAGCACGGTCGTGGCGCGACCGCCACGGCCAGGCGTAGCCGGCGACAAGCCGGGCGAGGCCGTGAGCACGTTCCGCGGTGGCGAGTCGCTCCCGCATCGCGGCGATGTCGTCGTACAAGGCGAACTCGTAGTCGCCGAACGTCTGCGGTGCGACGAAGGGCGTGCTGCCCGGGCGCAGCAGGGCGCGGACGTACTCGATGTAGTCGCTCCCGCCGGCCAGTCGCATCTGCGAACGGAGGTGAAAGCGGTGGTCGAACGACGCCTCGGTCACCAGGCGTTCGAGCCGTTCCCTGGGCAGGTCGGCGGGCCGGACGCGCTGTGCCGCGTCGACCAGGAACAGTCGGTGGTCGCTCTGCGCCACGAGCCAGTCGAGCTGTGTCAGCTGCAGGTCGTCCTCTCCGAAGAGTCGCCGGTTGATCTCTGGGAACTTCGCGTTGAGCACGCCCGTGGCCTGGTTGGCGCGCTGGTTGAGACGGTGCGTCTCGTCCACGATGAGCAGGTCGAACCGGTCCTGCGACTCCCCGACCTGGAACGGGGTGAGGACCATCGACGGGCTCAGACCCGGCGTTCGGGCGAAGACCTTCTCGATCGTCCTGCGGAGCGACTGCTGGGGGACGACCAGTGCCATGCGGAAGTCGCGCAGCAGGCGGGCGTTCTCCGGAGTGAAGTACTCGGCGAAGACGGAGTCCGAGACCGGGTCCTCCGTCGGCTCCCAGCGCGCGATGTCGCGCAGGAGCTTGATGAGGTAGATGGCCACGACCGTCTTGCCCGTTCCCGGGTCTCCCTGGACGACGGAGGTGCTCTGGGTCCCCGTACCGATGTCGGCGAAGAGCCCGTCCAGCAGCGACTCCAGCGCGATCGCCTGGTCCGCGTTCAGCGCCTTGAACGGCGACAGCTTGAACAAGTCGCTGTTCTCGATCTCCGGGACGGACCGCTCGAAGAGGCCCGCCTCCCGCAGTTCCTCGGCGATCTCCGCGAAGGCGGCTCGGTAGGCGTCGCGGTCGAAGTAGTCGGCGTCCGTGACGCCCTCGTTGCGGTTGAGCACGCGGAACTTGCCGTCACCCGCGAACAGCCGGATCAGGTACGACTCGAGGTCGAGGCACGCCGACTTGTTGAACGTCTCGTCCAGGACGACTCGGGCTTCGGCCAGGTGCTGGCGATCGGGGTTCTCCAGGTGCTGCTTCAAGCGGGTCGCGACGCTCAGCGACTCGCCGACGTACACCTCGCCCGCGCCGTCCAGGGCGTACACGACCGGCCAGTTCGCGAAGCGCGGATCGACGTCCCTGAGCAGGCGGACGTGCGCCTGCGTGAACGGGAAGCGGTGGACCCTAGAGCTCGTCATACTTCGTGCTCCGCCCGCGCGCCTTCTCGACCGGGTACTTCTGCCGTGTCGTGGCGAGCTTGGACAGGACGATGTCGCCCGGGTCGACCCCCAGCTTGTCGGCGAGGAGGTACGCGTAGGTCAGGACGTCCGCAAGCTCGGCAACCACCCGCTCACGGTCAGACGCCGCGTCCCACTGGAAGCACTCGAGCAGCTCCGCCGCCTCGATGGAGATGCTCTTCGCCAGGTTCTCGGGGGTGTGGAACTGGGCCCAGTCGCGCTCGGCCACGAATGCACGGATCGCTTCGAGGACGTCGCGGTGCGGCATGGGACAACGGTAGGGGACGGCGGGGGTGTGGCAGGCGGTTCTGGATACGCGCCTCCGGTGGACGCGCCCGCCGGGCCGCGGCGAGGATGGCGGCCATGACCGAGACCGTCGCCGTCACCGGCGCCCTGGGCAAGGTGGGCCGGGCCGTCGTGCAGGACCTGCTGGACCACGGCTACGCCGTCCACGCCACCGACGCGCAGGGGCCGTTCGGGGAGCGCGCCGGCCTGGGCGTGGACGTGATGCGCGCCGAGCTGGCCGACTACGGGCAGGCGGTGGAGGCGCTCGCGGGCTGCACGGCCGTGGTGCACCTGGCGAACATCCCGCAGCCCGGCATGGAGTCGGCGCCGGAGACGCTGAGCCGCAACCTCGCCGCGAACGGCAACGTGTTCCTGGCGGCGCAGCGGCTGGGGCTGCGCAAGGTGGTGTGGGCGTCGAGCGAGACGACCCTCGGCCTGCCGTTCGACGTGCCGCCGCGCTACGCGCCGGTGGACGAGGACCACTTCCCGTACCCGACGTCCACGTACGCGCTGTCGAAGGTGCTGAGCGAGGACCTCGCGGCGCAGGTCGCGCAGTGGTCGGGCATCCCGTTCGTCGGGCTGCGGTTCTCGAACGTCTTCCCGCCCGAGGCGTACGCCCGGGTCCCGGCCTTCCACGGCGACCCCGCCCTGCGGCGGTGGAACCTGTGGGGCTACATCGACGCGCGCGACGCGGCGGCGTCCTGCCGGCTCGCGCTGGAGGCCACGACGTCCGGCTCCCGGAACGTCATCATCGCGGCGGCCGACACGATCATGGACACCCCGTCCGCCGAGCTGCTGGCCGCGGAGTTCCCGGACGTGCCGGTGCGGCGGGACCTCGGCACGTACGAGACGCTGCTCGCGATCGACGCGGCGCGCGAGCTCATCGGGTTCGAGCCGCGGTACTCGTGGCGTGACGAGGTCGGGTCGCCGCGCCCGTAGCATCGCAGGCGTGCCCACGCCTGACTTCGTCCTGGACCTGCGCGAGAAGATCGGCCACGACCTGCTGTGGCTGTCGGGGGTGAGCGCGGTCGTCGTGCGGCCGGTCGCCGGCGGTGCACCCGGCGCCGAGGAGGTCCTGCTGGTGCGGCGCGCCGACAACGGGGCGTGGACGCCCGTCACCGGGATCATCGACCCGGGGGAGGAGCCGGCGGTCGCGGGTGCGCGCGAGGTCCTCGAGGAGACCGAGGTGGTCGCGGTCGCCGAGCGCCTGGCGTGGGTGCACTCGCTGCCGCCGATGACGTACGCGAACGGCGACCGCTCCCAGTACCTGGACCTGACGTTCCGCTTCCGCTGGGTGTCGGGGGAGCCGGGGCCCGGTGACGGCGAGAACTCCGAGGCGCGGTGGTTCCCGCTCGACGCGCTGCCGGAGATGTCCGCGGAGATGCACGCGCGCATCGCCCACGCGCTCTCGCCGGAGGAGGCCGCGCGCTTCGCGGTCTGAGCGGGTCGGCGGGCCCCGCAGGTAGGGTCGCGGACATGCAGGTGAGACCGTTCTCGACGTGCGACCTGGCGGGCATGTACCGCGTGTGCCTGCTCACCGGTGACGTGGGTGCCGACGGGACCCGGTTCTACCGCGACCCGGACCTGCTGGGTCACGTGTACGCCGCCCCGTACCCCGTGGCCGACCCGGGGCTGACGTGGGTCGTCACCGACGAGGACGGCGTGGCCGGCTACGTCGTGGGCACCGCGGACTCGCAGGCGTTCGCGCGCTGGCAGGAGGACGTGTGGTGGCCCCCGCTCCGGGAGCGGTACCCGCTGCGGCCGGAGGTCGCGGGTCTGCGCGACCACGACCTGCTGCGGACGATCCACGACGGCTCCCGGTACGAGGAGGAGCTCACCGCGGCCTACCCGGCGCACCTGCACATCGACCTGCTGCCGCGGGCCCAGGGGCGCGGGCTGGGGCGCACGCTCATCGAGACGCTCACCGGTGCGCTGCGCGGGCGTGGTGTCCCGGGCGTGCACCTGAAGGTCTCGGAGCAGAACACCGGCGCGATCGCCTTCTACGCGCGTGTCGGGTTCCACGAGGTGGCCACCGCGCCGTGGGGCCGGACGTTGGGGATGGACCTGCGCGCCTGAGGGTCGCGTGCGGGCGCGGGGTCCCGCTGCGGAGCGGGGCGGTCGCGTAGCGTGACCTGCAGCGGCGCCCACGCCCCGGGTGCCGCGCGGACGAGCGGGGAGGCTCCGGTGAGCGACACCGGGTACGGCGACTTCGAGTTCGAGCGGCGGTTCTTCGTGCGCACGCCGCCGATGGAGCTGCTGGCCGAGCCCGAGCCGGTGCTCATCGTCCAGTCGTACTTCCTGGCGCAGGACGGCTACGCCCTGCGACTGCGGGTGCAGGCGGACGGGCTGCGGCTGCCGCTCGGCCCCGACGCCGACCCGCTGGCCGTCCTCGAGGAGGCCCGGGACACGTTCGAGTTCTGCGCCGTCACGCTCAAGGGCCCGATGAACGTGGGCACCCGGTACGAGGCGGAGCGCGAGATCGACGTGACCGTCGGCATCGAGATGATCCGGCGCGGCGGCCACCGCATCGTGAAGAACCGCTACGCCGTCTGGCTGGGCGCGGACGGCTGGGTGGTCGACGTCTTCGGCGGGGCGAACGCGCCGCTCGTGGTCGCGGAGTGCGAACGCTCCGGCCCCGTCACGGACCTGCAGATCCCGGCGTTCTGCGTCACGGAGCTGACGGACGACGCCCGGTTCGCGAACGACGGGCTGGCCCGGGCGCCGTACAGCGGCTGGGCGGCGGACTTCGAGGCGGAGCTGCGCGAGCACGGGCCTCGGTTCCTCACCGACTTCGGCCACAACGACCTGCAGCGCCGGGGCTGACGGGCGCGGTCGGGCACCGGCGGGCACCGCCGAGCACCGCCGAGCACCGCCGAGCACCGCCGAGCACCGCCGAGCACCGCCGAGCACCGCCGAGCACCGCCGAGCACCGGTGCGGTGGTGTGGCCGACGTCTCTGGTCAAAGGTTGAAGGCTCAACTATTGTGGGGACATGATCGCAGCAGCCGCCACCCAGGACCGCCTCGCCGCCGACACCGCGATGGGACCCGTGACGCTCCTCGTCGCGGACCTCGACGCCCAGCTCCGCTACTACCGCGACGTGCTCGGGCTCGACGTCGTGGAGCGGCCGGACGCGCGGATCGAGGGCGTCGGGCGCCCTGACGTCGTCGTCCTGGGGCGGGGGAGCCGGCCGCTCGTCGTGCTGCGCCACACGCCGGACCTGCCGCCGACGAGCCGCGGCCAGGCCGGGCTGTTCCACACGGCGATCCTCTTCGACACCCGGGAGGCGCTCGCGGCCACGCTCGCGTCCGTCGCCTCCCGCGCCCCGCAGACGTTCGTGGGCAGCGCCGACCACCTGGTCTCCGAGGCGTTCTACCTCACCGACCCCGAGGGCAACGGCGTCGAGCTCTACTGGGACCGCGCCCGAGACCTGTGGCAGTACGACGCGCACGGACGCGTGGTCATGGACTCGCTGCGGCTCGACCCCAACGAGTTCATCCGGGGGAACGTCACCGACGCCGCGCTGGCGGCCCCCGCGGGCGCGCCCGTCGTCGGGCACGTGCACCTGCAGGTCGGCGACGTCGCCGGGGCGCGGGCGTTCTACGTCGACGCCCTGGGGTTCGACGTCATGGCCGAGTGGCACGGGGCGCTGTTCGTGTCGGCCGGCGGGTACCACCACCACATGGCGATGAACACGTGGAACTCCGCCGGCGCCGGCCCGCGCGCGAGCAGCCTGGGGCTGGGCGAGGTCACGCTGGTCGTCCCCGGGCGCGACGACGTGGGCACCCTGCGGGAGCGGCTGGCGGCGCACGGCGTGGCGGTCCGCGACGACGGCGCGACGGTCACCTTCGACGACCCGTGGCGCAACGTCGTCCGCGTCCGCCCGTCCGCCTGACGGCACCCCCGTCCCCGCCGAGCTCGGCACGCCCAGGCGGCACGCCGGCGCGACACGCCGGGTCCGCGCCCGGAGCTGCCGAGCTCGGCGGTGGTGGGGGCGGGGTGTCAGCCCGCCATCGCCTCCGCCGTGTGGGCCGGGTCGACGCGCTCGGACTCGCGGACCGGGCCGGGCGGGGTGCCGTCGCCGAACGGGCGGCCGCCCAGCGCCTCGCGGCCGTGCGGGGTCAGCCAGCCGCGCAGGTCCGGGCCGGCGGGGATGATCTGCGTGGGGTTGATGTCCTCGTGCACCACGTAGTAGTGCCGCTTGATGTGGTCGAAGTCGATCGTGTCGCCGAAGCCCGGGGTCTGGAACAGGTCCCGCGCGTACGCCCACAGCACCGGCATCTCGGTGAGCTTCGACCGGTTGCACTTGAAGTGCCCGTGGTAGACGGCGTCGAACCGCACGAGCGTGGTGAACAGCCGGACGTCCGCCTCGGTGATCGTGTCGCCGACCAGGTACCGCTGGGTGGACAGCCGCTCGGACAGCCAGTCCAGCCGGGAGAACAGCCGGCGGTACGCCCGCTCGTACGCCTCCTGCGACCCGGCGAACCCGCAGCGGTAGACGCCGTTGTTCACGTCGGTGAACACCTTCCGGGCGACCTGGTCGATCTCGTCCCGCAGGTGCTCCGGGTACAGGTCGGGGGCGCCCTGGCGGTGGAACGCGGTCCACTCGGTCGACAGGTCGAGCGTCATCTGCGCGTAGTCGTTCGTGACGACGGCGCCCGACGGGACGTCCACCAGCGCCGGGACGGTGATGCCGCGGTCGTACCCGGGCACGCGCCGGAAGTACGCGTCCTGGAGGCGGGGGATCCCGAGCACCGGGTCGACGCCGCCGGGGTCGAGGTCGAACGTCCAGGACCGCGCGTCGTGCGTCGGGCCGCACACCCCGAGCGAGATCGCGTCCTCGAGGCCGAGCAGCCTGCGCACGATGACCGCGCGGTTCGCCCACGGGCAGGCCCGGGACACCACCAGGCGGTAGCGGCCGGGCTCGACGGGGTAGCCGTCCCGGCCGTCCGCGGTGATGCGGGTCGTGAGGTAGTTCTGGTCCCGCACGAACTCCTCGCCGGACGTGACGTACGACCCTGCGGTGCTGAACTCCTGCTGCGTGCTCTCCGTGCCCATGGGGACGATCATCCCGTGCCGTGACGGCGTGCGCTCGGCGTCACGGGTGCCGCGGGCGTCGCGGGTGTCGGGAGGCGCACCTACAGTGGCAGGGAACCCTGTCCCCGGCCCCGGAGACCCGTGCCTGCTGCGTCCGCCCCCGCCGTCCGACCGTCCCGTCCCCGCCTCGTGGGCGCCGTCGTGGCGTCCGTGCTCGCCGTCGCGCTGGCGGCCTGCACCGGCGGGCCGACCCCGCCCGGTCCCAGCGCGACGCCGACGCCCACGGCCGAGCCGGTGAGCGCGCAGACCCGGGTCCCGGAGGAGCGCACGACCGTGCTGCCGAAGCGGTCCGCCGCGCAGACGGCGCTCGCGGCCAGCCGCGCGCTGTTCGCCGACGCCCCGGCCGTGGTGCTCGCCGCGGACGACGACCCCGCGACGATCGCCCCGGCGGCGTCCCTGGCGGTGGCGATCGGGGTCCCGGCGCTGGTCGCGGGGGTCGACGGGCTCGCGGACGAGATCGAGCGGCTCGGTGCCACCGACGTCGTCGCGGTCGGCGGAGCCCCGGACGACCTGGACCCCTCGCTGCAGGTGCACGCCGTGGACCCCGGCGACGCGCCGGCGCTCGCGGAGCTCGGCGTCGCGGTCGAGGAGCCGCACGAGGTGGGGCCCGCACGGCTCGCCGGCGCGGTGGCCGCCCTCGGCCGCCCCGGCACGACGCTGCTGGTCGGGCCGGCGCCGGACCCGGCCGCCGAGCCGTCGGGGAGCCCGACCGCGGCTCGGTCGACGCGTGCACCGGAGGCCACCGCCTCTCCCCGGGCGTCACGGGGTCGCACGTCGTCCCCGGAGCCGTCGAGGACCCGCGCGCCGTCGGGCGGGTCGTCGACCGGCACCACCGCCCCCGGCGCCGCGCGGGCGGACGGCGTCCTGCTCGACGGTGCGGGCCCGCGCGTCCTGCCGCCCGAGGCGCCGCGTCGCGCCGCGGTCCTCGTGGACCTCGCCGAGGACCGCGCCGGCCGCACCGCCGCCGCGCTCGCCACCGCCCGGGCGGCCGGCGTCCCCGTCGTGGACGTGCCCGGGGGCGACCCGCGTTCGACCTCGCAGACCGTGCGCGCGCTCGACGGCGTCCGGACGGTCGTCGCCCTGGCCCCCGGCTTCGGCGCCGCCGCGGTCCTCGGCCCACGGGTCGCGGCGGCGGCGACCGGCGTGGAGCTCCCCGGCGGGGGGCAGCTCGTGTTCCCCCGCGGCGAGGACGGCAAGCGCTACGTGGCGCTGTACGGGACCCCCGGCACGCCGGCGCTCGGCGTCCTGGGGGAGCAGGACGTGCCCGCGACGGTCGCCCGCGCCCGGCAGACCGCCGAGCCCTACGAGGCCCTGACCGACGACACCGTGGTCCCCACCCTCGAGATCATCGCGACCATCGCCTCGTCCGCCCCCGAGCCCGACGGCTCCTACTCCCGCGCGCGCAGCGTGGAGGACCTGCGCCCGCTGGTCGAGGCCGCGCAGGAGGCGGGCCAGGCGGTCGTCATCGACCTGCAGCCCGGACGCACCGACTTCGTCACCCAGGCGAAGCAGTACGCCGAGCTGCTCGCGTACCCGCACGTCGGCCTCGCGCTCGACCCGGAGTGGCGGCTCGCGCCCGACCAGGTCCACCTCCGGCAGATCGGGTCGGTGGGCGTCGACGAGGTCAACGCGACCGCCGACTGGCTCGCCGGGTTCACCCGCGAGCACCACCTGCCGCAGAAGATGTTCCTGCTCCACCAGTTCTCGCTGCGGATGATCACCGACCGCGAGCGGCTCGATACCAGCCACGACGAGCTGGCGGTGATCATCCACGCCGACGGCCAGGGCTCCCAGCCCGCGAAGGCCGACACGTGGCGGGCGCTGCGCCAGGGGGCGCCGGACGTGCACTGGGGGTGGAAGAACTTCTACGACGAGGACCAGCCGATGCTGGACCCGGCGCAGACCTACGCGGTGCAGCCGACGCCGGACCTGGTGACGTACCAGTAGCGCCGCGCGGTCAGGCGGGCGGTCAGGCGACCGCGCTGCCTGCCGCCGCCGCGGCTGCCCGCTCGTAGACCCGCTGGTGCCGGGTGATCGCCGCGAGCCGGAAGGGTCCGCGCGTGGTCGGCTCGACGACGTGGTCGCCGCCGTCCACCGGGTTCACGGGCGCGACGACCTCCAGGTACTCCGCGTGCGAGATCCGCTCGCGGTCGTCGAGCAGCCGGCGGTGGGCCGCGGCGCGCAGGTGCTGCCGGTACCCGGGCTGGACGACGCCGGTGAAGAACTCGCCGACGGAGCCGGAGCCGTACGAGAAGAACCCGATGCGCGAGCCGGCGAGGTCCTCGGTCGCGTGGTCGAGCAGCGACGCCAGCCCGATGTACATCGACGCGGTGTAGGAGTTCCCGATCTCGCGGTTGTACCGCAGGGTGTCCGCGATCTGCGCGGCCTGCGCCTCGGCGTCCCGGGGGCCGCTGGCGACGCGGGCGAGGTGGGCGTGCGCCTTGACCGCCATCTTCGTGAACGGCTGGTGGTAGACGAACGCGTCGATGTCGGCCAGGGCGGCGCCGCCCTGCGCCTGGAAGTCCTGCCACGCCCCGGCCAGCGAGTCCGTGTACGCGCGCAGCGAGAGCCGGCCGTCGACCACCGCCGTCGAGCGGTAGTTCGGCCGCCAGAAGTCCATGATGTCCGTGGTGTGCAGCCCGGACACCGGCTCGATCGCGACCAGGCGCGGGTCCGCCGTGACCAGCATCGCGACCGCGCCGCAGCCCTGGGTGGGCTCCCCGGAGGAGCCCACGTCGTACCGCGCGACGTCCGAGCAGATCACGAGCACCTTCTGCTCCGGGTTGCGCGCGACGAGGGCGAGTGCCATCTGCAGCGCCGACGTCCCCGCGTAGCACGCCTGCTTCAGCTCGACGACGCGCGCCGACGGCGACAGGCCGAGCAGCCGGTGCACGTAGACGCCGGCTGACTTCGACTGGTCGATGCCCGACTCGGTGGCCAGCAGCACGGTCCGGATCGCGGCGCGGCCGGCGTCGTCGAGGTCCTCGACCAGCGGCAGCGCGGCCGCGGCGGCCAGCGTCACGACGTCCTCGTCGGGGGCGCACACGCTCATCCGGTCCTGGCCGAGGCCCACGGTGTACTTCGCGACGTCCACGCCGTGCACGGGCGCGAGGTCCGCCAGGTCGAGGTACCGGTCCGCGGTCGCGAAGGCCAGGTCGTCGATGCCGAGCTGCATGTCGGGGTGGGATCCTCTCGGGCTGGTCGCCGCCCGTCGGGCGGAGGGGCCCGGGGCGGGTGGCCCCGGGGCGTGGTGCTGAGTCACGGCGCCACGCGAGGCCCGGACGACTGTAGCCCCGCGCGCGGACCCCGACCAGCGACGGCCGGGGTCTTCACGCGCCTCACACGGAACGCCCCCGCGGGCCGGATCCATCCCGGCGGTCGCGGGAGCCCGGCGCGGCCGGCCGCCCCGCGCGTCGGGTCAGGCGGTGGTCGTGGGGCCCGCCGCGCCGCGCTCGAGGCGCAGGTGCGCGGCCATCAGCTCGCCCTGGTTCGTCTGGGCGGCCATGAGCGACAGCTCCCCGCACAGCACGGTCGCGGCGCACAGCACCGCCAGGCGCCGGGCGTTCGCGCCGGGCTCGCGCTCCTCCCGGCACCCGAGCCGCGCGAGGTTGTCCTCGACGAAGCCCAGGCCCTTGCCGTTGCCGACGGTCCCGACGACGAGGTTCGGCAGCGTGCAGGAGAAGTACAGGTCGCCGTCGCGGACCTCCGCGTGGGTGAGCCCCTGCGAGCCCTCGACGATGTTGGCTGCGTCCTGCCCGGTCGCCAGGTAGAACGCCAGCAGCATGTTGGCGTAGTGCGCGTTCGCCGAGCGCAGCCCTCCGGCCAGCATCGTGCCGATGAGGTTCTTGCGGATGTTGAGCTGGACGACGGCCTCGGGCGTGGTGTGCAGGAACCGCTCGACGAGACGCCGCGGGACGACGATCTCCGTCACGACGTTCTTGCCGCGCCCGAGGATGCCGTTCACGGCGGTGGCCTTCTTGTCGGAGCAGTAGTTGCCCGACACCGACCCGTACCGCACGCCCGGCACCGTCGCCAGGACGTGGTCCATGAGGCGGTCCGCCGCGTTCGTCACCATGTTGTGCCCGGACGCGTCGCCCGTGGTCAGCTCGAACCGGACGAACAGCAGGTTCGCGGCGATCTGCACGTGCAGGTCGATCAGCCGGGCGAACCGGCTGCTGCCGGCGACGACGGCCTCGAGCTCCGCCCGGTGCGACGTCAGGTGCTGCCAGGCGGCCAGCGCCACGCCCGCGTCGTCCGCCTCCAGCAGCACCGAGCGGGACATCCGCTCGTCCACCAGCGTCGCGCGGATGCCGCCCTCGACCATCGTGGAGATCCGGGCCCCGCGGCGCACCGACGGCCACAGCGGGGACTCGTACGTCGCGAGCGGCACCTCCGACTCGCCGGTCATGACGTTGCCGCTGACCCGCAGCGGGCCGACCCAGCGCAGCGGGACGGGCGCCGAGAGCTCGGACGCGTCGGCGACGGCGGGCATGGGGACCTCCGGGGTCGGGAGCGGGGCGTGCGGCGGCGCGCACGGGCCGGCAGGTGCCGGCCGATCGGGCGCGGCCGGCCGGGTGCGCGCCGGCGACGGCACGCGGGCGCGGGCGGCCGCACCGCCTCAGCGTAGACGGCGCGCGGCCCCGCCCCCGCGCCGCGCACCGGTCGGGCCGGGCGCGGGCCGCCGGAGCGGACGTACGGTGACGCCCATGACACGACCCCTCCGCATCGGAGTCCAGATCCAGCCCCAGCACGCCGACTACGCCCAGATCCGCGACGCGGTCCGCCGCGCCGAGGACCTGGGGGTGGACGTGATCTTCAACTGGGACCACTTCTTCCCGCTCTACGGCGACCCCGACGGCAAGCACTTCGAGTGCTGGACGATGCTCGGCGCGTGGGCGGAGCAGACCAGCCGCGTCGAGATCGGTGCGCTCGTGACCTGCAACTCGTACCGGAACCCCGAGCTGCTGGCCGACATGGCCCGCACGGTCGACCACATCAGCGGCGGCCGCCTGATCCTGGGCATCGGGGCCGGCTGGTTCGAGAAGGACTACGACCAGTTCGGCTACGAGTTCGGCACCGCGGGCTCCCGCATCGCGGACCTCGCGCAGGCGCTGCCGCGCATCAAGGCCCGCCTCGCGGCCGGCAACCCGGCGCCGACGCGCGACATCCCGGTGCTGATCGGCGGCG
>JACXUT010000091.1 GCA_014763765.1 Micrococcales bacterium
GCTCACGGGCGTGCGGGGCGTGTCCGGACGAGGGGATCCGAGGTGCCGGGTGCGGCGACCGGGGGCCCGTGCCGCCCGGCCGGTGCGTGACGACGGGCGCCGGGGGAGCCGGGGACAGGGCGGCGCGTGGTCCGGTCGCGCCGGTCGAGGGCCGGGGCGGCGTCCGGCTCAGGTGCGGCTCGCGGGGTCGGCGGCGGTGCGCGGACCCGGGGAGCTCAGCGGGAGCGGCTCAGCGACGACAGCAGCACGCGGCGGCCGAGGAGGCTCGACAGGCGCGGGTGCGTGCGGGGGAGGTCGTCTGGCGCATGATGTTGAAGACTGTAGCAACAACGGTGTCGTGCGGCGACGAGGCGTCCGTCACGCAGGACCGTGCGACGTGCTCACTCCGGGTTGCACCGCGCGGCGAGCGTGGCGAGCAGGCCGACGTCCGGACGCCACGGCTCGAGGTTCCACGACTCCTTGTCCGGCGCGCCGATCGTGTGGCAGGTGAGCTGGTCCCGCACGCCGGTGGTGTCCGCCTCGGGCGCCTGCGCGACGAGCTGCGCCCACAGCGCCTCCTCCGCCGCGAGCCCGCCGGTGCGCGCCCACGCCGCGGGGACGACGGCGAGGCTCAGGCCCCCCTCGTCGTCGCGGTCCGCCCAGGTGGCGCTGCGCAGCGCGGACGCCGCCACCACGGCGGTCACCGTGCCGGCGGGCGACGGGTCCGCGTCGACCGTGCCGTCGGTCAGCACGGGCCGGACCACGGACCAGTCGAGCGTGCCGTCGTCCCGGGCGTCGACCTGCAGGTGCAGCCCGGCACCCGCGGCCTCCCCGCCGAGCACCGGGGTCCCGAGCGCCGCGAGCACGCCGCCGTCGGCACCGCGGACCAGGGCCGAGTCGTCCCCGAGCAGGTCCAGCGTCGCGCCGGGCGGCGGCACGAGCGTCGCGACGGGCAGCACCGACGCGGAGGCGTCCTCGACCTGCGGCAGCGGCACCGTCAGCGTCACGGCGCCGTCCTCGTCCGCCGGGCCCACGACGGCGACCGGCGGCCACGCCGTCAGCGTCACGTCGCCCGAGGTCACGGCGGTTCCCGCTGCGCGCAGGGAGTCCGGGTCGGCGGGCGCGGCCACCGCCGAGGACGTCGGGGACGCAGTCCCGTCGGGCGTCCCGGTGCCGGTCCCGGTGCCGGTGCACCCGGTCAGGACGGCGACCGCGAGGAGCGCCACCGCCGACCGGGCGGCGCCACGCGAGGAGATCACGGCCCCAGTCTGTCAGGGCGTCCGCGTGGCACGGCGTGCCGGGTGCCGGCGGAGTGTCCGGGGCCGCCGCGGGCGCCGGTAGCCTGTGCGGTGTCTGCCGACGCCCGCCCGGCCGGGCGCGTCACGGCCGTCCACCCCGGACGCCGCTGCGCTCCGCCGGCCCACCAGCCCGAGGGATTCGATGACCAGCGCGCCCACCTCGCAGCAGCCCACCGAGCCCGCGGAGCAGCCCGCCGGCCCCACGCCGGGCCACGTGTCCGACACCGTGGAGCACGCCGCGGCCACCCCGGACCTCGAGCAGCCGTACGCGGAGCTCGGCCTCAAGCCGGACGAGTACCAGCGGATCCGCGACATCCTCGGGCGCCGCCCCACGGCCGCCGAGCTCGCCATATACTCCGTCATGTGGTCCGAGCACTGCTCGTACAAGTCGAGCAAGACGCACCTGCGGAAGTTCGGCGAGCGCGTCACGCCCGAGATGACCGAGCACCTGCTGGTCGGCATCGGTGAGAACGCGGGCGTCGTCGACATCGGCGACGGCTGGGCCGTGACGTTCAAGGTCGAGTCCCACAACCACCCGTCGTACGTCGAGCCGTACCAGGGCGCCGCGACCGGCGTCGGCGGCATCGTCCGCGACATCATCTCGATGGGCGCCCGCCCGGTCGCCGTGATGGACCAGCTGCGGTTCGGCGCGGTCGACCACCCGGACACCGCGCGCGTGGTGCACGGCGTCGTGTCCGGCGTCGGCGGCTACGGCAACTCGCTCGGCCTGCCGAACATCGGCGGCGAGCTCGTGTTCGACGCCTCGTACCAGGGCAACCCGCTGGTCAACGCGCTGTGCCTCGGCGTGCTGCGCCACGAGGACATCCACCTGGCCAACGCCTCCGGCGTCGGCAACAAGGTCGTCCTGTTCGGTGCGCGCACCGGCGGCGACGGCATCGGCGGCGCCTCGATCCTGGCCTCGGAGACCTTCGACGACACCAAGCCGTCGAAGCGCCCGAGCGTCCAGGTCGGCGACCCGTTCATGGAGAAGGTGCTCATCGAGTGCTGCCTGGAGCTGTACGCGGCCCGCGTGGTCGAGGGCATCCAGGACCTCGGCGCGGCCGGCATCTCCTGCGCGACGTCCGAGCTCGCGTCCAACGGCGACGGCGGCATGCACGTCGACCTCGAGAACGTGCTGCTGCGCGACCCCACCCTGACGGCCGGCGAGATCCTCATGTCGGAGTCGCAGGAGCGGATGATGGCGGTCGTCACGCCCGAGAAGCTCGACGAGTTCCTGGCGATCACCGGGAAGTGGGACGTCGAGACCGCCGTCATCGGCGAGGTCACCGGCACCGGCCGCCTCACCATCGACCACCACGGGCAGCGGATCGTCGACGTCGACCCGAAGACCGTCGCGCACGAGGGCCCCGTCTACGACCGGCCGTACTCCCGCCCGGAGTGGCAGGACGGCCTCGTCGCCGACTCGGTCAGCACCGCCGAGGGCGCCCAGCGGTACGCGCGGCCGTCGACCCCGGCGGAGCTGCGGGCCACCGTGCTCGACCTGCTCGGCTCGCCGAACCTCGCGTCGAAGTCCTGGGTGACCGACCAGTACGACCGGTTCGTGCAGGGCAACACCGCGCTCGCGCAGCCCGACGACGCCGGCGTGGTCCGCGTCGACGAGACGACCGGCCTCGGGGTCGCGCTCGCGACCGACGCCAACGGCCGCTACGCCAAGCTCGACCCGTACACCGGCGCGCAGCTCGCGCTCGCCGAGGCGTACCGCAACGTCGCCGCGTCCGGCGCCCGCCCGATGGCCGTCACGGACTGCCTCAACTTCGGCAGCCCCGAGGACCCGGCGTCGATGTGGCAGCTCGTCCAGGCGATCGAGGGTCTCGCCGACGCGTGCGCGGTGCTCGGCACCCCGGTGACCGGCGGCAACGTGTCGCTGTACAACGGTACCGGCGAGCCCGGGAAGATCGACTCCGCCATCCACCCGACGCCCGTCGTCGGCGTGCTGGGCGTCATCGACGACGTCGCCGAGGCCACGCCGTCCGGCTGGACCACGGCGGGGGAGACCGTCTACCTGCTGGGCACCACGCGGCCCGAGCTCGACGGCTCCGCGTGGGCCGACGTCGCGCACGGGCACCTCGGCGGGGTGCCGCCGCGGGTCGACCTGGACGCGGAGCGCCGGCTCGCGACCGTGCTGGTCCGTGCGTCGCGGGACGGCCTGGCCGACGCCGCGCACGACCTGTCCGAGGGCGGTCTGGCGCAGGCGCTCGTCGAGTCGTCGCTGCGGTACGGCGTGGGCGTGCAGGTGGACCTCGCCGGGCTGTGCGAGCGCGACGGCGTGACGCCCTTCGAGGCGCTGTTCAGCGAGTCCACCGCGCGCGCCCTCGTGGCCGTGCCGCGCTCGGAGGCCGTGCGGTTCGAGGACCTGTGCACCGCGCAGGGCGTCCCCGCGCTGCGGCTCGGCGTCACGGCGGAGACGTGCAGCCCCGGTGCGGGCGCGCCGACCGCCGACCTGCCCGAGGACCACGTCCACACCCCGGCCGTCGAGGTGAAGGGGCTGTTCACGCTCCCGCTGCCCGAGGCCCGCGAGGTCGCCGAGGCGACGCTCCCGCGCTACTTCGGCTGACCTGCACGGCCGCGGGACCCGCCCGCGGCTGACCTGCGCGGTCGCGGGACCCGCTCGCGCGCGCTGCGCGTGCCGCCTGCGTGCCGCGCGCGCCCGCTCGCGCCCGCCTGCGTGCGTTCTGCGCCGAGATGCCAGGACACGCCCGGGTTCGGCGCGGGCTCTCGGCGTGTCCTGGACTCTCGGCGGAGGGAGCCGCGGGCGCAGGTCGCACGGGGCCGCGGAAATCGCTCGCGTCCGCCGCGGGGCGGTTCCTACGGTCGGGGCATGTCCGTCGATCCCGGTGAGGTCGCCTCGGGGCGCGTCGTGCGCGTCGACCGCGGGGCGGTGCTCGTGCTGCCCGGTGGCTCCGGTGGGGCGGACGCCGGCGTGTCCCCCGCCACCGACGTGTCCGCGGACGCCGCCGGGGCCGCGGGTGCAGTCCCGGGCGCGGGGGCAGGGGACGTCCTCCGGGTCGCGCTGCCCGGCGACGGCCTGGTGCCGGTGCTCGACACGGCCGGTGCGCCCGGTGAGCGCGTGCCGCCGGCGGTCGGCGACGAGGTGCTGCTGGGCGCCGACGGCGCAGACGGTGGCCCGCGGCTGGTCGCCGTCCTCCCGCGGCGCACGGCGGTGGTGCGCGACGGCGCCGACCGCACGTCCCGGGAGCAGGTGCTGGCCGCGAACGTCGACGTGGTGCTGGTGGTCGAGCACCTCGACCCGGACCCGAGCCCGGGCCGCGTGGAGCGTCTGCTGACGCTGGCCTGGCGCTCGGGCGCCGTGCCGGTGGTCGTGCTGACCAAGGCGGACCTGGTGCCCGACCCCGAGGGGATGGCCGACGAGGTCCGGGCGGTGGCGATCGGCGCGGACGTGCACGCGGTGAGCGTCACGGCCGGCACCGGGCTGGAGCCGCTGCGGGCGCTGCTCGGCCCGGGACGCACCCTCGTCGTCGTGGGGCCGTCCGGGGCGGGGAAGTCGACCCTGGTGAACGCCCTCGCCGGTGCGGAGGTCATGGCGACCGGCGACCGGCGCGCCGACGGCCGCGGGCGCCACACCACGGTGCACCGCGAGCTCGTGCCGCTGCCGGGCGGAGCGAGCCTGATCGACACGCCGGGGCTGCGGGGCGTGGGGCTGGTGGCGGACGCCGCGGCGCTGGAGACGGCGTTCGCCGACGTCGCCGAGCTCGCGGAGGACTGCCGGTTCGCCGACTGCGCGCACCGGAGCGAACCGGGGTGCGCGGTGCTGGCGGCGGTCGAGGACGGCTCGCTCAGCGCTCGGCGGTTGGACTCGTGGCGCCGGCTGGCCCGGGAGGCCGCCTACCAGGAGCGCCGCGCGGACGCCGGGCTCGCCGCCGCCGAGCGCCACCGCACCCGCCGGGCCACGGCGGCGTACCACCGGTTCCAGCGGGCGCGGCCGCCGCGCTGAGAAGGGCCCGCGGCACCCGCCCGTCGCCGGGGTCGAGGTCAGCCCGCGCGCACCGCCAGGGCGATCACCGTGCCGACCGCGGCGAGCCCGGCGACCGCGGCGCCGAGGCTCCCCCACAGCGCCGCCCGGCCGGCACGGGGGCGCGTCTGCTCGGACGTCGGGGGCGTGGGCTGCGGGGCGTCGCTCATGACGGCATGCTCGCACGGGCGGCGCCGACCGCCCGATGGCCGGGACAATGGCAGCATGCCTCCCCGCCGCCGAACCGAGCCCGCCGCGGGCCGTGCCGCCGTCGCCGCGTGGCGCGCCGACCCCGCCGACACCCGGGCGCGTCGCACCGCCGTGCGGTTCACGCTCGAGGAGCTGGCCGATGTCGCGCCGGGCCACACCGTCGAGGTCCGGGTGCCACCGGACGGCGCCGTGCAGGCCGTCGAGGGTCCGCGCCACACGCGCGGCACGCCCCCGAACGTCGTGGAGACGGACCCGCAGACGTGGCTGGAGCTGGTGACGGGCGCGCTCACGTGGGACGACGCGGTCGGGGCCGGGCGGGTGCACGCCTCGGGGGAGCGCGCGGACCTGTCCGCCTGGCTGCCCCTGCAGGCGACCCGCGCGCGGTGACGCGACCGCCCGCCGGCACCGGCCGGGCGTGGTGCTGACGCGCGGCGCGCGAGCGGTGCGGGCACGGCCGGGGCGGGCCGCCCCCGCGCCGGCGCCGCCGCCGGGCCGCCTCAGCGCGACAGGACCTCGGTGCCCCCGCGCACCGCGTGGACGGTGCCGGCGGTCGCCGCCGCGACGGCCGCGTCGAGCGCGTCGAGCTCGAGGGGCGGTACCAGCAGCGTGAAGCGCGCCGCCGCGCCGTACGCGACGTCCTCCAGCCCCGCGTCGTGCCCGGCCGCCCACTCGCGGAGCACACCGTGGAGGCGGCCGGCCTCGGCGTGCGGTGCGTCGACGGTGACCCGCACCGCGGCGCTGCGCCGGACCAGCCGGGCGAGGTCGAGGGCCTCCGACGTCGCCGTCGAGTAGGCGCGGACCAGGCCGCCCGCGCCGAGCAGGACCCCCCCGAAGTACCGCGTCACGACCGCCACCACGTCGGTGAGCTCGCGGCGGCGCAGCACCTCGAGCATCGGCACGCCGGCCGTCCCGGAGGGCTCGCCGTCGTCGGTCGACCGCTGCTGCTCCGCGTGCGGGCCGACGACCAGGGCGACGCAGTGGTGACGCGCGTCCCACGACCGCTTGCGGACGGCAGCGACGACCTCGTCGGCCTCGGCCACGCTCGCCACGGGGTGCACGAGCGCGAGGAACCGCGACTTCTTCACGACGAGCTCGTGCTCGACCGGCGCGGCGATCGTCGACGGGTACCGCGGCGCGGCGGCGTCGGCGGCTCCCATGCCGTCGAGCCTAGGGCCGCCGCGCCCCGACCTAGGATTCCGGGGTGACCGCAGCGAGCAGCCCGGACCGACGGCCCGACGACCCGCGCCCCGCCGGCGCGCCCGCGCCCGAGCCGGAGGTCCCGGTCGCGCCGGGAACCGCCGACGGGCCTGCGGCCGAGCCGGAGCCCGCCGGGCCGCTCGACGAGGCCGCCCTCGCCCGCGTGGCCGAGCCGGCGCGCGTGCGCCGCGCGCCGAAGGTCGGTGCGTTCATCACGGCCGGGGTCCTCGTCGGCGCGCTGGTCGGCCTGGTCGCGGCACTGGTCGCCGGCCCGTCGAGCGAGGTGGTCGCCGACGGGACGGCGTTCATCAGCCTGTTCGAGGGTCAGGGCGGTGCCCGGCTGGTGTCGGCGGTGATCGGCGCCCTCGTCGGGGCGTTCGCCGGCGCGGGCCTCGCGGTGCTGGCCGAGCGGCGCAGCGTGCGGCGCGCGGCCGGCGACGACGCCGGCGGCGCCCGGCCCCGCTGACCGTCCGCGGGCCCCGCCGTCGGCCCCGCCCGCCGTCCTGCCCGGCACCCGGCCCGGGTCGGGCGCCCGCCCGGCGGTGTGTCACCATGGTCGTGTGGCCCCCCGCGGAGACGGACTGCTGAACCACGACCTCCTGCCGAACGAGAAGGGACCCCAGGACGCGTGCGGCGTCTTCGGGGTCTGGGCTCCCGGTGAGGAGGTCGCGAAGCTCACCTACTTCGGGCTGTACGCCCTGCAGCACCGCGGGCAGGAGTCCGCGGGCATCGCGACGTCCAACGGCGAGCAGCTGCTCGTCTACAAGGACATGGGCCTGGTCTCGCAGGTCTTCGACGAGACGGCGCTGAACGCCCTGCACGGCCACATCGCCGTCGGGCACGCGCGGTACTCCACGACCGGCGGCAGCACGTGGGAGAACGCGCAGCCCACGCTCGGCGCGACCGCCGGCGGCACCGTCGCGCTGGCGCACAACGGCAACCTGACCAACACCGCCGAGCTCGTCGACCTGGTCGCGGAGCGGTACGGCGCGCAGCGGCGCGGCGAGCTCGCGCGGGGCAACACCACCGACACCGCGCTGGTGACGGCGCTGTTCGCGGGCGACCAGGACCACACGCTCGAGGCCACCGCCCTGGAGGTGCTCCCGCGGCTGCGCGGCGCGTTCAGCCTCGTGTGGATGGACGAGCACACGCTGTACGCCGCGCGCGACCCGCAGGGCGTGCGGCCGCTGGTGCTCGGCCGGCTGGAGCGCGGCTGGGTCGTGGCGTCGGAGACCCCCGCGCTCGACATCGTCGGCGCGTCGTTCGTCCGGGAGATCGAGCCCGGCGAGCTCGTCGCGATCGACGCCGACGGCCTGCGCACGCAGCGGTTCACCGAGCGCCAGCAGCGCGCGGGCTGTGTCTTCGAGTACGTCTACCTGGCCCGGCCCGACACGACGATCTCCGGCCGGTCCGTGCACGCGGCGCGCGTCGAGATGGGTCGCCGGCTGGCGCAGGAGCACCCCGTCGAGGCCGACCTCGTCATCCCGGTCCCGGAGTCCGGCACCCCCGCGGCGGTCGGCTACGCGCAGGCGTCCGGCATCCCGTTCGGGCAGGGGCTGACCAAGAACGCCTACGTGGGCCGGACGTTCATCCAGCCCTCGCAGACGCTGCGCCAGCTCGGCATCCGGCTCAAGCTCAACCCGCTGCGGGAGGTCATCCGCGGCAAGCGCCTCGTGGTCGTGGACGACTCGATCGTGCGCGGCAACACCCAGCGCGCGTTGATCCGGATGCTGCGCGAGGCCGGCGCCGCCGAGGTGCACGTGCGGATCAGCAGCCCGCCGGTGAAGTGGCCCTGCTTCTACGGCATCGACTTCGCGTCCCGCGCCGAGCTGATCGCCAACGGCCTGGCCGTGGAGGAGATCGGCGCGTCGCTCGGGGCCGACTCGCTCGGCTACATCTCGATGGACGGCATGATCGCCGCGACCGAGCAGCCTGCCTCGCAGCTGTGCACCGCCTGCTTCACCGGGACGTACCCCATCGAGCTGCCGTCGCAGGACCGGCTCGGCAAGCACCTGCTGGAGCAGAACGAGCTGCCGCTCGGCCCGCCCGAGGACGGACTCGCCACCCTGGTCCAGGGGACCGGTGGCTCGAACGCGCTGGAGCACCCGTGACCGAGAGCATCACCTACGCCGCCGCCGGCGTGGACACCGAGGCGGGCGACAAGGCCGTCGAGCTGATGAAGGACGCCGTACGCGCGACGCACGGCCCGCAGGTGCTGGGCGGCGTCGGCGGCTTCGCCGGGCTGTTCGACGCGTCCGCGCTGGTGGGGTACCGCCGCCCGCTGCTGGCGACCTCGACGGACGGGGTCGGCACCAAGGTCGCGATCGCGCAGGCGATGGATGTGCACGACACCATCGGGTTCGACCTGGTCGGCATGGTGGTCGACGACATCGTGGTCGTGGGCGCGAAGCCGCTGTTCATGACCGACTACATCGCGTGCGGGCGGGTCGTCCCGGAGCGGATCGCCGACGTCGTGCGCGGCATCGCCGCGGCCTGCTCCGTGGCCGGGACGGCGCTGGTCGGCGGCGAGACCGCGGAGCACCCCGGTCTGCTCGGCCCGGACGAGTACGACGTCGCGGGTGCGGCGACCGGTGTGGTGGAGGCCGACGGCCTGCTCGGCCCGGAGCGGGTGCGCGCGGGGGACGTGCTGGTCGCCCTCGGATCGTCTGGGCTGCACTCGAACGGGTACTCCCTGGTGCGCCGCGTCGTCGAGGTCGCCGGCTGGTCGCTGGACCGCGACGTCCCGGAGCTCGGGCGCACGCTGGGCGCGGAGCTGCTCGAGCCGACCCGCGTGTACGCGGCCGACTGCCTGGCGCTCGTGGAGCGGGCCGCGGGCGGGGTGCACGCGTTCAGCCACGTGACCGGCGGGGGGCTGGCGGCCAACGTCGCGCGCGTGCTGCCGGCCGGGCTGGTGGCCGACGTGCCGCGCGGGTCGTGGACGCTGCCGCCCGTGTTCTCGCTGGTGCAGGCCGCCGGCGGGGTGCCGTGGACGGACCTCGAGCGCACGCTGAACCTCGGCGTCGGCATGGTCGCGGTGGTCGACGCCGCGGACGCCGACGCCGTGCGGGAGCACGCGGCCGAGCTCGGGCTGACCGCCTGGCACCTGGGCGAGGTGCGCGCGCTGGACCCGGAGCGGGACACGGCGGCGCTGGGTGCGGATCTCGTGGCCGGCACCAAGGGCGTGCAGGGCGGCGCCGTCCGGCTGAGCGGCAGCTACCGCACGGTCTGAGGCCGGGGCCCGGAGCGGTCCTGACGGCGCCGCGCGGCGGCGGCAGTGCGCCCCGCCCGGACGACCGCCGGACACAGGGCCTCGGCGTGCCGACGCGGGACACCGTCTGCCGCTCCCGGCGTCCGGTCGCCGACGGCGTGCGGGGCGGTGCGGCCGTGGCGCCGGGCGACGTGGTCACGCCCGACGGCGTGGGACGCGGCGGTCAGCGGTGCGGGCCGCAGTGGTCCGCGGCGGGGCCGGCGTCACGCGGGGCGTGGCGTCCGGCCCGTGATTCAGCGCTCGTCGGGCCAGCGAGAGTAGTCGTCACCCTCGTCGTCGGAGTCCTGTCGGCTGTCGGTGACGAGGTCGCTGCGGCGCCCGTTGAGCTCCTGCTCGAGGGCCCGGTAGTTGGTGTCAGGGCTGAAGTACTTCAGCTCCCGGGCCACCTTCGTCTGCTTAGCCTTCTGACGGCCGCGCCCCATGGCATCGACCCCCTCTAACGTGGAAGCGGGGCGGCTCCGTGCTCACACGTGCGGCCCCGGGGTGCTGAATCGTCTGTTCGTGTCGCAACGGTACATGGTCGCCCGGCATTCCGACCACTCGCCCCCGGGGTGATGCGGGTCGCACCGGCGCGTGTCCGGCGTCCGCGTCCGGGGCCCGGTCGGCGGCCTCGTGGCGGCCGCGGCGGGCCCGCCGGGCGGGGAGGAGTACGCGGGCCCGTCCCGAGGGCTGGGCGGACCGTCCGCGATGTGACCTCCACCACGGGCCGGTGCGGGACCTTGGTCGCGGGTGGCCGGACCCTCGGGAGGGGAGTCGCCGGCCGGTCCGGACGAAGCCGGTGGTCACGTCGCTGTGACTGCCGGGCGACGCGCGGACAGGGCCGTCCGGGTGAACGCGCGTGCGGCAGGACCGCCCGTTCGGACCACCGTGTCGACGCGCAGTCATGTCCGGAACGACCTACAGTGTCCCAATAGCTACCGCTTGTCCGGAGATGGGACGTTGGTACTAGTTGTGTGGAGTTCGACGTGACAGAGTGGTCGCGGCGGGGGCGCTAGGGGGGTACGCACATGAGGTCGTCGACGACACGCTTCCTGACCGTGGGTCCGGCAGCGGAGCCGGCTCCGGCCAGGAACCTGACAGCACGGACGACGGGTGTGACAACCGGTCGTCACCACGAGGAGGTCTGACGTGTCCGCCCCCCACACCGAGAACGAGATCCTGCTGACCCCGTCCGAGGTCGCCACGCTGTTCCGCGTCGACCCCAAGACGGTCACCCGCTGGGCCAAGTCCGGCAAGCTGTCCTCGATCCGCACGCTCGGCGGGCACCGCCGGTACCGCGAGACCGAGGTGCGCGAGCTGCTCGGGGGCATCCCGGGCCAGCGCGACAGCGACTCCTGACGACGCACCGCCCCTCGGCCGGGGCGGGCACCACGGCACCGCCGTGTCCGAGGACCGCCAGAATGGTGGTCCGCGACGGACGAGGGTGGGGCGGTGACCACGACACTCCCGCAGGACGACCTGCCTGCCTGGATCGACCGTGACGTCGCGTACCGCGCCGTCAGCGGCCGGGACCCGCGCTACGACGGGCGGCTGTACCTCGGCGTGACCTCCACCGGCGTCTACTGCCGCCCGTCCTGCCCGGCGCGGACGCCGCGTCCGGACAACTGCCGCTACTACCGCTCCGCGGCCGCGGCCGTCGCCGCGGGCTTCCGGGCCTGCCGCCGCTGCCGGCCCGACGCGCTCCCCGGCAGCAGGGAGTGGGACGCCCGCGCCGACCTCGCCGCGCAGGCGGTCCGCGCGATCGCGTCGGGGGTCGTCGACGAGGTCGGCGTCGAGGGCCTCGCGGAGCGCCTGCACGTCAGCGCCCGGCATTTGCAGCGGGTGGTGGTCGCGGAGATGGGGGCCGGGCCCGCGCAGATCGCCCGGAGCCGACGGGCACAGCTCGCGCGGCACCTGCTGGACGAGACCAGCCTGCCGATGGCGGACGTCGCGTTCGCGGCCGGGTTCGCGAGCGTCCGCCAGTTCAACGACGTCATGCGCGCGACGTTCGGCGCCGCGCCCCGCGCGCTGCGCACCCGGCGCCGGGCCGCCGCCGCGCAGCCCGGACCCGCGGGGCGGGACGCCCCGGCCGCTCGTCGCGTCGGCGGGACGCGGCCCGCGGCGACCGGCGGGCGGCCCGGCGGCGCGTCGGACGTCCCCCCGGCCCGGTCGCCCGTCGACGCGGCGCACCTGACGCTCCACCTGCGCCACCGGCCGCCGTACGACGCCCGCGCGTGGTTCGCCCACGTCGAGCGGCGGGCCGTGCCCGGCCTGGAGGTCGCGGACGCGTCGGGGGGTGCGTTCACCGTCCGGCGGCTCGTGCCGGCCGCGCACGGTCCGGCCGTGGCGACGGTGCGGCTCGCGGACGACGGCTCGCGCGTCGACCTGGACCTCGGGCTCGCCTCGCTCGGCGACCTGGCTGCGGTGGTCGGTCGCGTGCGGCGGTGGCTGGACCTGGACGCCGACCCCGCGCTGGTCGCGGCGGTGCTGGCGGAGGACGACGCCCTCGCCCCCCTCGTGGCGGCACGCCCGGGTCTGCGGGTGCCCGGGACGGTCGACGGGTACGAGCTCGCCGTCCGCGCGGTGCTGGGGCAGCAGGTGTCGGTGGGGGCCGCCCGGACGCTCACGGGCCGGGTCGTCGCGGCGTACGGCTCCCCGGGGCCCGGCGGCCTGCGCGCGTTCCCGGCGGCGGAGCGCCTCGCAGCGGTCCCCGTGGCGGAGCTCCGCGCCCTCGGCCTGACGGGGTCGCGCGCGGCGACCGTGCTGGCGGTGGCGGGTGCGGTGGCGGCCGGCCTGCGGCTGGACCCGTCGGCCGACAGGGTCGCGGCGCGGCACGCGCTGCTGGCGCTGCCCGGCGTCGGGCCGTGGACGGCGGAGTACGTCGCGCTGCGGGCGCTGGCCGACCCGGACGCGTTCCCCGACGGCGACCTGGTGCTCCGCCGCGCGGCCGGCCGGTACCTGGGCGGTGGGTCCGACGCGCTCCCCGCACGCGGGCTGCGCGACCTCGCCGCCCGCTGGCGGCCGTGGCGGGGCTACGCCGCGCAGCACCTGTGGACCGCCACCGCGGCGGACGACGGGCCGTGATGTCCGAGGACCGCCAGAACGCGCCCCGCCGACCCCGCAGGATGGAGCCATGACGACCACCGAGCCCGCGACGGCCGGGCCCCTCACGACCGCTCCGTCGGCGCCGCCCGTCCCGCAGCACCCCGCCGGGTCCGCGTCGGCCGGTGCCGGACCGCTGCTCGCCACGACCTTCGCGACCCCCGCGGGCGAGCTCGCGGTGCTGCTCACCCCCGAGGGCGTGGTGCGCGCGGCCGGGTTCGCGCCCGTGGCGGCGATGGCGGCCCGGCTGCCGGCGACCACCGCGGTGCGGGGCCACCGCGTCGTGGCCGCGCAGGACCTGTCCCGGGAGGGAGACGGCCCGGCGCGGGTGGCGGACGCGGTCGCCCGCTACGCGGCGGGGGAGCCGACCGCGCTCGACGCGGTGCCCGTGGAGCAGGCCGGCGGACCGTTCCAGCAGCGGGCGTGGCAGGCGATGCGGGCCATCCCCCCGGGCCGCACCGTCACCTACGCGGAGCTCGCGCTGGCCGCGGGCAGCCCGACGGCCGTCCGGGCGGCGGGCTCGGCGTGCGCCCGGAACCTCGTCGCGCCGTTCGTGCCGTGCCACCGGGTGCTCCGGACGGGCGGGACGCTCGGCGGCTACTACTACGGGCTCGAGGTCAAGCGCGCGCTCCTCGCGCTCGAGGCGCGGGGCTGAGGCCGGGCGCCCACCGCGGGCGCCCGGGTCGACGGGGTCGCCGCGCCCGTCAGCGCCGGACGGCCAGCACCACCAGCAGGGCCAGCCCGCCCACGCCCGCGGCCAGCACGGCGCGGGCACGCCCCCGGTTCGCGGGGTCGGCGGCCGGGTCCGTGCCGACCGCGTCGCGCAGCAGCTTCTCCGCACCCGCGCGGGCGTCGGCCACCTGGCGCTTCGGGCTCAGCCGCGCGGCGAGCGCGTCCGCCGTGCCGGCGAGCTCCGCGCGGGTCAGCACGATCTCGCTCTCCAGGTCCGCGATGGACGGCTTGGGCGTGGAGTCGCTCATCGGCGCAGGCCCTCCTTGACGGACCGGGACACCGTCTCGGCGTCCTCCTTGATGCCGGCCACGGCCTTCTCCGGGGCGGGCGGCGTGCTCTTCTGCAGGCTCTTGACGCCCAGCAGCCCCAGAACGGCCGTGCCGGCGGCGAGCACCACCAGCACGATCAGCGCGGCGAGCCACGGGGGCACCGCCTCGCTCAGCGCGAGGATCACGGTGGTCAGCAGCACGACGAACGTGAAGAAGCCCAGGAACGCGGCCCCGGCCAGCAGCCCCGCGCCGATGCCGGCGGCCTTCGCCTTCTGGGCCAGCTCGGCCTTCGCGAGGTCGATCTCGGCACGCACGAGCCGGGCGGACTGCTCGGCGAGGCGGCTGATGAGCTGGCCGACAGACTGCTGGTCCGGGCCGGACCCGCTGCCCGATGTCGTCGTCATCCGGTGCTCCTTCGTGAGGCGTTCTGCCTAGTCTGGCGCGTCCTGCGGATCGGCGCAGGTGGGCGGCGCCCGGGATGCGCCCTCAGTCCGTCCAGGGGTGCACGAGCTCCTCGGCGTCGGGCGCCGGGGTGGTGCCGGCCGGCGCCACGCGGACGGGCTGCGGCAGCTTGCTGCGGCCCCACGCGGCGCACCCGGCGGCGACGAGGACGAGCAGCACGCCGGCCAGCAGCGCGGACAGCCACAGCGGCAGCACCAGGGCCAGCGCGACCACGCCGGCGGTGACGAGCAGGGCGAGGCCGAACACGGTCAGCAGCAGCGCGACGGCGAACGCGATGGCGCTGGGACGCACCTGCACGGCCCGCGCCCGCACGGAGCGGCTGACGGCGTCGATCTCCGACTGGATCGAGCGCCGCACGCGGTCCTCGACGTGCTCGATGCGCTCGCGGGTCCGCTCCGCGAGCGGCTCGGCGAGCCTGCTGAACAGCCCGGGCCGACGGGTCTCGTCCTCGGCCTTGCCCACGGTGTCCTCCCTCGGCCAGCGTCTTCGTCCAACCCTAGCCACCGCGGGGGCGGCGACGCACTGCGGGGCGCGGTGCGTCGCCGCTGCGTCGCGGTGCGTCGCGGTGCGGGCGGTCGCCCGGGTGCGTCAGGATGGCCCCGTCCCGGGCGGTCCCGCTCCCGGCCCGCCGTCCTCCCTCCCGCAGGAGCCCGCCACGTCCCGTCCGTCCGCCGTCCCCGCCTCGGCGGGCCGGGAGCGGGACCGCCCGGGACGGGGCCATCCTGACGCACCCGGGCGACCGCCCGCACCGC
>JACXUT010000337.1 GCA_014763765.1 Micrococcales bacterium
GTCGGCGGCGGGGTCGCCGGGGCGGCCCGCCTCGCCCGGGTCGCGGGGCGGGGAGCCGTCGGCCGGCCCCGCGGCGCCGCCCACCGCCGCGAGCAGCTCCGCGGCCCCCGCCCGGACCTCGTCGCGCCGCTCCCGCCAGGTCCGGGACAGGGCGTCGAGCACCTGCCGGAACGACGGCCGCCCCGCGACCGGCACCGGCGGGAAGTACGTGCCGCAGAAGAACGGGTCGCCGTCCGGCGTGGCGAACACCGTCATCGGCCAGCCGCCCTGCCCGGTCATGGCCTGGGTGGCGGCCATGTACGCCGCGTCCAGGTCGGGACGCTCCTCGCGGTCCACCTTGACGTTGACGAACCCGCGGTTCATCACGGCGGCGACCTCCGGGTCCTCGAAGGACTCGTGGGCCATGACGTGGCACCAGTGGCAGGACGCGTAGCCGATCGACACCAGCAGCGGGACGTCCCGGCGGCGGGCCTCGGCCAGGGCGTCCGGGCCCCACTCCCACCAGTCGACGGGGTTGCCGGCGTGCTGGCGCAGGTACGGGCTGGTGCTGCGGGCGAGGCGGTCGGCCATGCCCTCCACTGTCACCCGGGCGGCGCCGCGCCGCGAGCGCGCCGGGGTCAGCTCCCCGCGACGTCGTTCGCGCGCCGGGTGGGGTGCTCCGCGCCGCGCGAGCGCAGCACCGTGCGGCCGACCACCTGCTGCCAGGTGGCGGTGCGCTCCGAGCGGCCCCGCCCGACGAACGACACCGCCCAGTGCAGCAGCGTCGTCACGCGGTTCTTGAACCCCACGAGGTACACGAGGTGCACCCCGAGCCACAGCAGCCAGGCGAGGAAACCCGACACCTTCACGGCGCCGATGCTCGCGACCGCCTCGAACCGCGAGACCGTCGCGAGGCTGCCCTTGTCCCGGTACGCGAACGGGCCGCCCGAGGGCTCGCCCCGCAGCCGGCGCACGATCTCCTGCGCGGCGTACCGGCCGGTCTGCATCGCCGCGGGGGCGACCCCCGGCACGGACGTGCGCGCCGCCATGTCGCCGACCACGAACACCTCGGGGTGCCCGGGCAGCGAGCCGTTCGGCTCCACGACGACGCGGCCGGCCCGGTCGACCTCGGCGCCCGTCCGCTCGCCGAGCAGCCGGCCGAGCGGGGACGCCGCGACGCCCGCCGCCCAGACCTTCGTCTGGGCGGCGATGCGCGTGCGCCGGCCGTCGGGGTCCTCGACCTCGACGGCGTCCGCGTCGACGTCGACCACCTTGTGGTTCATGAGCAGCTCGACGCCCAGGCCCTCGAGCGTGCGGGCGGCGGCGTCCTGCAGCTTCTCCGGGTAGCCGGGCAGCACCTGCGGCACCGGGTCGACCAGCAGGATGCGCGCCTGCGCGGGGTCGAGGTGCCGGAAGTTGCCACGCAGCGAGCGGTGGGCGAGCTCGGCGAGCTGGCCGGCCATCTCGACGCCGGTCGGTCCGGCGCCGACCACCACGAACGTCGTCAGACGGGCGCGGTCCGCCGGGTCGGTGGCGAGCTCCGCCAGCTCGAACGCCCCGAAGATGCGCCCGCGCAGCTCGAGGGCGTCGTCGATGCTCTTGAGGCCCGGCGCGTGGTCCGCGAACCGGTCGTTGCCGAAGTACGACTGCCCGGCGCCGGCCGCGACGACCAGGCTGTCGTACGAGGTGCGCGTCTCCCCGAGCGGCGAGGACGACACCACGACGCGCTGCTCCACGTCGATGTCGGTCACCACGCCCAGCAGCACGCGGGCGTTGCGCTGCCGGCGCAGCACGTCGCGCGCGGCCGGCGCGATCTCCCCGACGGACAGCACGCCCGTGGCCACCTGGTAGAGCAGCGGCTGGAACAGGTGGGTCGCGGTGCCGTCGATGACGGTGACGCGCACGGGGGCGTCGGCCAGGGCCTTGGTCGCGAACAGCCCGCCGAACCCGGAGCCGATCACGACCACGTGGTGGGGC
>JACXUT010000092.1 GCA_014763765.1 Micrococcales bacterium
GGACGGTCGGCGGGGCCGCGCGACCCCCGGCCCCGCCGACCGTCCCGCCCGTGCCCGCCTCGTGCCGGCACCCGACCGAGAGCGCTCCCTGTGATCGACTTCCGCTACCACCTCGTCTCCCTGATCTCGGTGTTCCTGGCGCTGGCCGTCGGCATCGCGCTCGGGGCCGGACCCCTCAAGGAGACGATCGGCGACACGCTCACCGGCCAGGTCGACCAGCTCCGCGCCGAGAAGGACGCGCTGCGGGCCGAGCTCGACGACGCGGGCACCGACCTGGCCGCCGCCGACGCCTGGGTGCGCGCCGCGGGCGCCGAGCTGGTCGACGGCACGCTCGACGACCGCCGGGTCGCCGTCGTCGCGCTCGGCGCGGTGGACGGCGACGCGCTCGCCGCGGTCGAGGACCAGCTCACCGACGCCGGCGCCACCGTGAGCGCGGACGTCACGCTCAACCCGGCGTGGACGTCGACGGACCTGCGCCAGTTCCGCTCCGCGCTGGTCGGCAACATCGAGGCGTACCTCGACCCGCAGCCCGACGACGACGCGACGCCGGACACCGCGCTCGCGGAGGCGCTGCTCCAGGGCCTCACGGGGGCCGACCCGGCGCAGCCCGACGAGCTGAGCACCGACGCGGCGACGCTCCTGGAGCTGCTGAGCTCGGGCGACGACCCGCTGGTCGCCTTCGGGGCCGACGTGACGACCCCCGCGGACGCCGTCGTGCTCGTCGCACCGACGGTCGCACCCGCGGAGGCGGAGGCCGCTGCGGGCGGCGACGCCGACGAGCTCCAGGCCGCGCTCGACTCGCAGATCGCCCTGGCCCGGGTCGCGCAGACCCGGTCCGAGGGCGCCGTCGTGGTCGACGGACCGCTCGCCGAGGGCACGCTGGTGCAGGCGATCCTCGCCGACGAGGACGCGTCCCGGGCGATCACGACCGTCTCGGACGCCGACACCGCGACCGGGCAGGTCTCCGTGCCGCTCGCCCTCAACGCGCGCATCGGCGGCTCCGGCGGTCACTACGGCCACGGGGAGGACATGACGACGCTCCCCGAGACGACGGTGCTGCCGCCGGTGGACCGCACGCCCGTCGCGTCCGGGTCGGACGACGCGTCCGACGACACCACCGGGGACGGCGCCGACGACGCGGGCGGCCAGGGGTGAGCGTCGCGCGCCGGCTCACGGCGGCAGCGGTCGCGCGGGTCACGACCACGTTGGTGCGCGGCTTGCTCGACGACGACCCGCCGGGCGGCGCCCGGACCTGGGAGCGCACGAACCACCGGGGCGAGCCCGTCAGCCTGCTGGGCGGGCCGGCGGTCGCCGCGGGCGTGCTCGCCGGCGGCGTCGTCGGTGCGCCGTCGGTCCGCGACGGCGCGGCGCTGGCGGTGGCGACCACCGCGGCGACCGCGTTCGGCCTCGTCGACGACCTCACGGAGGACCGTGACGGCACGGTCCGCAAGGGCCTCAAGGGGCACCTGGGTGCGCTCGCGCGCGGCGAGGTGACGACCGGCGGGCTGAAGGTGCTGGGGATCGGCGCGGGCGCGCTGGTCGCCGCGGCGCTGAGCAGGCCGCACGACGCCTCGGCGGCCGGGCGCGGGCGCGCGGTGCTGACCCGGCTCGTCGACGTCGCGGTGGACGGCGCCCTCGTGGCCGCCAGCGCGAACCTCGTCAACCTGCTCGACCTGCGCCCGGGCCGCGCGCTCAAGGCCGCCGGCCTCGCCGCCGCCCCGGCGGGCGTGCTCGGGGGCCGCGGCGGCGCGACCGCCGCGGCGGTCCTGGGCTCGGTCGTCGCGGAGCTCCCGGACGACCTGGCCGAGCGCGACATGCTCGGCGACTCCGGGGCGAACGCCGTCGGCGCCGCCCTCGGTGTGGTCGCGGTCCAGCAGTGCCCGCGCCCGGTGCGCGTCGCGCTGCTGGCCGGTGTGCTGGCGCTGACGGTGGCCTCGGAGCGGATCAGCTTCACGCAGGTCATCGCGCGCACCCCGGTGCTGCGGGAGATCGACGCCTGGGGTCGACGTCCGGCGCACGTGCCGGGACCCGCCCGGACGTCGCCCGGCGCCCCGGAGACGGACGGGGTGCCCGGGCGGTGAACCGGCGGGGCGTCCTGTCGGGTCTGGCGGGCGCGGCGGCCCTGATCTCGGTCGTGACCGTCGTCAGCCGCCTGCTGGGCTTCGCGCGGACGCTGGCCTTCACCGGCAACGTCGGGATCACCGCGGCGGGCGACGCCTACGCGTGGGCGAACACCCTGCCGAACGTGCTGTTCGAGGTCGCGGCCGGTGGTGCCCTCGCCGGCGCCCTGATCCCGGTGCTCGCGGCGCCGCTGGCCCGGGGGATGCGGGACGACGTGTCGCGCATCGCCTCGGCCATGCTCGGCTGGACGCTGGGCGGCCTGACGCTGCTCGCCGCGGTGCTGGCGCTGGCGGCCGAGCCGATCGCGCTGCTCGCGACGACGCGGTCGGACGCCGGCCACGACCTCGTGGTGTTCTTCCTGCGGGTGTTCGCCGTGCAGCTGCCGCTGTACGGGCTCGCCGTGGTGCTGTCCGGGGTCCTGCAGGCGCAGCGCCGGTTCTTCTGGCCCGCGTTCGCCCCCGTGCTGTCGAGCCTCGTGGTGATCGCGACCTACCTCGGCTACGGGGCCGCGCTGCGGCACGCCCAGGTCGACGCCGCGTCGAGCGACGTCGGGGTCCTGCCGGCCGGTGCGACCGCGCTGCTGGCGTGGGGCACGACCGCGGGCGTCCTCGCCATGGGCCTGCCCATGCTGGTGCCCGTGCACCGCTCCGGCGTCCGGCTGCGCCCGACGCTGCGGTTCCCCGACGGAGTCGCCGCGCGGGCGCGCGGGCTCGCGCTCGCGGGCGTCGGCGGCCTCGTGGCGCAGCAGGTGGCCGTGCTGGTGACGACGCTGTGGATGGCGCGCCGGTTCGGCGGTGACGGCACCCTGGTGGCGTACCAGCAGGTCGTCCAGGCGGTGTACCTGCTGCCGTACGCGGTGCTCGCCGTCCCGCTGGCGACGAGCACGTTCCCGCGGCTCGCCGAACGCGCGGCCCGGCCGGGGCGCGAGGGGTACGCACCGCTCGCCGCCGTGACCACCCGGGCGGTGCTGGTCGCGGGGGCGGTCGGCGCGGCGGTGCTTGCCGCGGCCGCGCCGGCCGTCGCGCGGGCGTTCGTGGCGATCGGCACGGGCGACGAGCGCCTCATCACGTCGGTGGGTGTCGCGCTGACGCTCATCGCCCCCGGGCTTCTCGGGCTCGGGCTGATCTTCCACGTGTCGCGCGCGCTGTACGCGCTGGAGCGGGGACGGCTCGCGGTGCTCGCGGTCAGCAGCGGCTGGGCCGCGGTGGTCGTGGCGTCGTGGGTCGCGTGCGTCGTGCTGGTGCCCGGCGCGCAGGACGGCCCGGCCACCCTGCGGGCGCTCTCGCTCGGCAACACCGTCGGCATGGTCGTCGCGGGGGCCGTGCTGCTGCTGGCGCTGCGCGCCGCGGCGGGCCGGAACGCGATCTCGGGGGCCGCCCGCACGATCGCGGTGCTCGTGGTCGGCGGAGCGGCCGGCGCGACGGCGGGCCGCTGGACCGTGGACGCGGTGCAGCGGTTCACCGACGGCCTGGGCGGGGCCGTGGCGGCCGCGGCGGGCGGCGGGGCGCTCGCGGCCTCGGTGGTGGTCGGGGCGGTGTGGCTGCTCGACCGGTCGACGGTGACCGGGCTGCTGCGGCGCCGCGCGACGCCGTCCGTGGCGCACGCGGGCGGCGCGCGGGACCGGGCCGCGGCGGTGCCGGGGCAGGCGGGCGTCGCGGGCGGGACGGGCGCGGGCGGTGCGGCCGCAGGAGCGAAGGAGGCCGTCGGCACCGCCGGCACCGCCGACGCCGCGGGGACGGAAGCCGGCACTGCCGGCCGGGACGAGCAGGAGGCCGGGCGGTGACCGGACAGCGGGTGCTGCAGGTGCTGGGGTCGAGCGCGGGCGGTGTCGCCCGGCACGTCGCCCAGGTGGCCGCCGCGCTGTCCGACGCGGGGGACCGCGTCGTCGTGGCCGGCCCCTCGGGGTTGGCGGGGGTCGTCGCCCCGGCGGACGGCGGGGCGCGGTTCGTGCCCGTCGAGATCGCGGACCGCCCGCACGCCTCCGACCTGCGCGCGCTCGCCCGCCTGGCGCGCCTGTCCCGCGACGCGGACGCGGTGCACGCCCACGGGCTGCGCGCGGGTGCGCTGACGGTGCTGGCGGTGCGCTCCCGGCCGGGGCGCCGGCCGCGCGTCGTCGTCACCCTGCACAACCTGCCCGTCGGCGGCCGCGCGGTCCGGGCGGTGTCGGCGGTGCTCGGGCGGGTGGTCGCCCGCGGCGCCGACGTGGTGCTCGGCGTCTCGGGCGACCTCGTGGCGCTGACCCGGGCGCAGGGTGCCCGGTCGGCCGAGCGCGCCCTCGTCCCGGCGCCGGCCCGCCCGGCACCGTCGCGCGGGGCCGCGCAGACACGCGCGGACCTGGGCCTCGCGAGCACCGACGAGCTGGTCGTCACGGTCGCCCGGCTGGCGCCGCAGAAGGGCCTGGACACCCTGGTGCGCGCCGCGGCAGCGGCCGTCCGGACCCGCCCGGCGCTGCGCTGGGTGGTCGCGGGGGACGGTCCGCTGCATGACGAGGTCGAGGCCGCGGCCCGTGCGGCCGGTGCGCCCGTGACGCTGCTCGGGCGGCGCGAGGACGTCGCCGACCTGGTGGCCGCGGCGGACGTGGTCGCGTCCACGGCGGTGTGGGAGGGGCAGCCGATCGCCGTGCAGGAGGCGCTGGCGCTCGGCGCGGCGCTCGTGGCCACGGACGCCGGCGGCACGCGCGAGGTGACGGGTGACGCCGCGGTGCTGGTGCCCGTCGGCGACGCGGAGGCGCTCGGCGCGGCGGTGGCGGGCGTGCTCGCGGACGCCTCCCGCCGCGACGCGCTGCGGGAGGCCGCTCGCACCCGGGCCGCCGGGCTCCCGCGGCTGCCGGACGTGCTGGCGCAGCTGGAGGCGCACTACCGGGGCTGAGCCGGTCCGAGGCGAGCGGCACGTCGGTCGCCGACGGCGTGTCACCGGCGTCACCCGGCGCGTCGGCCCGCCGGCCGCTCGCGTCGGGTACAGTGGAAGCCCGTGGCAGAGCGCGCAAATCGACTCTCCGGGCGGTCGGACTCCACGACCCGGCACATCTTCGTCACGGGAGGCGTCGCCTCCTCACTGGGCAAGGGCCTGACCGCCTCCAGCCTGGGACGACTTCTCCGCTCCCGCGGTCTGCGGGTCACGATGCAGAAGCTCGACCCGTACCTCAACGTCGACCCCGGGACGATGAACCCGTTCCAGCACGGCGAGGTCTTCGTCACCGAGGACGGCGCCGAGACGGACCTCGACGTCGGGCACTACGAGCGGTTCCTCGACGTCGACCTCGTCGGGTCGGCGAACGTCACGACCGGCCAGGTCTACTCGCACGTGATCGCGAAGGAGCGGCGCGGCGAGTACCTCGGCGACACGGTCCAGGTGATCCCGCACATCACCGACGAGATCAAGACGCGCATGCGGTCGCAGGCCGCCGACGACGTCGACATCATCATCACCGAGATCGGCGGCACCGTCGGCGACATCGAGTCGCAGCCGTTCCTCGAGGCCGCCCGGCAGGTGCGCCACGAGCTCGGCCGCGACAACGTGTTCTTCCTGCACGTCTCGCTGGTGCCGTACATCGGCCCGTCGGGCGAGCTGAAGACCAAGCCGACCCAGCACTCCGTCGCCGCGCTGCGCAGCATCGGCATCCAGCCGGACGCGATCGTGCTGCGCTCCGACCGCGAGGTGCCGCAGTCGATCAAGGCGAAGATCGCGCTCATGTGCGACGTCGACACGCAGGGCGTCATCTCCTGCAAGGACGCGCCGAGCATCTACGACATCCCGCGCGTCATCCACGCCGAGGGCCTCGACGCGTACGTGGTGCAGCGGCTCGGCCTGCAGTTCCGCGACGTGGACTGGAGCGGGTGGGACGACCTGCTCGAGCGCGTGCACCAGCCGGCCCACCACGTCGAGATCGCGTTGGTCGGCAAGTACATCGACCTGCCCGACGCGTACCTGTCGGTGACCGAGGCGTTGCGCGCCGGAGGGTTCCACCACGACGCGAAGGTGCGGATCCGCTGGGTCACCTCCGACGACTGCCAGACGCCCGACGGGGCGCAGCGCGCGCTGTCCGGCGTGGACGCGGTGCTCATCCCCGGCGGCTTCGGCGTGCGGGGCATCGAGGGCAAGCTCGGCGCCCTGCGGTGGTCGCGCGAGAACCGGGTGCCGACGCTCGGCATCTGCCTGGGCCTGCAGACCATGGTGATCGAGTACGCGCGCAACGTGCTGGGCCTGCCCGGGGCGTCGTCGTCGGAGTTCGACGCGGACCCGGCCGACCCGGTGGTCGCGACCATGGCGGAGCAGCTCGCGATCGTGGGCGGCGAGGGCGACCTCGGCGGCACGATGCGGCTCGGCTCGTACGAGGCCGTGCTCACCGAGGGGTCCGTCGTGGCGGAGGCGTACGGCACGACCCGTGTCACCGAGCGGCACCGCCACCGGTACGAGGTCAACAACGCGTACCGCGACAAGCTCGAGGAGGCCGGCCTGGTCATCTCCGGGGTGTCGCCGGACTCGTCGCTGGTGGAGTTCGTGGAGCTGCCGCGCGACGTGCACCCGTACTACGTGTCGACGCAGGCGCACCCGGAGTTCAAGTCTCGGCCCACCCGCGCGCACCCGCTGTTCTCGGGCCTGGTGGCCGCCGCCCTGGCCGCGCAGCAGGCGGCCCCGGCCGGGCGCCGCGCCACGGTCGAGGCGTGACGGTCGCCGACGCGACGAGCGGGGGGCCGGCCGACCGGCCGGCCCCCCGCCCCGTCCTGGAGCACACGGACCTGCACCACGGCAAGATCTGGGACCTGGTGTCCGAGACCGTGGACCTGGGGGAGTCGCAGGTGGTCCGCGAGTTCGTCGACCACCCCGGTGCCGTCGCGGTGATCGCGCTCGACGAGGACGACCGCGTGCTGCTGCTGCGCCAGTACCGGCACCCGGTGCGGGCCGAGCTCTGGGAGCCGCCGGCCGGCCTGCGGGACGTCGACGGGGAGCCGCCGCACGTCACCGCCGCCCGCGAGCTCGCCGAGGAGGCCGACCTGCGGGCCGGCTCGTGGCACGAGCTCACGGAGTTCGCCACGTCCCCGGGCGGGTCCACCGAGCGGATCGTCGTGTACCTGGCCCGCGACCTGTCGGAGGTGCCCGAGGCCGAGCGGTTCGCCCGCGAGGACGAGGAGGCGGGCATGGTCCCGCTGTGGCTGCCGCTCGAGGACGCGGTCACGGCCGTGCTCGAGGGCCGGCTGCACAGCCCGAGCGCGGCGGTCGGCGTCCTGGCGGCTGCCGCGTCGCGCGACCGGGGCTGGAGCACGCTGCGCCCCGTGTGACCTGGGTGTTCACCCTTCGCCCGATCGGTGGACGTCGAGCCTGACAGGTCAGGGAGAGCCGGGGAGCGCCGATGACACGGGTGTGCCCGACGCCAGCCCCCCGCCGCCCTCGCCGGCCGGGGTCGTCCTGGCCGGGACGCACGCGGCGGTGGTGCTCGGCCTGTGCGCCGTGCTGTGCCTGGCGGGCGCCGTCTGGCCGCCGTCGCCGCTGACGCGGGTCGGGTACTGGTACGCCGGCGGGGCGGTGCTGGCCGTCGCGACGGTCGCCGCGGTGGTCTGGCGGCACCACCCGCGCACGCCGCTGGTGGCCGTGCTGCTCGGGATCGCCGTCGGGGCGGCGATGGTCGCCGTCTGCCGCACCGCAGCCGGGGTGGTGACGACGTCGCTCGGCCTGGTCGTCGCCGGGCAGGCCGCCGCGCTGCTCGGCAGCCGGCGGCTGGCGCGTGGCCTGCTGCTGCTCGTCGTCGTCACGCTCGCCGGGGCGATGGTCGCGGCCCCGGTGCCGTTCCGCCCGGCGAGCTGGGTCGTGCTGGCCGTGATGACGGTCGTGACGAGCGAGCTGGTGACGTACCTGCTGTCGCGGCTGCGGGAGCTCGCCACGACGGACGACCTGACCGGGGTCCTGACCCGCGCGGCGTTCGACGAGCGCGCCGCCGCCGTGGTGGCGCGGACCACCCGCGACGGCCGGCCGGTGAGCCTGGTGTGCCTCGACGTCGACGACTTCAAGGAGGTCAACGACACCCAGGGGCACCAGGCGGGCGACGACGTCCTGGTGCGGCTCGTCGACGCCTGGCGGGGCACGCTCGGGCGGCACGACGTCATCGGCAGGCGGGGCGGCGACGAGTTCGCGGTGGTGCTGGCCGGGCGCACCGCGGAGGACGCCGAGGTGTGGGCGCTGCAGGCCGACGCGGTGCGGGCGCCGGGGGACCCGACGTGGAGCCACGGCGTCGCCCAGGCGCGCCGGGACGAGCCCGTCCGCGAGGTGCTCGCCCGCGCGGACGCCGCCCTGTACGCGCGCAAGGGCGACCGCATGGCGGAGGGCCTCGCCTGACCGCCGGCCCCGCCACGTCGGGGACCCGCCGACGTCAGCGGCTGGTGGACACCCGGTACTGCGCGTTCGCGAGCGGCACGAAGATCGCCAGGAACAGCGCGGACCAGATCAGCGTGTAGAGCTCGGGGTTCTGCAGCGGCCACGCCGTGGGTTCGGGCACGCCCGGTGGGATGTTGCCGAACAGCTCCCGTGCGGCCTGCGTGACCGCGGAGACGGGGTTCCACTCCGCGAACGTCTGCAGCGGCGTCGGCAGCGTCTCCAGCGGGACGAACGTGTTGGCCACGAACGTCAGCGGGAAGATGATGATGAACGACGCGTTGTTCACGACCTCCGGGCTCGGCACCAGCATCCCGACCCACGCCATGATCCAGGAGATCGCGTAGGCGAACGCCAGCAGCAGCCCGAACCCGGCGAGCGCGTCGAGCCACGACGACCGGATGCGCCAGCCGACGACGAGGCCGGTCAGCCCCATGACGACCAGCACGATGACGTTGTTGACGACGTCGGAGAACGTGCGGCCGGTGAGGACGGCGGACGGCGCCATCGGCAGCGACCGGAACCGGTCGAGGATGCCCTTCTTGAGGTCCTCGGCGAGCGCCGCCCCGGTGACGGTCGCGCCGAAGATGACCGTCTGGGCGAAGATCCCCGCGATGAGGAACTCCCGGTAGGCGGACCCGCCGCCCTGCTGGTCGATCGCGCCGCCGAAGACGTACGAGAACAGCAGCACGAACATGATCGGCGACAGCGTGGTGAACACCAGCAGGTCGGGGACCCGCTTGATCTTGATGATGTTGCGCTTGGCGACGACGGACGCGTCGGCCAGCACGGCGGGGAACCGCATCACGCGCCTCCTTCCTGCGGGGCGTCGTCCTGCTCGGTCGGGCGCCCGGTGAGGGCGAGGAACACGTCGTCGAGGGTCGGCCTGCGCAGGCCCACGTCCTCGAGGCGGACGTCCTGGGCGTCGAGGCGGCGCAGCGCCTCCCCGAGCACCTCGGGGCCGCCGGACACCGGCATGACGAACGACCGGCGGGACTCGTCGACGGCGGGGGCCCCGACGCCCAGCGGGGCGAGGGCCTCGGTGACGTCGGCGAGCCGGGCGGCGTCGGCGACGGTGAGCTCGAGGCGCTCGCCGCCGACCTGGCGCTTGAGCTGGTCCGCGGTGCCCTGCGCGATGATCCGCCCGTGGTCGATCACGACGATCTCGTCGGCGAGCATGTCGGCCTCCTCGAGGTACTGCGTGGTGAGCAGCAGGGTGGTGCCCCCGGCCACGAGCTGCTGGATGACCTCCCACATGTCGGTGCGGCCGCGGGGGTCCAGGCCCGTGGTCGGCTCGTCGAGGAAGATGACCGGCGGGTCGGCCACCAGGGCGCCGGCGAGGTCGAGCCGTCGCCGCATGCCGCCGGAGTACGTGCGCGTGGGACGGTCGGCGGCGTCCTCCAGGCGGAACGACGCGAGCAGCTCGCGCGCCCGGGCCCGGGCCCGCCGCGCGCCGAGGTGGTAGAGGCGCCCGATCATCTCGAGGTTCTCGTACCCCGAGAGGTACTCGTCGACCGCGGCGTACTGCCCCGACAGCCCGATGCGGCGACGGACCTCCGCCGGGCGGGCCAGGACGTCGACGCCCATGACGTGCGCGGTCCCGCTGTCCGGGCGCAGCAGCGTCGACAGGATCCGCACGATGGTGGTCTTGCCGGCCCCGTTCGGGCCGAGCAGACCGAGCACGGTGCCGGCCGGCACCGTGAGGTCCACGCCGTCCAGGGCGGTGACGCCCTTGTAGCGCTTCGCGAGCCCGCGGGCCTCGATCGCCTGTTCCATGGTGCGAGCGTAGATGTGACCTACGACACACCAGAAGATCAGCGGGGAAGATCGCCGCCCGGCACCACCAGGCCCGACTCGTACGCGAGCACCACGAGCTGGGTCCGCGAGGTCGTGCCGGTCTTCGCGAGCAGGCCGTGGACGTGCGCCTTGACCGTGGCGACGGCCAGGCCGAGCTCGTCCGCGGCCTCCTGGTTCGACCGCCCGCGCGCCACGGCCAGCAGCACGTCCCGCTCGCGCGGGCTCAGGCCGCCAGGCCCCGACGGGTCGGCCGCCACCTGCGGGCGGGAGCGGCCCCAGCGCCGCCACTGCTCCAGCACCAGGGGCGCGATCGCCGGGTCGAGCACCGAGCCGCCCTGGTGCACCCGCCGGACCGCCGTGACCAGCGCCGCCGGGTCCGTGTCCTTGAGCAGGAACCCGTCCGCGCCGGCGTGCAGCGCCCGGGTGACGTACTCCTCGTCGTCGAACGTGGTGAGCACGAGCACCCGCACGGCGTCGAGCGCGGGGTCGGCGCGCAGCCGCCGGGTCGCCTCGATCCCGTCGAGCACCGGCATGCGGATGTCCATGAGCACGACGGCGGGGCGGTGCCGGGCGGCGAGCTCGACGGCCTGCGCGCCGTCGGCGGCCTCCGCGACGGTCGTCAGCCCGGGCTCGTGGTCGATGATCAGCCGCAGGCCGAAGCGGATCATCGCCTGGTCGTCCGCCACGAGCACGCGGACCTCGGGGACCTCGGTCACGGCACCGGCACCTCCAGGGCGACGACCCAGCCGCGCCCGGCAGGACCTGCCGGACCCGCCGCCAGGGTCCCGCCGCACGCCGCCGCGCGCTCGCGCATGTGGACGACCCCGTTGCCGCCGCCCCCGGTGCTCCCGGTGCCCCCGGTGCCGGCGCGCGCCGGACCGTCGTCCTCGACCCGCAGCGCGAGGCGGCCCGGGCGGCCGCTCAGCTCGACCCGGGCGCGGGCGGCGTCCGAGTGCACCAGCACGTTCGTCAGCGCCTCCTGCGCGACGCGGACCACCGCCAGCCCGACCTCCGGCGGGCACGGCGGCAGCGGGTCGGGCAGCACCGCCTCGACCGCCAGGCCCGACCCCCGCACGCGCTCGAGCACGTCCTGCAGCTCCGTCAGCCCGGGCAGGGGGGACAGCGGGACGTCCGGCCGGTCCGCGGCCCGCAGCACGCGCACGACCGACCGCATCGCGGTCAGCGCCTCCTTGCCGGCCGGCGCGATCCACCGCACCGCGTCCCGGTACTCCTCGGGGTGGCGGTCGCCGACGCGGTCCGCGGCCTGGGCCCGCACCACGATCGCGCTGACGTGGTGCGCGACGACGTCGTGCAGCTCCCGGGCGATGCGGGTGCGCTCGGCCCGGACCGCGGCCCGCTCGCGCTCCGCCTGCAGGGCGTGCAGCTCGGCGTTGCGGAGCTCGAGCGAGCGGGTGGTGGCCGCCAGCCGCCCCGCCACGGTGCCGAGCGTCGTCGCCGCGAGGACGAGCAGCACCAGCAGCAGCGTGTCCGAGGGATCGCCGAGCGCGGGGTTCGCAGGCCCCGCCGCCCCGGACAGCAGCAGGCGGAGGTTGTCGGTCCCCGTCGCGAGCACTGCGGTCGCGGCCGCCCCCGCCGCCCCGGCGAGCACCGGGTGCACCGCTCGGGCGCGCGTCGCCGCGTAGGCCGCCACGAGGAGGGGCGCCGCGTGCAGGTCGGCCTGCACCGTGGCCCCGTAGGTCAGCACCGCGTAGCCGAGCGGGTAGACGAGGACCGTCAGCCACAGCCCGGCCGCCGGGGCCGCGCGGCGCAGCGCCAGCGGTGCCGCCAGGCCGACGCCGGCCCACAGGTGCGCCTCCTGCCAGCGCGGGCTCCACAGCCCGGTGCGCGCGAGCAGGGTGACCGCGAGCGTCCACCCCAGCAGCACGCCGAGCGCGACGAGGCCGTCGACGAGCGCGTCGTGACGGTGGTCGGTCCCGGGCATGCGGCGAGCCTAGGGCGGCGGCTCCGGCCGGGGCGTCAGCGGCTGGGCGGATCGTGCGAGGGCCGGCACCACCCTCGGGTGGAGGTCCGCGGTGCGGCGTCGGACCTGGAGCGGACGCCCACCACCCGAGGGCGGTCCGGTGCGGCCGCGGCGATCGACCCGGCGTCCGACGCCCCGCGGGGGTGGTCGCGGGGACGGTGGAGGCATGACGACGACCCGCCGGCCCGACCGGCTCACGGCAGACCCCGACCGCACGAGCCCGGCGCCCGCGGGCGTGCGGGGTGCGGACGTCGGGCACGCGGACGCACGCGGCACCCGCGGGCGCCGGCCCGGCGGACACGGGGGCCACGGCGGACACGGCGGCCGGGCGTGGCGGCGGTGGGGCGTCGTGGCGCTGCTCGTGCTCGCGGCCGGCGCCTGGGCGGTGCAGGGCGTGGACCTGTCCGCGGCCGCCGACCGGCTGCTGTCCGGCGCGGCGCGCGGCCCGGGCACGCCGACGGGCACCGTCCCCGCGTCCGAGCCGCCCCGCGCGTCCGACCCGGCCGGCGCGGGCGATCCGGCCGGTGCGGGCGACGCCGTCGGCCTCGACCCCGAGCTGCAGCGACGGCTCGACGCCGCCGTCGCCGCCGCGGCGGCCGACGGGATCGAGCTGACGTTGACGTCCGGCCGCCGCACCCCGGAGGAGCAGCAGCGGCTCGTCGACCAGGCGGTGGAGCGCTACGGCGTCCCCGAGGCGTACCGCTGGGTGCTGCCGCCGGACCGGTCCGCCCACGTCCAGGGGCTGGCTGTCGACGTGGGCCCGACCGACGGCGCGCTGTGGCTGGGGGAGCACGGCGAGGAGCTCGGGCTGTGCCGCACGTACGCCAACGAGATGTGGCACTTCGAGATGCTCCCCGACGGCGCCACCACGTGCCCCGAGCAGCGCCCGGACTCGTCGTGGGCCTGGTGAGCGGGCACGCCGGGGCGGCGGCTACAGCGCCGCGAGGCCGTCGCCGAGGATCTTCCCGCCGATCAGGAGCAGGACCGCCGCGGTGAGGACCGCGCTGTGCCGTGTCATGAGGTCGCGGACCCGGGTCAGCACCGGCTCGGCCCGCGCCCCCGCCACGGCGTGGGCCGCGACCGCGGCGAGGACGCTCGCCGACCCGAGCAGCACGAACACGGCGCCGGAGGCGACGACGGCGTCCGGGGCGACCTCCTGCACCGTGGCCGCGGCGGACGCGGTGAGCGCGATGTTCTTCGGGTTGGCGCCGCCCAGCGCCGCGCCCAGTCCCAGCGTCCGGGCGGGTGCCGGGTCGTCGAAGGCCGACAGCCAGCCCGGGGCGTCGGGCGTCCCGGACCCGCGCGCCGCGACGACCTTCCGCACGGCGAGCACGACGAGCGCGGCCCCGAGCAGCACCCGGAGCCACGCGACGGCGCGGGGCCCGCCGTCCACCGACTCCACGCCGCCGACGACGAGGAGCGCGACCGCGGTCAGGGCGCCCAGCCCCGCGACCCAGCCGGCGAGGAACAGCCACCCCGACGTGCGTGCCCGCGGCCCGGTCAGCAGCAGCGTCGTCGCCACCAGCGGGAACGGGCTCAGGGCGACGGCGAGCGCCACGGGCAGGAACGAGCCGATCGCATCGAGCACGGCGGCCTCCGGGGACGGGTCAGGCGGGGGGTGCCGCCGCCGCGGTCGCCGCCGAGGCGGTCGCGCCGGGGGCGTCGACGTCCCGGGTGCGGAACGTCAGCAGGTAGTGGGTGGTGCCGGCCGCGAGCAGCGCGGCGCCGAGCATGTGCAGCAGGACGAGCAGCACCGGCAGGTCGGTCGCGACCTGCACGTACCCGATGAGCCCCTGGAGGGCGACCAGCGCGACCATCACCCGGCCGCGGCGGCGCAGCGCCTGCGGCCCGCGGCGGTTGAGCACGAGCAGCGCCACCAGCGCGGCGACGAACAGCCACACCGAGGCGGCGTGCACGCGGGCCATCAGGTAGGGGTCGACCGCGAACCGGTACCCGACCTCCTCGTCGCCGGAGTGCGGGCCGGCGCCGGTCGTGACGGCGCCGAGCACCAGCACGACCGCCAGCAGCACCGCCAGGACCGGGACGAGCGCCCGGGCCGCAGGGGGCACGACGGGCACCGGCGCCGCGTCGCCCTCGCGCCCGCGGTGGACGAGCAGTGTGGACAGCACCACGAGCAGCATCGACACCAGGAAGTGCAGGCTCACCCAGGCCGGGTGCAGGTGCAGCAGCACGATGACCCCGCCGATGACCGCCTGTGCCGCGACGCCGAGCAGCGGCGCGAAGCCCAGCAGCCGGTACGAGCGGGCGCGCCGGCGGTCCGGCCAGACGACGAGGATCACCAGCACGGCCAGCACCGAGAGGACACCCGTGAGGGTGCGGTTCCCGAACTCCACGAACCGGTGGTAGGTCGCGGCCTCGTGGAACACCGGCGCGAACTGCCCGGGCTCGCACTGCGGCCACGTCGAGCAGCCCAGCCCGGACCCGGTGAGCCGCACGGCGCCGCCCGTGACGACGATGCCGATCTGCCCGACCAGGTTCGCCACGAGCACCGGGTGCGCCAGCCGCTCGCGCCAGCCGGCCGACCGGGTCGGTGCGGGGCGGGGCGCGGGCACGGCGGCGACGTCGGAGCTCACGGGGGCCAGCCTACGGTCGCGGCAGGAGCCGCGGGTGCGCGTGCGCGCGAGTCCTTGCTCACGCCCGCGACCGCGCCGCTCCGGCCCGCCCACGTCCCTCCGCGCCTCCTTGCCGAGCCCGTCCTCGTCCGACCGAGCCCGCCCGCCTCGCTCGCTCGCCCCCGCGTGCATGCGTGCGGGAGCCCGCCCGCGTCGCTCGCCGGCGCAGGCGCGTCGAGAGTGCAGTAGATGCGGGGTTCCAGCGGGCGGTTTCAGGCGGCGGTTGCAACGAGTAGGTCGTTGAGTCGTTGGGCGGGATTCTGCCAGTTCAGGGTCTGGCGGGGGCGGGCGTTGAGCTCGC
>JACXUT010000338.1 GCA_014763765.1 Micrococcales bacterium
CGGGAAGATCGTCAGCAGCGAGCCCGCCGCCACGCGTCGCCGCCCGTACCGCGCCCTCGAGCCGACCCGGCGGGGCAAGGTCCTGCGCGGGCTGCTGCTGGCCGCGGGCTCGCTGCTGACGATCTTCCCGTTCTACGCGATGGTCGTCATCGCGCTGCGACCCGAGACGGCCATCGACTTCCCGTCGTCGCTGCTGCCGTGGAACCTCGACACCTCGGCGTTCCGGGACGTGCTCGCCGGGCAGGACATGCTGCGCTGGACGCTCAACAGCGTCATCTACTCCGTGGTGTCCGTGGTGGCGGTGCTCGTGATGGCCTCGATGGCCGGCTACGCGTTCGCCAAGAAGCGGTTCCCCGGGCGCGAGGCCATGTTCTGGTCGTTCCTCGCGATGGTGATGGTGCCGTACCACGTCACCCTCATCCCGACCTTCATCGTCATGGCGAAGCTCGGCGGCGTCGACACGTACTGGGGCCTGATCCTGCCCTCGCTGGCGAACGCCCAGGCGGTGTTCCTCATGCGGCAGTTCATCAAGGGGCTGCCGGACGAGCTGTTCGAGGCCGCGAAGATCGACGGCGCCGGCGAGTGGCGCACGTTCGCGACGATCGTGCTGCCGCTGTGCAAGCCGGTGCTCGCGACGCTCGGCACGTTCGTGTTCCTGTGGCACTGGAACGACTTCCTGTGGCCGCTCATCATCGGCAAGAGCGCGGACATGTGGACGCTCACCGTCGGCATCGCGTCGCTGCGCCAGCAGCAGGTGCCGCTCTCGGTGGTGCTGGCCGGGTCCGTCGTCGCCCTCGTCCCGATCTTCGCGGCGTACGCCGTCGCGCAGCGCTCGTTCCAGGAGGGCGTGGCGCAGACCGGCATCAAGGGCTGAGCCGCCGCCGCGACCCCCGACCCCGCAGACCCCACGGAAGGACCCGCATGTTCACCTCCGAGCAGGAGCTCGAGGACCGCCTCACCACCCCGTCGCCGGCGCTGGTCGCCGACCTCGCGCGCGGCGCCGGCGACCTGGTGGTCCTCGGCGCCGGCGGCAAGATGGGCCCGACGCTCGCCGTGCTGGCGCGGCGGGCGCTGGACGCCGCGGGCCGCGACGGCGACGCGGTGCACGCCGTGTCCCGGTGGTCCGACGCCGCGCAGGCCGACCGGCTGCGCGCGGCGGGGGTCCGGGTGGTGACCGCCGACCTGCTCGGCGACGACGACCTCGCGGGGCTGCCCGACGGCGCGGACGTGCTGTTCATGGTGGGCGCGAAGTTCGGCTCCGCGTCGGCCCCGTCGTGGGCCTGGGCGGTGAACGCGGCGCTGCCGGACCGGGTCGCGCGGCGGTACCGGGACAGCCGGATCACGGCCTTCTCGACCGGCAACGTCTACCCGCTGGTGCCCGTCAGCAGCCAGGGCGCCGCCGAGGACCACCCCCTCGGGCCGGTCGGGGAGTACGCGATGTCCTGCCTCGGCCGGGAGCGGGTGTTCGCGCACGGCGCGCGGACCCGCGGCACGCCGGTGTCGCTGATCCGGCTGAACTACGCCGTCGACCTGCGGTACGGGGTGCTGTACGACATCGCCTCGACGATCCTCGCGGGCGAGCCGGTCGACCTCACCACCGGCCACGTCAACGTGGTGTGGCAGGGGTACGCGAACGAGGTCACGCTCCGCGCCACCGCCCACGCCTCGCCCGACGTCTTCACGCTCAACCTCACCGGGCCCGAGGTGCTGCCCGTCGAGCGGGTCGCCCGGCGCCTGGCCGCGGGTCTCGGCCGCGACGTCGCGTTCACGGGCACGCCGTCGGGCACCGCGCTGCTCAACGACGCGACCCGGTGCCTCGACCTGTTCGGCTACCCCGACGTCACCGCGGGCACGCTCGTGGACTGGCAGGCGGCGTGGCTGGCGGCCGGGCTGCCGACCAGCGGGAAGCCCACCAAGTGGGCCGTCCGGGCCGTCGAACAC
>JACXUT010000093.1 GCA_014763765.1 Micrococcales bacterium
CCGAGGTAGCACAGCCCCAGCAGCCGCAGCGCCCGCCCCGCTGGTGCTCCCCGGGCTGCGTCCCCCCGCCCGGGTCGGGCTCGACCTCACGACGCGGTCGACGAGCGACCCCGCGAGCCTGTGGGTCGTGGTGAACAAGGCGCGCCCGCTGGACCCCGGCGACTGGGCGCCGTCGGACCTCGTGACGGTGGCGGGGTACGAGGTGCGGGCCCCCGTCGCGGAGCCGCTCGCCCGGATGCTCGCGGCCGCCGCGGCGGACGGCGTGGCGCTCGAGCTCCGCAGCGGGTTCCGGTCGCGTGCGTACCAGGAGCAGGTGCACGCCGCCTGGGCGGCCCGGGTCGGCGACGCGCGGGCCGACGAGGTGTCCGCGCGCGCCGGGCACAGCGAGCACCAGACGGGCCTCGCGGTGGACGTCGGCAGCGGCTCGGCGCCGGAGTGCGACTTCCAGGACTGCTTCGCGCAGACCCCCGAGGGCCGGTGGGTGGCGGAGCACGCCGCCGAGCACGGGTTCCTGCTGCGCTACACGGCGCAGGGGCGGCCGGTCACCGGGTTCGCCCCCGAGGGGTGGCACCTGCGCTACGTGGGCCAGGACCTGCTGGCGGAGATGGAGCGCCGCGGCGTCGGCACCCTGGAGGAGCTGTTCCGGCTGCCCGGCGGGCCCGGCTACTCCTGAGGCGCGCCCTCGCCGCGGCTCTGCCGCAGCCACTGCGAGTCGTCGTTGACGTAGGCGTAGTACAGGCCGATCAGCAGCCCACCGCCCAGGAAGTTGCCCAGCAGCGCGATCCCGACGTTCCCGGCGGCGGCGCCGAGGTCGATGCCGTCGCGGAGCCCCACGACGGAGAACAGCACCGTGTTGGCCACGGAGTGCTCGAGCCCGAGGAACGCGAAGATGAACACCGACGTGATCATCACCAGGCACTTGGTCAGGTCGTCCTTGATGAGCCCGTTGTAGACGAGCAGCATCGCGATGTTGATGCAGAAGTTGCACAGCAGCGCCCGGACGAGCAGGTCGACCCACCCGGCGGGCCCGTCGGTGACGTAGGCGAGCTTGTGCGCGACGGAGTCGGCCATCTCGGCGGCCGGGGCGCCCTCCACCAGGGTGGAGAACCGCAGCAGCACCGCGACGAACAGCCCGCCGAGCACGTTGCCGAGGTAGCACAGCCCCAGCAGCCGCAGCGCCCGCCCCCACGAGGTGCGGCGGTGGTAGGCGCCGATCGAGACGATCATCATGTTCGACGTCAGCAGCTCGGAGCGCGAGTAGTAGATGAACACCAGCGCCCAGCCGAAGACGACCGCGCCGACCACCCGTCCGACGGTGCGCAGCGTGCCGTCGCCGACCTCGATCGCGGCGAAGGCCGCCACCAGCGCGTAGAACGTCGCGTAGAGCAGGCCGATCAGCACGCCCGCCATCGCCGCGCGCTGCAGGTAGCGCCGGGCCAGCCCGCCGGACATGGTGGTCTTGGTCTCGAGGACCTCCAGGGCGGTGCTGATGAACTGCTTGCCCGGGAACAGGGACTGCGGGTCGGCGGGACTCACGGCGCACACGGTGCCACACGCGCCACCCGCCCCGCAGCAGGCGGGCCGCGGGTCCTGCGGACCGGGGCGCCGCCCCCACTAGCGTGGGCGCATGCTCGACGCCGACGTCGCCCCCGACCAGCACCTCCGCGCGGCCCTCCCGGGCGTGCTCGCACCGCTCGGGGAGGTGGTGGCCCTCGAGCGCCTCACGGGCGGCCTGTTCGCCACGACGTTCCGCGCCGCCCTCGCCGACGGCTCGCGCGTGGTGGTCAAGACGGCCCCGACCGCGACCGAGCGGCTGCTCACCTACGAGCACGACCTGCTGCGCACCGAGGCGCTGGTGTACCGGCTCGCCGCGGAGCGCCCGGCGCTGCTGATGCCCCGGCTGCTGCTCACCGACTTCACGCGCGCGGCGGTGCCCTCCGACGTCGTCGTCGCGAGCCACCTGGACGGCGTCCCGCTGCTGGAGCTGGCGGTCGACGGCGCGCTGCCGCCCGACGTCGAGGCGCGGGTCCGCCCCCAGCTCGGGGCGCTCATGGCCCGGCTGCACGCCGTCACGGGGGAGCGGTTCGGCTACCCGGACCCGGCGACCGCCCTGGCCGGGACGACGTGGCCGGAGGCCTTCGACCGCATCGTCGGGGCGCTGCTCGCCGACGCGCGCCGGTGGGGGACCGCGCTCCCGGAGTCCGAGATCCGGGCCGCGGTGGCCCGGCACCGCACCGCCCTGGCGGAGGTGCGCCGGCCCGCGCTGGTGCACACCGACCTGTGGGCGGGCAACCTGTTCGTGGACCCCGGGACGCTGCGTCTCACCGGGGTGATCGACCCGGAGCGCGCCGTGTGGGGCGACCCGCTGCTGGAGCTGGCGGGCGCCGACCAGACGGGGCTCGGCCCGGTGCCCGACGACCTCGTGGCCGGGTACGCCGACGCGGCAGGAGCCGTCGGGCCGCTCGCGCTCGGGACACCGGCCGGTGACGCCCGGCTGCTCCTGTACCGGATGTCGATGACGCTGGTGCTCCTCGTCGAGATGACCCCGCGCGGCTACACCGGCCCGGGGGCCGACGCCCACCGGACCACGTGCGAGGCGACGCTGCGGGCCGTGCTCGACGGGCTCGCGGGGTAGCGGCCCGTCACCCGTGCGGGTGACGGGCCCCGCTCGGGACCGGATCCACCGGCCGGAACCGCCCGGCCGTGCGCCCGTCGCGTGCCACCATGACCCGGGCGCGTCGGCAGCGCGCGTCCCCCACCAGCGGCCCCGTCGGCGAGGTCGCGCCGACAGCTGCCTCAGGGGGCGGAGGATGGCGGAGCTGCGCGCGCCGGGTCCGGGCACGGAGCCGGGCCGGAGCATCCGCGGGCTGCTCGACGTGCTGACGCGTCGCCTCGCGGCGGCCACGGGCGGCCCGGCCGCGGCGTCGGTGTGGGTGCGACGCCGCGACGCCGACGCTCCGGTCGCCGCCACGGCGGAGACGGCGCGGCGGGCCGACGTCGCGGGCGTGGCGGACGCCCCCGTCGTTCCGCTGGACCTCCCGCCCCGGGGCGTCGCGCCGGACGGCCCGCTCCACGTGGTGCTCGCCGGGGGCCCGGACGTGCTCGTCCCGGACGTCGCCGCGGGCGCGGGGTGGCCGGCGTGGCGGCGGGCCGCGCGCGGGGAGGGCTTCCGCGGAGCCGCCGTGGTCGGCGCCGAGATCTCGCGCGGCGGCACGCTGGCGCTGGCGCTCTACCTGGCGGCGCCCGGTGCGGTGGACGACGAGCTCGGCCACCGGGTCGCCCGGTTCGCCCGGCAGGCCGCCTCGCTCGTCGCCCTGCACAGCACGATCCCGGCGCGCCGTCCGGCGACCCGGGTCTCCGCGGCGGCGCGGCACCCCCGGGTCGGCGTGCAGACGGCCGTCGGCGCGCTCATGGAGGTGCGCGGCTGCGGCGAGGACGAGGCGCGCCGCGTGCTGACCGTGCTCGCGCGCGAGCAGGGCCGCACGCTGGAGGCCGTCGCCGCGTCGGTGCTGGAGCACGCGCGACGGCCCACCGGCAGCCGGCCCGTGCACCGGGGCGCGTGACGGGGCGGTCGCGTACGCTGCGCCGGGTGGATCGGGACGGCGCACGCGGGGTGAGCACGGTGGTGGACGGCCTGACGGCCACGACGTTCTGGGTGAACGGGCGCCTGGTGCCCGACGCCGAGGCGACCACGTCCGCCCGGGACCACGGCTTCGTGGTGGGCGACGGCGTGTTCGAGGCGGTCAAGGTGGACCGCGGCCGGCTGTTCGCGCTCACGCGCCACCTCGAGCGGATGGGACGGTCGGCGGCGGGCATCGGGCTGCGCGGCTTCGACCCGGAGGTGGTGCGCAGGGCCGCGCACGAGGTGCTCGAGGCGAACGCCGCGGTGCTCACCGGCGCGTACGACCTGCTGCGGATCACGTTCACCGCGGGCCCGGGGCTGCTGGGCAGCGGGCGGGTCGACAGCCCGCCGACCCTGGTGCTGGGGGTCACGCCCGGGCACGACCCGGACCCCGAGACGGCCGTGGTCACGGTCCCGTACCGCCGCAACGACGTCGGCGCGCTGACCGGCCTCAAGACGACGTCCTACGGGGAGAACGTCCTGGCGCTCGCGCAGGCGCACGCCGCGGGGGCGAGCGAGGCGGTGTTCGCCAACACGCGGGGGATGCTCTGCGAGGGCACCGGCACCAACGTGTTCGTGGTGCGCGGCGGCGAGCTGCTCACCCCGCCGCTGTCGTCCGGCTGCCTCGCGGGCGTGACGCGCGCGCTGGTGCTCGAGTGGTACGGCGGGCGCGAGGCCGACCTGCCCTACGACGCGCTGACCACGGCCGACGAGGTGTTCCTGACCTCCTCCGGCCGCGACGTCCAGCCGGTCGTGGCGGTGGACGGCGCACCGGTCGCCGACGGCGCACCGGGACCGGTGACCCGGGCGGCGGCGGAGGCCTTCGCCGCGGGGCAGCGGCGGCACGTCGACCCCTGACGGCGGCGGTCAGTCTCGACCGTCGGCCCCGAACCGGCGCAGCAGCGCGTGCGCCGACTGCGCCACCAGCGCGTGGTCGTGCGTCACCGCGAACTCGAACTGGCGGGACCTGTCCTCGCGCGAGCCGGCGGGCGCGCTGGAGGGCGGCCCCACCTCGCGGCCGACGAGGGCGACCGACTCGTGGGCGCCGAGCACGACGACCGCCCACTCGCGGGCGAGCGCCTCGTCCGGTTCGACGCGGGCCCAGCGCACCCCGCCGGGCACCGACGCCGGCGCCCCGGTGCCGAGCGCCCCGACGAACGGCAGCCGCTCGGCCAGGTGCCCGTACCGCAGCGCGGAGCCGCCGGTGAAGTGCCGCTCGTCCTGGAAGGTCCCGAGCAGCAGCGGCGGGACCCGCTGCGCCAGCGCCGCCGTCTCGAGCGTGCGCGACAGCGGCAGCAGCAGGTGCTTCGGCGCCAGCCGCACCGCGCGGCGGGAGGCCACCAGCTCGTAGGGCGTCGCGTCGCCCTCCGGCGGCTCCGGCGCGCGGTGCAGCCGCACGGTGTGCCGCTCCCCGGCGGGCAGCACGCGGTGCGGCCGCCCCAGGTACCAGCCCTGACCCAGGTCCGCGCCGAGCACCAGCGCCCGGGTGAGGTCGTCGTGCGTCTCGATGCCCTCGGCGACGACCCGCGCCCCGGTGGCCTCGGCCCGGGCGCGCACCGCACCCGCGACCGTGATGGTCGCCGGGTCCTCCAGCGTGCGGAGCAGCTGCAGGTCGAGCTTGATCACCTCGGGCGCCAGCAGCGGCAGGAACGCGAGCGAGTCGGGCACGGCACCCACGTCGTCGAGGGCGATCGCGCACCCGGCCTCCCGGAGCCGCGCGGCCGCGTCGAGGATGCCGGCCGGGTCGTGCGCGAGGGCGCGCTCGGTGATCTCCACGACCACGCGGACGTGCGGGTCCCGCCGGGCGAGCGTCTCGAGCACGAGGGCGATGTGACGCGACAGCGTGCGCGGCTCGATGTTGAGGAACAGCGTGTGGCCGGCACCGCGCGAGGCCTCGGCGGCGTCCGCCAGCGCCCGCGACATCGACGCCCGCTCCAGCTCGCCGAGCAGCCCCTCCTCCTGGGCGGCGTCGAGGACCTCCAGCGGCGAGCCCCAGCCGGAGCCCTCCGGGGTGCGCAGCAGGGCCTCACGGCCGACCACCTCGCCGGTCGCGAGCTCGACGACGGGCTGGTACGCGCAGTGCACGCCCCCGGTGCGGAGCAGGTCGGGCACCGGCACGCGCCCCCGCAGGTCCGACGGGCACAGGAGGGTCACGTCCTGCTCATCGGCCGGACCCGGCACCACCTGAACCGTCCGCGACGATCCGCCCGCCGCTGGTTCGCCCGCGCCGTCCCGCCTCGGTGCCCGGGCGGTGCCGCCCCGCCGCGCGACGCCCCGGGGGCGTCGGTAGCCTGACCCGATCCGGACGGGGGGTACGCGTGGGGCGGCACGAGCAGGACCGGCGGGTCGGGGACCACCTCGTCGACCGAGGGCTGGTGACCACGGCGACGCTGGACGCGGCGCAGGAGGTCGCGGCGGGCAGCGGCGCGCGCATCGGCGAGGTGCTCGTGGCGATCGGCGCCCTCGACTCCGTCTCGCTGACGCGTGCCCTCGCCGACCTGTGGGGGCTGCCGTACGTCGCCGCGACGCGCACGGCGGCCGCGCTGGACGTGCCGGGCCTCGACGTCGGCACCGTGCTGGCCGAGGGCTGGCTGCCGCTGGAGCAGCGCGCGGACGGCGTCCCGGTGGTCGCGGTCATCGACGAGCCCACCCCGGAGCTGCGGGCCCGCATCGCCGCCGCCGTCGGGCAGGACCCGTTCCTCGTGCTCGCCGACCGCTGGGAGTTCCAGCAGGCGGTGCTCGACCGGTACGGCGCGGAGCTGCGGGAGCGGGCGAGCCTCGGGCTGTGGGGCCGGTCGCCGGCGCAGTCCGCGCGCACGGTCCTGGTGCCCTGGCAGCGCGTGGCGCTGGTGGTCCTCGCGCTCGCGTCCGTCACCGCCGCAGTCCTGGCACCCGCCGCGCTGGTGGTCGGGCTGTCGCTGCTCGTCGGCCTGTCGTTCCTGCTCGGCACCGGCTTCAAGTTCTGGTCGTCGCTGCGCGGCGCCCGCATGGAGCACGTGCTGCGGACCCCGCCGGCGGCGCTGGCCGCGCTGGCCGACCACGAGCTGCCCCGGTACACGGTGCTCGTGCCCGTGTACCGCGAGGCGAACATCGTCGCCCAGCTCATCGGCAACCTCGGCGCGCTCGACTACCCGACCCACCTGCTCGAGGTGATCGTGCTGGTCGAGGAGGACGACCTGGAGACCCGCGCCGCGGCCGAGGCCGCCTCGCCGCCCCCGCACTTCCGGTTCGTGACCGTCCCGGCCGGGCAGCCGCAGACCAAGCCCAAGGCCTGCAACGTCGGCCTCGAGTTCGCCACAGGGGAGTACCTGGTGATCTTCGACGCCGAGGACCGCCCCGAGCCGGACCAGCTCAAGAAGGCCGTCCTCGCGTTCCGGGACGCCGGGGACGACCTCGTGTGCGTGCAGGCGGCGCTGAACTACTTCAACGCCGAGGAGAACGCGCTCACGCGGATGTTCACGCTCGAGTACTCGTTCTGGTTCGACTACATGCTGCCCGGGCTGGAGGCCAACCGGTTCGCGATCCCGCTCGGCGGCACGTCCAACCACTTCCGGGTCGGCGGCCTGCGGCGGCTCGGCGGCTGGGACCCGTTCAACGTCACGGAGGACGCCGACCTGGGCATCCGCGCCGCGGCCGAGGGGCTGCGCGTCGGGGTGATCGACTCGACCACGTTCGAGGAGGCCAACACCTCGTACCCCAACTTCGTGCGGCAGCGCTCCCGGTGGATCAAGGGGTACATGCAGACGACCCTCGTGCACCTGCGCGACCCGCTGCGGCTGCTGCGGGTCGCGGGGCCGCGGCAGGCGCTGTCGTTCCTGTTCCTCGTGGGCGGCACGCCGGCGACGTTCCTCGCGGTCCCGCCGCTGTACGCCGTGTTCGTGGCGTCCCTGCTGGTCGACCCGGCGGCCCTCGCCGCCCTGTTCCCGGGGTGGGTGCTGTGGCTCTCGCTCGCGAACCTCGGTGTCGGCAGCGCCCTGATGATCTACGTGTCGATGATGGGCGCGTTCAAGCGCCGCCGGTACCGGCTGGTGCTCTGGGGCCTGGCGAACCCCGTCTACTGGCTGCTCCACGCGGTCGCCGCGTACAAGGCGCTGTGGCAGCTCGTCACGAGACCGCACTACTGGGAGAAGACCGCACATGGCCTCACTGGTCTCACCGGCACCGCAGCCCACCCCGCGGGCGACGGCGTCCCGGCTCCCGGCACCTGACACGTGGCCCGCGCGCCCGGGTGCGCGCTGGCTGCTGCGCCTCGCGTTCGCGGCGCCGTTCGTGGTGGTCGCGCTCGTCTCGCGCGCGTCCCCGTGGCGGGCCGTCGCGAACGAGGAGCTCGCTGCCCGGGGCGCGCTCATCCGCTGGGGCGACGCCGCCCTGACGTGGACGGCCGAGGTCTTCCCGCCCCTGTCGGCGGCGGCGGCCTCGGTGCTCGGCGGCGACCTGCTGCTGATGAGCCTGTTCGCGGCGGCGGTGCTCGGGTTCACGCTGCAGCGGCTCGCCGGGGTGCTGGTGCGCGAGGGCCACGGTCCGTGGGCGACGGCCGCCGTGGTCGCGGCCCTGGTCCTCACGCCGCCGCTCGCGTACCTGGCGGCGAACGACCTGGAGTCGCTGCTGGGCATCGCGCTGGTGGTTCTCGCGCTGGACGGCATCGCGTCGTTCGTCGAGCGGCGGTCGACGGAGGCGGGGTTCCGGGCGGGCCTGGCGATGGGCGTGCTGGTGGTGCTCGAGCCGGGCGGCTGGCTGTACGCGCTCGGGCTGGCGGCGACGGCCCCGTTCTTCGCACGGCACGCGGGCCGCGCGGGGCAGGGCGCCACGTCGGCGACGGTCGCGGTGCTGCTGTTCCCGGCCGTCGCGGCGGTGCTGTTCTGGCTCTACCTGTCCTGGTGGTTCTCGGACGACCCGCTCGGCGGCTTCGCCCGGGCGACGGCCGACGGCTGGTTCCCCGGCGGCGTCGGCGCGTCCGCGGTCTCCGCCGCCCGCCAGATGGCGCTGTCGCTGCTGGCGGCGCCGCTCGTGCTGGTCGCCGGCACGGTCCGCGGGCTGCGTGACCCGTGGTCCCTGATCGCCCCGGGCATCGCGCTCGTGGGCCTGTACCTGTCGCTGTGGCTCGGGCTGCGGACCCCGGCCGGCCAGACGTACGTCGTGCTGACGGCGCTGTGGGTCCTGCTGCTCGCGCCGCGGAACCCGTCGCCCCGGCGGCGCCTGCTCGTCGTGGGCGCGGCGCTGCTCCAGATCGCGATCGCCTGGCTCGTGGTGCTCACGACCGGGACCACCCTCGCGGACTGGGTGTCGGCCCTCGCGTCGGGCGGCTGAGGCGCGGCGCCGTGCGCCCGGGGTGGTCGCGGGCAGCGGATCGCGGTAGAACCGGGTCATGACCACCCGCCCCCGCAACCTCACCTCCGACCCCGCCGCCGAGCACCTGGCCGAGCCCCGGACCTCCGAGGCGGAGCTCCGCGCCGCCGACGCCCGCTCGGGCGGCGACCCGCGCCGCGCGCCCCGCTCGCTGCGGGAGAGCGAGCTCGTGCCCGACGACGAGCCCATCGCCGCCTCCGACGACTGGGACGAGCCCGAGCGCCTCTGAGGCGTCGCACGCCGGGCGGCACGAGGCCCCGGTCACCTCGAGGGTGGCCGGGGCCTCGGCGTCGGTGGGCGCCCGTGGGGCGCCGGGTGCGGCGACCGGGTCAGCGCGCCGCCGGGTCCACGGCGCCGGCGCTGCGGGCCGCGTCCTGCTCGGTGTGCGCGCCCTGCGTGCTGAGCTCGCCCCCGGCCGACTCGAGGTGAGCCCGGACGAACCAGTGGAACAGCTCCAGCTCGTGCAGGTGCCCGATCAGCAGGTCGTTCGTGACCGTGTCGAGCTCCTCGGTCGCCTCGGCGGCCGCGCGGTGGTCGCCGATGACGCCGACGTAGACCTCGTCGAGCGCTCCCAGGTGCTCGATCGCGCTCGCGCGGCCGATCGAGTAGTCGTCCCAGGTCCGCGCGGCGACCAGGGCCCCCGGGGTCCCGACGGGGGCGACGCCGAGGGTCGCGATGCGCTCGGCGATCGCGTCGACCATCGCGCGGACGGCGTCGACCTGCGGGTCGAGCATCTCGTGCACCGCGATGAAGTGCGGGCCCGTGACGTTCCAGTGGATGTGCTTCAGGGTGAGCGCCAGGTCGTTCAGCGCGTTGAGCCGCTGCTGCAGGACCTCGGCGACCTTCGCACCGTCCTCGACGGTCAGCGACGGGACCGTGTACTTCGGCAGCTCGGTGCGGGCCATGGGTGTCCTCCTCGTGACGTCCGGCGCCCGGCGGCGCCCTCCCGGCCCACGCTGCCCCAACCCGCGCGGCTCCGCAATCGCTGGTGGGAGCGGTGCCCGCACCACCCGCCGCCGCGCCGCCGGGCCCCGGTCAGCCGGTCCCGAACGGGTCCCCGTCGGCCTCCAGCCGCCGCAGCACCTCGTCCGGCGTCAGCTGGGTGAGGTCCGGCCCGATCTCGTCCCACCACCGGGGCGCCGCGACCGACGGACGCTCCCGGCCGCGCAGCGAGTACGGGGTGATGGTGGTCTTCGCGGGGTGGTTCTGGCTCCAGTCCAGCAGCACGCGCCCGCCGCGGACCTCCTTGCGCATGACGGCGACCACCAGGTCCGGGTGCGCGGCGGCGAGCTCGTGGGCCAGGTCCCGGGCGTACTGCCGGACCTCCATCGCGCTGCGCCGGCGGGGCAGCGGGGCGTAGAGCTGCATCCCCTTGCTGCCGGACGTGACCGGGAGCGTCGTGCCGAGGCCGTCCTCGCGCAGCCGGTCCGCCACCAGGTGCGCGACGCGCGCGCACTCGGCGAGCCCCGCGGGAGCGCCGGGGTCCAGGTCGACGACCAGGCGGTCCGGCGGGCGCACGCCGCCGCGCGGGCCGACCCGCCACTGCGGGGTGTGCAGCTCCAGCGCGCCACCGTTCGTGACCCACACCAGCCCGGCGACGTCGTCGAGGAACGGCAGGTCGAGCTCCGTCCCCTCGTCGTCCGCGCCGGGGGCCGCCCGCAGCCGCTGGTGACGCAGCCACGCCGGCGCGCCGCGGGGCGTGTTCTTCTCGAAGAACCGCTCCCCGCCCACCCCCTCCGGGAACCGGATGCGCGTCACCGGCCGGTCCGCGAGCTGGCGCAGGAGCGCGGGCGCGGCGCGGACCACGTAGTCGACGGCCTCGGCCTTGGTCGTCCCGGTGCTCGGGTACAGCACCCGGTCGAGGTGCGTGAGGCGGACGTCGTGGTCGCCCACGCGGACGGTCTGCGGCGGGTCGGCGGGGCTCACGGGGCCTCCCAGGGATCGGGGTCGACGTCCGTGCGCCGGCCGCGGACGACGGGCTGGCGCAGCCGGCCGGACGGTGTGCGGGTGAGGTAGCGGACGTCGACCACGACGCGCGGCTCGACCCAGGTGCTGCCGCGCGCGTCGACGGGCTCCAGCCGCTCGGCGAAGGGGGAGGTGTCCCGCTCGAGCGGGGCCGTCGCGGCCGTCAGGTCGCGGGCCAGCCCGCCGCTGAGGCCGCTGCCGGCCCGGCAGAGGAACCGCAGCCCGCCGTCCGCGTCGGGCGCCCCGAGCAGCAGGGCCCCCAGGCGGCCGCTGCCGGTGCTCTCCGGTCGCCACCCGCCGACCAGCGCGGCGCGGGTGCGGTGGTGCACGGCCTTCAGCCAGTCGCCCGAGCGCCGCCCGGGCTGGTAGCGGGAGGTCGCCCGCTTGGCGACCACGCCCTCGAGCCCCTGCGCCGAGGTCGCCTGCCAGAGCAGGGAGCCGTCCTCGTAGACGGGGGACAGGCGCGCGGGCTCGGGCAGGTCGAGCGACTCCAGGGCGGCGCGGCGCTCGGTGAAGGGCCGGCCCGTCAGGTCCGTGCCGGCCAGCACCGGGAGGTCGAACACCAGGTACGACACCGGCACGCGGCGGGAGAGCGCGGCGGCCCGCTCGCGGTCGCGCACGTGCATCCGCTCGGCCAGCGCCGGGAACGACGGCACCCCGTCGCGCAGGGCCACGACCTCCCCGTCGAGCACCGTGCCCGGGGGCAGCGCCCCGGCCAGCACCCCGAGCTCCGGGTACGCGTCGGTGGCGTCGCGGCCGTTGCGGCCGAGCAGCCGCAGGCGGTCCCCGGTGGTGTCGGCGAGGACGCGCACGCCGTCCCACTTCACCTCGAACCGCCACCCGGGACCGTCCGGGAGCAGGCCGGGAACCGCCGTCGGGGTGGCGAGCATGGGCTGCACGGGTCCATCCTGCCCAGGACACGACGTTCCGTCGCGGGGAGGCGCCGCGCCGGGGAGGGAGGCGACCGTGCGCGCGATCTGGAAGGGCGCCGTCGCGTTCGGGCTGGTCAACGTGCCCGTGAAGCTCTACGCCGCGACGGGCGAGCACGAGGTGCCGCTGCACCAGGTCCACAAGAAGGACGGCGGCCGCATCCGGTACAAGAAGTTCTGCTCCATCGAGGACGAGCAGGTCGAGTACTCCGAGATCGCGAAGGGGTACGAGACCGACGACGGGCAGCTCGTGGTCCTCACCGACGAGGACCTGGACCGGCTGCCGCTCGCCACCGAGCGCGAGATCGAGGTGCTCGAGTTCGTGCCGTCCGAGCAGGTCGACCCGATCCTGCTCGCCAAGACCTACTACCTGGAGCCCGACCGCACGGCAGCCAAGCCGTACGCGCTGCTGCGCGAGGCGCTCACCAGCACGGACCGGATGGCCGTGGTGAAGGTCGCGCTGCGGCAGCGGGAGTCGATGGCGGTGCTGCGGGTGCGCGACGACGTCATCTGCCTCCAGACGCTGCTGTGGCCCGACGAGGTGCGCGAGGCGGACTTCCCGATCCTCGACCAGGACGTGACGGTGCGGCCGCAGGAGTTGGCGATGGCGTCCTCGCTCGTCGAGTCGCTGGCGGGGGACTTCGACCCGTCGGGCTTCGAGGACCGGTACCGGGCGGCGCTCGAGGAGGTCATCGAGCAGAAGGTGTCCGCCGGCCGCACGCAGTCCGTGCCGCAGCCGGAGGAGCCCGCGGAGGAGGGCGGCAGCGGCGAGGTCGTCGACCTGCTGGCCGCGCTGCAGCGCAGCGTCGAGAAGGCGCGCGCGGGGCGCGGCGAGGGCGCGGGGGCGGCGGCGGACGCCGGCACGGACGCCGAGGAGGCGGACACCGGCACGGACGCCGAGGAGGCGACCGGCACCACGGGCCGGTCGCGGTCCCGCAAGCCCGCCGCGTCCGGCGGCAAGGCCTCGTCGTCGGGCCGCTCCTCCGGGAGGACGGCCTCCGCGGCGAAGAAGCCGGCCGCGAAGAAGTCCGCGACCCAGGACGGCGAGGCGGCGCCGAGCGGGCGAGGCAGGTCGCGCTCCCGGGCGCAGGAGGAGGCCCCGGCCGAGGAGAAGCCCACCCGCACGCGCCGCAAGCGGGCGTCCTGACCCGTGGCCGACGGCACGCTGGAGACCGTCGTCGCCGCACTGCGCCGGGCGGCCTACCTGCTGGAGCGGGGCGGTGCGACGTCGTACCGCGCGGACGCGTTCCGCGCGGCCGTGCGGTCGCTCGAGCGGGCGGGGGAGGACGAGGTCCGGGCGCGGCTGGCGTCCGGCACCCTCACCGACCTGCCCGGCGTCGGCGCCCGCACCGCCGAGGTCGCGCAGGCCGCCGCGGCGGGCGGCCCGGTGCCGTACCTGGCCGACCTCGAGGAGCGGTACCCGGAGGCGGACCCGGGCGAGGGCGCGGCGCTGCTGGCGGCGCTCCGCGGGGACCTGCACGCGCACACCGAGGCCAGCGACGGCTCGACGTCGGTGCAGGAGATGGTGCTCGCGGCCCTGGACCTCGGGCACGAGTACCTCGCGGTCACGGACCACTCGCCGCGGCTGACGGTCGCGAACGGGCTGTCCGCCGCCCGGCTGCGGGCGCAGCTCGACCAGCTCGAGGCGCTCAACCGCGCGATCGCCCCGTTCCGGGTGCTCAGCGGCATCGAGGTCGACGTGCTCGACGACGGCTCGCTCGACCAGGAGCCGGAGCTGCTCGACCGGCTCGACGTCGTGGTGGCGTCCGTGCACTCCAAGCTCCGCATGGACGGCGAGGCGATGACACGCCGGATGCGTGCCGCCGTGGCGAACCCGCGCGTGGACGTGCTCGGTCACTGCACGGGACGGCAGCTCACCGGCCGGCGGCAGCGGCCCCCGAGCGAGTTCGACGCCGCGGCCGTGTTCGCCGACTGCGCGGAGCACGGGGTCGCCGTGGAGGTGAACTGCCGCCCCGACCGCCTCGACCCGCCGCACGCGCTGCTCGAGGTCGCGGTGGACGCCGGCTGCCTGTTCACGGTCGACACCGACGCCCACGCACCCGGTCAGCTCGCGTGGCAGGCGGCGGGGTGCGCCCGGGCGGCGGCCCACGGCATCGGGCCCGAGCGGGTCCTCGACGCGTGGCCGCTGGACCGCCTCCTGGGGCACCTGCGGGGCCGCGACGTCGCTCCCTGAGCGACACTCCGACCGCGTGGCGTTGGGGGAAGCGCCCTGCCTGCCGTTATGGTCGTCCGCGTCGGTCCGCCGGATGCTGACGCCCCACGCAGGCGCCGAGCGGCCCGCGCACCCCGTTCGAACACATAGGAGCACATCCGTGAGCGTGAACCGCACCGAGCTCGTCCAGGCCATCGCTGCCAAGGCCGGGCTCACCAACACCGCTGCCGACGCGGCCCTCAAGGCCTTCCAGGAGGTCCTGGTCGAGCAGCTCAGCGCCGGCGAGAGCGTGACCATCCCGGGTCTGCTCGCGGTGTCCCGCGCCGACCGCGCCGCCCGCACGGGCATCAACCCGCAGACGGGCGAGAAGCTCGAGATCCCCGCCGGCTACCGCGTCAAGCTCACCGCCGGCAGCGCCCTCAAGCGCGCCGTCGCCAGCTGAGCGACCCGCACCCGCACCGCGAGCCGGGGTCCCCACGGGGCTCCCGGCTCGCGGCGTCCCCGGGACTGCCACCGGGTCGCGCGATGTTGAGTATCATGGTCAGTCGCCCGTTCGGGGCGGTGCCGGAGGGAGAGCAGCCACGATGGCGGTCATGCAGCGCAACACCAGGCAGCGCGCCGAGATCCTGACGCTCCTGGACGACCTGGACGAGTTCCGCAGCGCCCAGCAGCTCCACGACCTGCTCAAGGGCCGCGGGTCCACCACCGGGCTGGCGACCGTCTACCGCGCGGTCCAGACGCTCGCCGACGCCGGCGAGGTCGACGTGCTGCGCTCCCCGGAGGGCGAGGCCGTCTACCGGCGCTGCGTCCGCCGCAGCCACCACCACCACCTCGTGTGCCGCTGGTGCGGCAAGGCCGTCGAGATCGACGGCCCGGGCGCCGAGGCCTGGGCCGAGCAGGTCGGGGCCGCCCACGACTTCTCGGACGTCGAGCACACCATCGAGCTGCTCGGCACCTGCGCGGACTGCCGCGCCGCGCGCACCGAGTAACCCGCACGCCCTGTGTAGCCCGCACACCCTGTGTAGCCCGCACACCCTGTGTAGCCCGCACGCCCCACCCCGCGCGCACCGTG
>JACXUT010000094.1 GCA_014763765.1 Micrococcales bacterium
GGCGGCGCCGACGACGCCAAGCGCGACTCCGCGTCCGGTGAGATCACCGAGTCCGCCGAGGCCAGCGTCTTCTCGCTCGAGGTGAAGGACTGCCTCGTCATGCCGTCCGCGGGCGAGACGATGGTCGAGTCCCTCCAGGCGCTGCCGTGCGACCAGCCGCACGACGGCCAGATCTACGCCGAGCAGACGCTCACCGAGCTGCCGGAGCAGACCGAGCTGGACGCGATGGCCCAGGAGTTCTGCCTCGCGGAGTTCGAGCCGTTCGTCGGTGCGGCGTACGAGAGCTCGGTGCTCGAGGTGACGTTCCTGTACCCGACCGAGCAGAGCTGGGACCAGGGCGACGACGCGCTGCAGTGCGTGGCGCAGCACCCGTCCGAGATGGTGACGCAGTCGTTCGAGGGCTCCGCGCTCTGACGTCGCGCGACCGCCTGCGCCGGGGCCCCCTGCCGGACACCCGGCGGGGGGCCTCGGTCCGTCAGCGCCCGAGCATCGTCGCGAGCGCCTGCGACCGCCGCGCCACCAGCTCGGCGTAGGTGCCGTCGCGCTCCGCCCAGCGGTGCATCCGCACGCCCTGCACCAGGACCTCGTCGGGCGTCGGCGTCCGCCCGAGCAGGTCCAGCACCTCGTCGAGGAACGCGTCGAGCGGCAGCGCCGCGGGGTTCACGGTCTCCTGCCCGGCGGTCGCGACGGCGGGCGGCACCAGCTCGGTGACCTCGACCCCCGTGCCGGCGAGCTGCACGCGCAGCGCCTCGGTGTAGGCGTGGACGCCGGCCTTCGACGCCGCGTAGGTCGGCATCGCCGGGAACGGCAGGAACGCGATGCCGGAGGTCACCGTGACGAACGCCCCGGCGCCCCGGGCGACGAGGTGCGGCGTGAACGCGTCGAGCACGCGGATGGTGCCGAGCAGGTTGGTGGCGACCGTCGACTCGGCGGCGGCGATGTGCGCGGGGTCCAGCAGGTCCTCGACGAGCATCACGCCGGACATCGTCACCACGAGGTCCAGGTCCGGGTGGGCGGCGAGCACCTCGTCCCGGGCGCGCAGCACCGAGGCGGGGTCGGTGACGTCGACCTGCACCGACTCCAGGCCGTCGACGGGCTCGGGCCGGCGGCCCCCGACGACGACGGTGCTGCCCAGGCGTGCCAGCCGGTGGGCGAGGCCGAGCCCGATGCCGGACGTGCCGCCGACGATCAGGGCGGTGCGGTGCGAGAGGTCCATGGTCGTTCCTTCTTTCGGTGCGGGGACCTCCAGGTTCGGCCCGGCGGCGCCGACGCGGGTCGGCCCCGTGGTTCCTGGGAGTGACGGGACCACCCCGCGGACGGGGCCGCGCGCCTACCGTGGTCCGGTGAGCGCGGACGACGGCACCCGGCGGCTCGGCGCGTACCTGCGTGCCCGCCGCGCGCTCGTCACGCCCGAGCAGGCCGGCATCCCCGGCGGCGCGAACCGGCGGGTCGCCGGGTTGCGCCGCGAGGAGGTCGCGCTGCTCGCCGGCATCAGCGCCGACTACTACCTGCGGCTCGAGCAGGGCCGCGACCGGAACCCGTCCGCCCAGGTGCTCGACGCGCTGGCCCGGGTGCTGCGGCTCGACGACGTCGAGGCCGCGTACCTGCGGGACCTCGCCGCGCCGCGGCCCCGTTCCCGTCCCCGCCGCCGGCAGCCCGAGCGGGTGCCGGAGCGGCTGCACCACCTGCTCGCGGCGCTCGACGTGCCGGCGTTCGTCGAGGGCCGCGCGTTCGACGTCCTCGCCGCCAACCCGCTCGCCGCCGCGTTCTCGCCGCGGCTGCGACCGGGCGAGAACCGGCTCCGCTCCCTGCTGCTCGACCCCGAGGAGCGGGCCTTCCACGCCGACTGGGACGCCGCCGTCGCCGGGTTCCTGGGCGCGTTCCGCCAGAGCGTCGGGGACGACGCCGACGACCCGCGCGTGGTCGAGCTCGTCGGCGAGCTGTCCCTGTCCAGCGCCCGGTTCCGCTCCCTGTGGGCGCGCCAGGACGTGCGCCCGCTCACCGGCGGCACGACGGTCGTGCACCACCCCGTGGTCGGCGAGCTGACGCTGCACCGCGACAAGCTGCCGGTCGAGGGCGTGGTCCTGGTCGTCTACTACGCCGACGCGGGCAGCCCCAGCGCGGAGCGGCTGCGGCTGCTGGGGGCGCTCGCGGCGGAGGACGCGGGGGTGGCGGGGGACGTGGTGTCCGGGTGACGGCGCCCCGCGCCTTCTTCGACCGCCACGGTGCAGCCTCCACAGAAGTCGGCCGCCCATCTTCCTGCGCCCCCCGGCGGATGAGATCCGAACGTGTCAGGTGGGGCACCACCGCACGGACCCATCGGGTACGGTCACGCTGACGTCGACCCTGGAGGGGGCCATGAGTCGGTCGCTGCCACCGGACTACCCACCGGTGCTGTACATCCCGTGCGTGCGAGCCGTGACGGACCCAGGCGATCTTGAGGTGGTGTACCGCACCACGCGTGACGGCCGCACCGCGCTGCTCGTGTACTCGGCCCTCGACCGGCTGCACCGGTGCGCCGGGGCTGAGCAACCCTGGTTCGTGCTGCCGACCGTCGAGCTGCAGAAGCTCTGGGACGTACGCCCGTTCGACCTGGTTCTGCTCGACCTGGTCGTCCCCGAGGACCAGCGGATCGGCGCGGACACGTGAGCATCGACGTCGACCACGGCGCGCTCACGGCGATCGCCGAGGCCATGGTCGCCGCAGGTCAGGATCTCGACGGCACGTGCGCGAGCCAGCCCTCGTCGCCCGGGACGGGCGACGCCGCGCCGCTACTGGGCGACATCCTCGCCACCGTGTCCGGGACGGTCGCGCTCCTTGCCTACGAGGCGGATGTGATCGGCACCCAGGTCGCCGAGTGCGAGCGGGCCTACGACGAGACCGACCGCACCGTGTCGCGGAACCTGTCCAGCATGTTCGACGGCGCAGCGGGCAGATGACGACGCTCGAGACGCTGATCGAGGGCGAGACCTCGACGATCCTCGGAGTATCGGCGTGGTTGCGCGACGCGCTCGCGCGCACGGCGACCAGCGCCGGCGAGGTCGCGACCGGCCAGGCGAGGCGCGCACAGAGCTCGTGGACCGGCGACGCAGGCGACGGAGCACGCGGTCGCATGGCCACGCTCGCAGACCGCACGTCCGGTCTCGCCGAGATCTCGACCTCCACTGCTGGGACTCTCGACGGGCTCGCCGCCGAGCTCGCTGCGGCGAAGGGCGAGGCAGCGCGAGCCCTGGAATTGGCGACCAGCGGCGGGCTGACCGTCGTCGGCACCACGGTGCACGCCCCCTCACCCGCCCAGGCCGTGCCCGCCCTGCCCCCGGGGTCGAGCCCGGCTCAGGCGCGGGAGCACGAGCAGGCCATGGCTCGGCATCGCGAGGCCACCGCGCGCATCGCGACCTGGGACGAGGCGGTCGGCATCGTCGAGGATGCCCGACGCCGCTGGGCGGAGGCGCTCACCGACGCCACCGCCATCTGGGGTGACAACGCAGCGAACCTCGTCGGCCTGACGACCGACCTGCTGTCGAGCGGGGCCGAGGTCGCCGCCATCTCTGCCGTATCGCGGTTTTCGTCTGCGGCCGCCCAGGCGCATGCAGACCAGGCCGCTGCGCTCGCCCGGCACGTCGACGAGCTCGCCCCGGACGGCCGCGTCGTCACGTCCAGACCGCACTGGTACGACCTCTACGACCAGATGCGCGGCCAGGCGGCGCTCGCCGACGACGCTGCCCGCGCAGCCGGATCCGCCCGTACCCCAGTGGCGCTCGGTCGCGGTCTCATGGTGCTCGGCATCGCCGCGACCGGCTACGGCATCTACGACGACATCCAGAACGGCGAGTCGCCCGCGCAGGCAGCGGTGTCCAACGGCGTCGGCTTCGGCGTCTCGCTGCTCGCCGGCGCGGGCGCTGGCGCCGCCACCGGTGCGATCATCGGCTCCTTCATCCCCGTCCCGGTGGTCGGAACTGTTGCAGGCGCCGTGGTCGGTACCGTGGTCGGTACCGCGGCCGGACTCATCACCTCGGGGGCTATCGACTCGATGTGGGAGAACGGGGTGGATTCACTGGGCGACGTGGGTGACGCGATCGCCGACGGCTGGGACGAGCTCGCCGGCACCGTCGGCGACGCCGCCGACATCGTCGGCGATGCAGCCGGTGCGGTCGGCGACGGCGTGAAGGACGTGTGGGATGCCCTCTTCTGACCGGCCTCGTCGCGGCATGTCTCGCCCGGTGCTGTGGGCGGTCGTCGTCGGCAACGCGCTTCTCGGCTCGGCCCTGGCCCTGCTCGCCGTCGCCCTGCTGGTGGCTTCGCCCGACACCTGGTCTCCGGCGACCTGCGTGGTCGTCGCCGGGACGGGACTGCTGTGGGTCGGCGCCGGCGCGGTCGGGTTCCACCGGATGTACCTGCGCCGACCGCCTCTCGACGGCCGGCGCGTGACGGTCGAGAGGCTCCCCGACGGCAGCCGCGCCACCGTGCTCACGTGGTCCACCACCCTGCTCACCGTGCCCGCGGCGACGATCGGCGGCCTCGTCGTCGTGCTGCTCGCGGGGGCCTCGCTCCAGCTCGGCGAACCCGCCCCGATCACGGGGGTGATGATCGGCGCCGCCGTGCTGCTCGCGCTGCCGCTCCCCGACAGCCTGCTGCGCCTGCGCCGCCGTCCGCACCGCCTCGTCCTGGACGCCCGCGGCGTCACCGTGCACGGCTGGGACGGTGACGGGCACCTCGCCTGGGACGACCTCGCGGACGTCCGGCTCGGCGACACCGGCTCCTGGCCGGTACTCCACCTGATCGCGAGGCCGGGCGCCCGCTCGGCGACCTGGCGGCGGCGCGGCCGGTTCCTGAGCGCCCCCGCGCCCGGCGGGCTCGGCTCGCCCCCGGGTGCGGTGCTCGGCGTGCCGGCCCCGGTGCTCGACGTCGACCCGCTGTTCCTCGCCGGGACGCTGCTCTTCTACGCCGCCACCCCGGGCGCGCGGCACGAGCTCGGCGACGGCACGGCTCGGACCCGCCTGGTCGACCGCGTGCGGCCCGTGGCCTGACGGCCGGTGCCTCCGCGGTGACGCCCCTCGGCCTCGTCCCGTTCAGCGACGACGCCGGGGCCCATGCTCCGGTCCATCGCCCCCACACCGGGCGTCATCCGACGTCGCCGCACCCAGACCGCGAAAAGCGGCGCCTCCTCACAGCCGCTTCGCCGACACCCACAAATCAGCAGCAGACGGCCATTCGTCCGGCAGGTCGTTGGAGTACCAGACCAGCTCGATTTCGCCGACCTCTCCGGTGTCCTTGACCCAGAAAATCAACTCGCCCATCGGAAATCCAGAGTCATCGTGCCCACAGAAAAGCTGGCTATCGGCCGGAACAGGCCGCTGAACAGAAGAGTCGTCGGGGCCGAGCCGAGCGAAGGTTGAGACTTCTTCCTGCACCACCTCGGAGATGCCCGAATAAGGGGACATGGATTCGGACCCGAGCAGTTCACGGGCGCGCTCAATCAACGCGATGGCTCGTTGCGTAGAGAGCAATCGAGGAGCCATCACTTCCCCTTCCGGAAGATGCTCCCGATTAGGAGCCGTCCCTCCATCACGGAGCCTCGCACTTCGAGTTGGTAGCCGTAGACCCGCACGATTCGCGCGAACGGACCTCGAGCGGGTAGAGACGGGCGAACGGTGCCGATCACAGCACGCAGGAGCGCTCGCTCGGAGCCCGCACGTGCCAACACGGGACCCAGAAGGTGTTTAGCACGGAAGATGTGCCCGTATCTCTGAGGTGTCATCGCGTAAGCGATGGCATCATCCGTGAAGGTAGCAGCCGAGGCGCCCGACGCCTTCGGTGGCGCCTGGGTGGCGTGAGATCCAGACGTCACCTGGCTCGACCGACCCACGGTCGACCGTCCGCTCGGATTGCGCCTCGCGGCGGCCTGGGCTGCACGCTGAGCTTGCGCTGCCCGGTGTGCTGCGGCGATGCGGTTACCCACCGCTCGCAGCCCCGACGTCACCCCGTAGCCGAGACCGCCGGTTGCTGCCCCGACGGCGGCTCCGAGGCCGACTTGCGTGCCGAAGCCGCCCCAGGAGTACTGCCCGTTGCTCCCGGTGACGGCGTAGCTGGCTGCCGCCCCGGCTGCTCCGGCTGCAGCACCGCCGGCAACCGCGACCGCGACACCCGCGACCACGCCACCGCAGATCCCGGCGGTCGCGGCGATGCACGCGCCGACAGCGACGCCCACCGCGATACCCGCGGCCACGCCTGCGACGGCTCCCCCGACCTCGCGCCAGTTCACGTCGTCCAGCCAGTCCGGCCAGTACCCGAGCACGTCGACTGTGGTCAGCGGGTCGGCAAGGACGTAGGCGTAGGCGTTGAGGGTGCCGGGGGCGGTGAGGAGTCCCTCCCAGGCGTCCTGGGTCGTGAACGTCCCGGTGGTCGGGTCGAACGTGCGCGCGTAGAACCACACCTCACCGAGCCCGAGGTCGGCGGTCTGGGAGGTGTACCCGTGATCGGCGTCCCACCCCGCGGTGCGGGTAGTGGCGTCGCCCCACGGGTCGTAGGAGGCGACCTGGGTGATCGTGTCCCCCACCGCCTGGGCGATCACGGAGCCGAGGGCGTCCGTCAGCTCCCACACCGCCCCGGACGTCACCCCGCCGGGCAGGACGGTCGGGTCGTTGTTCCCCACGCCACCCGTCGTCGCCGTCCGGGCCGACGACTGGACCGCGAGGTCCCCGGTCACATCCCGCGCGTACGTGGTGGTGCCGAACTGGTCGTCGGTGGTGGCGACCTGGGTCAACCCGTCCCACGTCGCGGTGGCGGTGTGCGTCACGAACTCGGTCGCCGTCGTCGTGGTCACCGTGCGCCCAAGGCCGTCGCGGGTGAACGCGACGGTCCGGTCCAGGTCGGTGACCTGTCCGAGGCGCCCGTCCGGCCCGTAGACGTAGTCGCGCACGAACGTTCCCGCGGTGAGAAGGCCCCCGCCGGCCGGGGTCGTGGCCTCGCGGGTGCGGTTGCCCGCCTCGTCGTACCGGTACTCGGTCACCGACCCGCCCCGGGCGGCTGCCATCAGCCCGGACAGGACGTCGGCGCCGTCGTCCTGCTGCGTGGTGGTGTCGGTGGTGCGGGTGAGCCGGTCCGCCTGGTCGAAGACCGCAGCCCGGGTACGGGTGGTCCCGTCCGGGCCTGTGGCCCTAGCGGCGGTGCGGTTGCCGGCCGCGTCGTAGGCGTACGTCAGCTGCGTGGCCGGCGTCTCGGGAGCCGTCTCGCCCGATCCGGCGTCCGAGGCCGCGGGGGTGTCCGGCGCGCGCGGAGCCGGCACCGCGGGGACCTGCGCGAGGTCCCACGCCTCCGCCTCGTCGGTGGCTTCAGGACCGGGGATCCGGTCGGTCTCGGTGCCGCCGGTCAGCCGCCCGAGCGGGTCGTAGGTGTACGCACCGGACAGGGTCCGTCCGCCCGCGTCGACACGGGTGCGCGTGGCGACGTGGCCGGTGGGCGTGTACGTCTGGTCGATCTGGATGTCCCAGACCCCGGACCCGGATGTGCCGGTCCCCGGCAGGGTGCGTCCGGCGAGGTAGTCCGGCCCCGGCAGGCAGGTGTCGCACGTCAGCGCCACCTCGCCGGGCTCGGGCGCGATGAACGGGTCGACTTCGGTGACGCGGTGGCGGATGCCGGTGGTGCGCCCCGCGGGATCGTAGGCGAAGGCGGTCATCGGGCCGGGCGTGCCGTCCGCGTTGGTGCGGCTGATCGCGGTGACCTGGTCGGTCTGGTCGTACGCGTAGGTCATGACCCCGGCCGGGGTGCCCTGCTCGGCCACGCGGCCTGCGGCGTCGTGCGCCCACGTCTGCGTCGTCCCGTCGGGGGTGGTCAGGCTGACCTGACGGCCCGCAGCGCTGTAGGCGGTGCTCACCGTGCCGGCGACGGTCCGCTGGGCGGTGCGGCGGCCCTCGGCGTCGTAGGTCCACCCGGTGACGCCCGTGGGGTCGGTCATCGCGATCGCGTTCCCGGTGGCGTCGTACTCCAGCTCGACCCGCAGCGGCTCGTCACGGGCGGCACGCGCCGCACGACGGCCCTGGGTGTACTCCACCGACCGGACCCGTCCCGCGTCGTCGTACGCGTACGTGACGGTCCGGGCGTCCGGGTCCGTCTCTCGCGCGAGCCGTCCCGCGTCGTCGTAGGCGGAGGTCCAGGTGTGGCGCAGCGGATCGGTCTCGGCCACGAGCCGCCCACCGGGGGTGTAGGCGTACCTGGTCACGGCGCCGCGCGGGCCAGTGACCTGCGACAGGTCCCCGACGGGGGTGTAGGCGTACGTGGTGGTGACGTTCTCGTCATCGGAGGCGTCGCCTGTGCCGGTGGCGTTCTGCACGACCTCGACGAGCTGCCCGGCCCGGTCGTAGGAGTACGCGGTCACCACCCCGTCGGGGTCCGTGGTCGCGGTCTGCCTCCCCGCACCGTCGTAGGCGAACGTCGTGACGGAGCCGGTCGGGTCGGTGACCCCCATCAGCTGCCCGGCCGGGTCGTAGGAGTACGCCGTGGCGGCACCCAGGCCGTCGGTCTCGGCGGTCACCCGACCAGCGGCGTCGTAGGTGTACTCCCGCACCGCGCCGCCCTCGACACCGGCGGCCAGGACCCTCCCCGCGAGGTCGAGGTTCCCGGTCTGGCGCACACCGTCGGCGTCCAGGGTCGCGACCTGGTGACCGTCTGCGTCGTACTCGAAAGCCGTGGTGGCTCCGGTCCGGTCGGTGACGGCCGTGACCTGCCCGGCGGCGTCGACGGCGACCTCGGTGGTGCGCCCCGCCGGGTCCGTGGTCGCGATGAGCCGTCCGACCGCGTCGTAGGCGTACCGGGTCGTCCCGGCCGGACCGGACTCGGCGACGACGCGGCCTGCGGCGTCGTAGGTGAACGTCGTCGTGGCACCGGCCGCGTCGCGGGTCTCCAGAAGCCCGCCACCCGGGGCGTAGGCGAAGGCGGTGACGACCCCGTCGGGATCACTCTGGGCGATGAGCCGCCCGCCCTGGTCGTACTCCCAGGTCGACACCCCGCCGCCCGGGTCGGTCTGGGCGACCACGTTGCCGGACTCGTCGAGGGTCCGCTCCCAGACCCCGCCGTTCGGATCGGTCACAGCGACCACCCGGTGCGCGGCGTCGAGGGTGTATGCGGTCGTCGCACCGGTCGGGTCGGTCTCGCGCACCACGACGTCCTCGCCGTTGTAGGCGTACGTCGTCACCCCGCCGTTCGGGTCGGTGACACGGGTCAGGCGCCGGCCGGTGTCCCAGGTCTGGCGGGTCACGGCCCCGGTGGGATCGGTGATCCGGGTGAGGTTGTCGTTCGCGTCGTACCCGTAGGTGGTGGCCGCCCCGGTGGGGTCGGTCTCCGACACCAGACGCCCCACCGCGTCGTACCCGTATCCCCAGGTGGCGCCGGAGGGCAGAGTGCGGGCAGTCAGGCGGTTGCCGGCGTCGTAGGCGAACGTCGTGGTCCGCCCGAGCGGATCGGTGCTCGACGTCTGGTTCCCGCGGGCGTCGAATGTCGCCGTCCAGGTCTCGTCGGCGGCATCGGTGAACGCGACAGGGTTACCGGCGGCGTCGTACCGCGTGACCTCGACCACCCCGTCGGGGTGCTGCACCTGGGTGGGCCGCCCCGCCCCGTCCCGCTCGATGCGGGTCGTCACGGCGGCACCGCCGGCGCCAGGTGCGGTCACCTGCGTGACCCGGCCGAGCTCGTCGAGCACCAGCTCCGTCGCACCAGTCCCGGGGACGTCGACGGCTGTGGGCCGGCCCTGGGCGTCCAGCTCGTAGGTGATGCGTTCCCCGTCGGGGCCGACCACGGCGGTCGGTGCGTCGAGCGCCCCGTACTCCACTCTGGTGGTGTGCCCGAGGGGGTCGGTGAACCCGGTGACCCGGGACCGCGCGTCGACCTGGTACCGCCAGACGGACCCGGCGGCGTCGGTGTAGTCCGTCCCGCCCGTGCGGTACGCGAAGGTGCGCGTCCCACCGACGCCGTCCCCCTGGGACACCACACGGCCGGCCGCGTCGTAGCTGTTCGTCAGGTACACCGCTCCCGCGGCGTCCCGGGCGACCGTGATCCGGTGGGCGGTGTCGTAGTCGAAGCCGCGCACGCGCCCGTCAGGCAGGGTGATCGTGCGCAGGTCGAGGGCGTCGTCGTACCCCAGCCGCCAGGCCCTCCCGTCGGGTGCGGTCAGCGCCGTCACGAGCCCGCGCGCGTCGGACTCCACGGCGATCCGCTGGTCGCCGGGCAGCACCACGGCGGTCAGGGAGCGGAACAACGGGTCCCCCGACAGCGGCGCGTACTCGAACCGGGTGACCGCGCCGGTGGGGTCGCGGCGCTCGACCACGTCCCCGACGCCCTCGGGGTGGGACGCGTCGAACCGCCACCGGGTGCCGTCGTCCACGGTCAGGACCAGGTGCCCGCCACCGGCCTCGGCCAGGGCAGCCCCGGTGTTGGGGTCCGCGCTGTACCCGCCGGTCCCGTCGGACGTGAAGACGAACGACGCGCCGTCGCCGCGCACGACCATGACCGACCCGTCGGCGAACCGCTGGGCCCTCGTGGTCAGGTCGCTCGTCCACCCGGCCCCGAACCGGCTGACCCGCCCGTCCTGGGAGTTGTGGACGAGCGCGACCTGCGTGTCCGACCCGCCGGGGCCGGTCAGGTGGAAGAGGTCCTCGAGCTCGACCAGGTTGCCGGTGGCGAAGCTGACGGGGTCGGCGCCGTAGGCGGCGTAGTTCTTGAACCCCAGCTGCATCCACGTGGCGACCTGCGCCGCCGACGGCGGCGACGGCCACCCGCCCCCGCGGTCCGGGTCCGAGCAGTCGAACCCCTGGTTCTCCAGCTGGAGGCCCAGCGAGGTGAAGACCCCGTCGACGACGAAGGAGAACCCGTTGTCGATCACGGGCCGGTCGAAGTTGTGGTCGAGGAACAGCGCCTCGAGGTGGATCAGGGCGCCCGGGAGGCCCGCGTACTCGGGGTAGGTCAGGTTGGCCCGCGACTTCGGGTTCGCCGGGCGACCGGTGTAGACGGGCAAGACGTTCAGCATCGTGGCGCGGGCCTGCTCGTCGAGGCCGCCGCCGCGCGAGTACACCTCGGACCCGCCGTTGCCGACGTTCCCCCACGCGTCCCCGTCGTTGCCGTTGAACCCGAACGTCACGGTCAGGTCCGGGTGGTGGGCGACGGCCATCCCCGCCCGGACGTCGCGCCCCAGGTCCGGGATCGGGGTGGTGCGGGTGACGACGACGTCGGCGTTGCAGGTCTGGGTGAGTCGGGCCGCGACCTGGTTCGCGAGGGCGACGTTGTACCCGACCTCCGTCACGCGCGGCCCCGGTGAGTTCGCGAACGCCCGGTCGTTGTCCGGGTCGAGCACGACGCGCGGGCGCGGGTCGCCGAGGTCCTTGCCGCCGATGACGACGAACTGCGACAGGTGGTCCAGCTCGCCCACCACGACCGACCGCGCGGCGTCGAGGTACGACGGGACGACGGTCCACGGGTCGGCGTCGGACTCACGGGTCATCAACCGCACCGACCCGGGACGGATGCCGTCCAGCTCGGTCGGCGCGACCTGCACCTCGATCCGGACGCCCGGCGTGGTCTCGCCGTCGTCGCCGGCCATCGCCTCGCCCAGCCCGGCGTCCAGGTTCGCCGCGTCCGGGTGCGGCGCCTGCCCCACCGGGAGCCCGCCGATCAGCGTGGAGCCGTCCTCGGCCTGCGTCACCGGCAGCCCGGAGGCACCCGCTCGACGGGCCGCCGCGGCAGTGCCGGGCTCCGGGGCGTGCGGGGAGTCGTGGGGGAACGCGGTGACCTGCTTGCCGTCCGGGTCGAGCGCCGCCACGTCGAAACCCGGCGCGAGGACGACGGTGGTGTCCCCATCGGCCGCCGTCGCCGCCACGGCGTCGTCCAGGGCCGTGACGGTCACGTCGACCGGGGTGGTCAGTCCGTGGCCCGAGAACTCGACCGAGGCCACGTCGCCGGTGACCTGCCCACCCACACTCGGCGTGACCGCGCCGGTCCCCCACAACGGCGCGGGGGCGTCGCCGGTGTGCTGAGGAGCGGGCCGGGGCTGCGGGTCGGGAGCGGGGTCGGTGGCGGTGGTCGCGGCGGCGGCGTTCGAGCGCGCCCACGCCAGCACCTCCGCCGCCGCCTGCGCCTGCTGGTGCGCCGCCGAGGGCTCCGCGGGGACCAGCATCACCGCGACCAGGGTGCCCGCGGCCACGGCGGCGACCACGCCGCGCCCGCCCCACCGGGCCAACGCCACCTCGACACCGCGGTCGACCGCGCGGACCCTGCTGCTCGTGCGGGTGGTGTTCACGCCACCACCCCCTCCGACCACGTCCCGTCCCGTTCCACCCGCAGGTCACGCCACCCGCGGAGCACCAGCCCCGCCCCACCGGCGGCGCACGCAGTGGCCAGCAGCCACCACGCCTCGGCACCGGTCGTCGCCAGCCGGCCGACCGGACGCAGGCACTCCATCAGCGCCGCCTCGTCCGCGATGCCGTCCCCGTCCAGGTCCTCCTCACCGGTGGCCCCCGTGGCATCCCCGGCGATCAGCGCCTCGACCCAGTTCTCCACGCCGTCGCCGTCGACGTCGCCGCGCAGCGTCCCGGCCGAGCACCCGACCTCCCCGCACAGCAGCACGCCCACGAAGTCGGGGATCTGGTCGGCGTCCGCGTCGACCCGGGCGTCCACGCAGCCAGCGGTCCCGCACACCACGACGTCCACCGCATCCGGGACACCGTCCCCGTCGACGTCCGCCCACGGGACCGCGCACGTGGCCGACCCGCACAGCGCCTCCTCGACGCGGTCCGCGACGCCGTCCTCGTCGACGTCCGCCCACGCGGTGCGGTCGATGAGGCCCGTGCCTGCCAGCGAGACGAACCCCAGCTGCGCCAGGGGCGTCCCGGTGCGCTCCAGCCCCGGGAGCACGTGCGCCGCCGCCCGGCTGCCAGTCCCGTCCGGTGCCGCCGTGGCCGCGAACGCGGCGACGGCGGCCAGGGCGAGGAGCACGACGCCAGCGGTCACGAGCGCCCTCGTCCGAGACGAGTCCCGCGTGACCGGCGCAGCACCGGCAGCTGCCCGTGGTCCCTCAGCGGCGGACAGCAGATGACGGAACGAGCGCACGCGGCACGGGCCTTCCCCTGGAGGCGAGCAGCGGACCGGGCTCGGGCCACCGGGGTCGAGACGCTAGGGGCGCGCACCACCCAGCCGCAGCCGTCTGACAGCCTTCAGGTGCGCGAGCGCGAGAGTTGAGTGGCAGGAGCCCGGTGACCAGGTGGAGTCGCCCGGCGCCGCTGAGTGCTCGCGGCCTCACCGGCCCGGCACCTACCTGGCCGACTCGGCCAGCTCGTCGCTGTCGGGGCGCTCAGGTCGGCCGCCCGAGTTCCGGCGCGCGGAGCCACCGGGTGCGTCCACGCCCCGGACGGCGCCCGCGGGGCGCTCGCGGCCCTGACCAGCGACGCCGTGCGGGGGGCGACGATCACCCTTGACACGTCCTCCGGGCCTGCTCAGACTCGTCGCCATGTCCGCCGTCCGGCACGCCCACGCGACCCCGCTCCCCGCGGGGTCCGTCGCCGTGCCGACGGTGCGGTGCCGCTGTCGAATGTGTCGCTGACGTCCCAGCGGCCCCCCGCCCGCGCCTGAGGCGCGCCCCGGGCCGGGCCCGCGTCATCCCGCAGCAGCCGCGCCCCGCCCCGGTCCACCCGGTCCCGGCGCGTGAGCGCACCCGCACCGCACGACCCGCCGGACCCCAGGAGCCTGAAGTGCCGCAGCACACCCGCGTCGACGTCCTCCCCATCCAGGAGGTCGTCGCCTCCGCCTCGCCCAGCGCCTGGCGCGACGGCCTCGTCGTCGAGCAGGGCGAGGCCCAGGTGACGGTCGCCCTGCTCGACGGCGGGCTGCACGCGCTCACGACGCGCGCGACGCCGCAGCCCGGGGAGCCGGTGGCGGTGCACCCGGTCGCCGGGCTGCTCGCGGTGGGCGGCGTCTGGTACGCCGCCCGCCCGTCGGTCTAGCGGTCCCCGCCGCGCGTCAGGCCATCGAGGACATCATCGACCGGCACGCGTCGACCATCGCCCGGCAGGCCTGCGCGCAGATCCGGCAGTGCTCCGACATGGACGCGTGCATCTCGCACTCCGCCGCGCACGCCTCGCCCATCGCGACGCAGGCCTGCATCATCGCCGACATCACGGTCATGTCGTAGCCCGCGGGCCGCATCATCATCCGCATCGTCGTGGTCGCCACGTCCGCGGTGCTGGCGCACATGGACGCACACCGGCCCATGCTCTCCCCGGCGTCGGCGTCGGCACACATCGTCGCCGCCATCGCGGCGGCCGAGCACGCCTCGATGCACGGCTGCATCGCGGTCATGTCCATCCCCGTCGTGCCCGCCGGCATCGACTTCATCATGTCCATCATCATGCTCACGGCAGTGCCACCTCTCGTGCGATCGGCTGGTGCTTCCGGCACGCACGACGCTACGCCGGGGGCGCGCAGGGCGACCAGTGGTCGGGGGCGGGCTGAGCGCTCGTCGCGCGCGCGGCACCGACGCCGCCTACCGTGACGCGATGAGCCCCGCCTCCGTCGTCGCCGACCGCCTCATCCGGGTCTACCAGCGCTGGATCTCGCCCCGGAAGGGCTACGCGTGCGCGCACCGCGTCGCGCACGGCGGCACGTCCTGCTCCGAGGAGATCCGCCGGACCGTCGTCGCGCGCGGGGCGCTGCGGGGCGTCCGCCCGGCGGCGGCCCGGTTCGTCGCCTGCTACCAGGCGGCGGCGATGCTGGCCCAGTCCGACGTGCGGGGGGTGTGCTGCTGCGGCGGCATCCCCATCCCGTTCCGGTTCTGACGGCCCGCACCCGGCGACCCACCCTCGGGACGACGACACCCCCGCCGGGGACCCGGCGGGGGTGTCGTCACTGCGAGGGGCTGAGCGTCGTCAGCTCCTCTCGAGCGGTAGCGGTGGGATTTGAACCCACGGTGGACTTTCACCCACACACGCTTTCGAGGCGTGCTCCTTAGGCCGCTCGGACACGCTACCTCGGCAGGAGAGACTACCGGATGCCGGGGCGAACTCCCGCATCGGCGGACGTAGCGTGGACCCGTGACGTCCCCGGACCCCGTGCCCCC
>JACXUT010000095.1 GCA_014763765.1 Micrococcales bacterium
TGTCCCCCCGCGACTGGCGCGGCGCACCCGGCTGGCGCCCTCCCGCCGCGCCGCGCACGCCTCCGCCCGTGCCGGTGCGCGTGCGGCCGTGGGCACCGCCGCCGCCCCCCGGCCCGGTGTCGTCTCCCGGTTCCGCCGCGTCGACGGGCGCCGCCCCGGCCGACGACGCGCCCCTGCTCTGACGGGCGCACCCGGCGGGGTCGTCCCGCTGCGGGGCTCGCCGGGACGGGCGGCGCGCGTCAGGACGCCGTGCGGTCCGGCAGCGCGGCCGGGGCAGCGCGCCCGCCGCGTCCGCGGCCCCAGAAGTCGCCCGCCGTCCCGCGGGGCCCGCGGGCGGGGACGACCGGCACGACCCGCGGGACGACCGGCCCCAGCCGGGCCTCCTCGGCGCGGGCCGGGGGGCGCGTGACCAGGGCGACCGGGGACGCCGCCCGGGGCGCACCGGCGCCGCCGGGCACGTCGCCGGCGGCGGACCGCGGCGCGACACGGTCGGGCGCACGCCGCAGCCGCAGCAGCGCCGTCGCGCGGGCGCGGGCCGCGCGGGCGGGCAGCAGGCGCTCGGCCGGCGCACGCCCGGCGGTGAGCAGCAGCACCGCGAGGCCGTGCCGCACGACGGCGACCACCGCGGGGAGCAGCGCGGGTGCGCCGCGGCCGAGGTGCCGCGCCACGTAGGCGTCGACCCGGCCGCGGGCCCGGGCACGCGCCGCGACCGCCCGGCGGCCCGCGCGGGCGGGGTCGCGTGCGAGGAGCACCGGCTGCCCGGCGACCGGCGCCTCGCGGAAGCCGGCCCCGACGGCGTCGCGGCGGAACACGACGGCCGCGCCCTCCTCGTCCGCCCGCAGCCCCTCGTCGAACCCGACCGACTCCAGCACCGCCCGCGTCGCCGCGCCGGCGGCGGCCGGCCAGGCACCCGGCGGCGGCGGGTCGGCCACCACGCCCAGCAGGCGGTCCGCGCGCGCGGCGGACGGCGCGCGACCCGGGGGGTGGACGGCGCCCGCGACGAGGTCGGCCCGCCCGGCGCGCAGCGGCGCGGTCAGCGCGGACACCCAGGCGGCGGGGACCCGCACCTCCGCCAGCGTGAAGAGCAGGTACCGCCCCCGGGAGGCCGCGACGCCGAGGTTGCGGGCCCGCGCGGGTCCCACGCCGGGTGCGGCGACGACCCGGACCCGACGGTCCCCGCCCAGGCCCGGCGGCAGCGCGGCGACGTCCCCGACGACCAGCACGACCTCCCCGCCGAGGCGGTGGCCCCGCAGCCGCACCGCGGGCGCGACCGCACCGGCGCCTGCGGACCCGGCGGGACCGCGGGCCGCGACGTCGAGCGACGCGAGCACGCCCCGCAGCGTCTCCGGCAGACCCGGCTCCGCGCCGCGGGCCACGACCACCACGGAGACGTCGACGCGCCCCGGCACGGCTTCGGGCACGCTCACCTCCGGCGGCAAAGCTCCCGGCACGGGCACCGGGATGGGCTCATACCCTCCCAAACCGGACAGGCGCGGTCGAGGCGGGTCACTCGTCCGGGTGGCGCTCCCGCGTCCGGGACGGCTCCGGTGCAGCCGCGGCGCCCGGGGCGTCGAGGCCACCCGGGCCGTCGGGGCCAGCCAGGCCGTCCGGGCCACCCGGGCCGTCGGGGCCAGCCAGGCCGTCGGCCGCGAGCCCCGCGACCTCCGCGGGCGGGAAGGGCTCGGGGTCCGGCAGCCCGCCGAGCGCGTACCCGAGCCCGAACCCCGTCGACCAGGACAGGCGCGCCACGTCGCCCCTCGACCGCACGCGCGCGAGCTCCCCCGCGACCGTCCCGGCGCGGCGCGCGACGCGGACCGGCCTGCTGCGCAGCAGCTGCCGCCGGGGCGCCGGGACGACCGGCGCGGTGACGTCCGCCGGCGGCGCGGGCTCGTGGTGCACCGCGAGCGCCTCGCGGACGTCGCCGTAGCGCGCCGCCAGCCAGCGCTGCCCCATGCCGCTGTGCCGGCCCTGGTCCCAGGTGTCGCGCAGCCCGTGCCGCAGCCGCATGTGCACGACCGCCGCCGGCTCGAACTCCAGCCGGCTGCCGGCGAGCTGCGCCCGCCAGCACAGGTCGGTGTCCTGCAGCCACCGCGCGCGGGGGTCGAAGCGCCCGATGCGGTGGAACAGCTCGCGGCCGATGCCGAGGTTGCTCGCCGCCGCGCACGGGAGCCACGGCAGCGGCTCGGTGTACTGGAGCCCCTCGACCTGCGGCAGGGCGCGCGACCGGCGGGCCGCCCGGTCGTTGAGGCGGTGCCACTCGAGGCGACCGGCGACCACGCCCGTGCGGTCGACCGCGGCGCCGAGGGCGTCGATCCACCCGGGGGCGACGACGTCGTCCGCGTCGCAGAACAGCAGCGTGCCGCCACGCGCCACCTCGGCCGCCGCGTTGCGCGCCGCTCCCGCGCCCGGCGTCCCGGAGGCGTCCACGAGGCGTGCCTGCGGCAGCCAGGATCGTGCGTCCTCGACGACGTCGCGGGTGCCGTCGGTGGAGCCGTTGTCGGCCACGATGACCTCCCAGGACCGCTCGGCGCGCTGGGCCGCGAGGGCGCGGAGCTGGTCCGGGAGGGTGGCGGCGGCGTCGCGCGCGGCGATCACCACGGAGACGGCGACGGGGTCGGGATCGGCGTGGCGGTCGGACGCGCGCATGGTCCCCCTCTGGGTCAAATCATGACATTTCACCCATCGAAACACGCACCTGTCCGGCCCGCACGCCGTGGCACCCGCGAGACACGCGACCCGGCGCCCCGTCCGTCGCGGCCCCGCCCCCGGCCCTCCGGGGGGACCCGGTCAGTACCGCTCGGGCCCGTAGTCGATCCGGTAGTGCTGCTCGCGCGGGCGCTCGCCGATCGGCTTCGCCGGCACGCCCCCGACGACCGTCCACGGCGGCACGTCCTGCGTGACCACCGCGCCGGCCGCCACCACGGCGCCCTCGCCGATCGTCACGCCCCGCACCACCGTGGACCGGCTCGCGAGCCACGCCCGGTCCCCGATGACGATCGGGCCGAGCCGCCCCGCGAACCCGGGGTCGCGCAGGTCGTGGTCCGCCGTCACCAGCAGCACGTGGCTGGCGATGACGACGTCGTGCCCGATGTCGATGCCGCCGCGCGCGTCCACCTGGCAGAACCGCCCGACGTGGCAGCGCCCCGCGATCCGCAGGTTGCCCGGCTCCAGCACCTCGGAGCCTCCGAACAGGTACACGTGCTCGCCGAGGTCCGCCCCGAGCCGGCGCAGCGTCGCGATGCGCAGCGCGTTGCTCGGCACGTGCGTGATGACCCGGTTGAAGACCAGCTCGCCCCGTCGTCCCACCTCAGGCCTCCTTCCCGCGGGCCGCGCCCGCGCGCTCCGGGTCCCGCGCACCGCCCAGCCGCGCGGCGATCGCCCCCGGCACGTGCTCCCGGCGCACCAGGTCGCGCCCGGCCTGCGCCCGGTCCAGCCGGTCCGCCGGGTCCGCCACGAGCGCGTGCACCGCGGCCAGCAGCGCCCGCTCGCCCGGCTCGCCGTCGCCGACCACCACCACCCGGGCCTCGTCGAACAGGTGCGACGCGCCGCGGGAGTCGTTGGTGACGACCGCGCAGCCGTGGCCCAGCGCGGCGACCAGCGGGCCGCTCACCGCGAAGGCGCCGCCACCGCCCCACCCGTCGCGCCGCCACCGCACGACGACGGCGGCGCGCGCGAACGCGGCCCGGACGTCGGCCTCCGGCAGGAACCCCAGCAGCCGGACGCGGTCGAGCACGCCCCGCGCCGCCGCCTCCTGGCGCAGCCGCTCCTCGGTGGCCGGCGAGGCCGCCCCGACGGCGAGCGTCCAGCCGGCGGGCAGGTCCCCCGCCGCCCGGACCAGCGGCAGCACGTCGGCCGCGTGCGCGACGTAGCCGGGGACGAGCACCTCGGTCCGCCCCTCGACCGGCGCCTCGGCGACGGCACCGACGTGCGGCACGTCCTGCACCGGGCGGGTGAGCCGGTGCGCGCGCTCGAGGGCCCGGGCACCGGCCGGCGACAGGCACAGCACCCGCTCCGCGCGCTGCAGCAGGTCCCGCTCCGCCCGCCGCCCGAGCACGGCCGAGAGGGCCGCGGCGACGCGACGCCCCCCGCGACGGTCGAGCAGGGTGGTGAAGAAGGCGCCGCCGGAGAGCTCCGGCACGTCGTGCACCATCAGCCAGACGCGCCGCCCGCGCCGGGCCAGCCACCAGGCCGCCCAGAACTCGGCGAGCCCCCGCCCGGCCTGCTCGACCACGAGGACGTCGGCGGGGTCGCGGCGCGCGAGCCGCCGGGCGAGCCGCACGGCCAGCACCGCCGACTGGGACGCCCCCGGCTCGGGCGGCAGCCGCTCGACGTCCACCTCCCCGAGCTCCTCCAGCACAGGGCGGAACGCCTGGGCGTAGGCCGCGACGCCGCTCGGGCTGGGCGGCAGGCGCGTGACGTGCACGAGCCGCAGCCCCGCGGGGGCCGCCGTCACCGGGCTCCCCGCGAACCGCCGCGGGCCGCGCCGCGCACGCCGTCCCGGACCCCGACGGCGGCGCGCTGGACCCCCTCGACGGCGCCCAGCAGCCGCGTGCGGCGCCGCGGCACGTCCTGCGTCAGCCGGCCGGTGCGCTCGTCCTCCAGCAGCGAGCCGTACAGGTGCCCGAAGGTGTGCAGCGCAGCGACGGCGAACCCCGCGCGGCCGTCGCGCCAGACGCCGGAGTAGACGGTGGACCGCAGCAGCTCGCGCAGCAGGGCCACGGGGTCGTCCAACCGGGTGAACCGTCCGGGGTTGTTCGCGGCGTACCGCAGGATCTTCTCGGTCGTCTGGCCGACGGAGCGGAAGTTCAGGTGGGCGATGGCCGGCACGGACTCCGGCGCGTCGATGCCGCGGCCGTCGAGCACCGGCGGGACGTGGGCGAGCGCGGGCTCGGCGTAGTGCGCCCGCCCGCGCCGCAGCAGGGCGAACTTGGCGCTCCCTCGCAGCGAGTGCTCCAGCAGCCGGCCGAACGCCACGTTGTCGTACCGCAGGCGCACGCCGGCGACGTCGTCGGGTCCGTCGAGCACGGGCTGCAGGGCCGCGCGGAACCCCGCCGGGAGGTGCTCGTCCGCGTCCACGAACAGCACCCAGTCGCTGGTCGCCGCGTCGAGCCCGAGCTGGCGCACCTGCTCCACGACGGGCGCGTCCGGGACCGGCACCACGCGCGCCCCGTGCTCCGCGGCGACCGCGGAGGTGTCGTCGCGCGACCCCATGTCGCAGACGAGCACCTCGTCGAAGCCGGCCAGCCGCGGCAGGCAGTCGCGCAGCAGGTCGGCCTCGTCTCGGGAGTACACGACGGCGCTCACGGTGCCCGGGGAGGTCATGGCGTCGAGCGTAGGTGGGGGTCCCCCGGAGGCGGCACCGCCTCCAGGGTGAATTCCGGCGAAAGCGGACATAGCGGGCATCGCGGACGGCTAGCCTCGCGGTGCGGACAGGGGGTCCGCCCACCGCCCGGTCGCGGCGGCCAGCGGCCCGACGGGGCCACCCGGAAGGAGCACGGCATGAGCCACGTCCTCGTCGTCGGCAGCGGCATCGTCGGGCTGGCGGTCGCCGCCCGCCTCGCCGCGCGCGGCGACCAGGTCACCGTCCTGGAGAAGGAGGACGGGCTGGCCCTGCACCAGACCGGTCGCAACTCCGGTGTCGTGCACTCCGGCCTGTACTACCCGCCCGGCAGCCTCAAGGCGACGATGGCCGCCGCGGGCACCCGGTCACTCACGGCCTACGCCCGCGAGCGCGGCGTCCCGGTCGAGATCTGCGGGAAGCTCGTCGTCGCCACCTCCGAGCGCGAGCTGCCCGGCCTCGAGAAGCTCGCGGACCGCGCCGTCGCCAACGGGGTGCCGGCCCGCCGCCTCACGCCGGCCGAGGCCCGCGAGTACGAGCCGCACGTGCGGGCGGTCGGCGCGCTGCGCGTCGAGTCGACCGGCATCGTCGACTACCCCGGCGTGTGCCGCGCGCTCGCCGCGGACGTGGGGGCGGCGGGCGGCAGCGTCGTGCTCGGCGAGGAGGTGCTCGCCGCGCGCACCGTGCCCGACCGGCCCGGTGCCCGCGGCCGCGTCGAGGTGCGCACCGACAAGGCGGACCGCGAGGTCGACGCGCTCGTCGTCTGCGCCGGGCTGCACGCCGACCGCATCGCGCGCGCGTGCGGGCTGGAGCCGGAGGCGCGGATCGTGCCGTTCCGCGGGGAGTACTTCGAGCTCACCCCCGAGGCCGGCGAGCAGGTGCGCGGGCTGATCTACCCCGTGCCGGACCCGCGGTTCCCGTTCCTCGGCGTGCACCTCACGCGCGGCATCGAGGGGCACGTCCACGCCGGCCCGAACGCCGTGCTCGCGCTCGCCCGGGAGGGCTACACCTGGCGCGACGTGTCGCCGGGCGACATGGCCGACGCGCTGGGCTGGCCCGGGCTCTGGCGGCTCGCCGCCCGCAACCTCGTGCCGGGTGCGGCCGAGGTCGGCCGCTCGCTGTCCACGCACGCGTTCGCCCGGAGCCTGTCGCGCCTGGTGCCCGGCATCACCGCCGGGGACCTCGTGCCGGCCCCGGCGGGCGTCCGCGCGCAGGCGCTGCGCCGCGACGGCGGGCTGGTCGACGACTTCCTCGTGCAGACCACCGCGCGCCAGGTGCACGTCCTCAACGCGCCGTCCCCCGCGGCCACGGCGTCGCTGGAGATCGCGCGCCACATCGTCGAGCAGCTCGACGCCACCCTCCCCCTGGAGCACGCCGCGTGAGCCTGCCCACGGCGACCCCGGCAGCGAGTACCTGGTCGAAGGAGACCACGATGCGCATCGCCCTGATCGTCCGGCACCCCGTGCTGCCGGAGGTGACCGCCGGCGGCATCCTCGACCTGCACCACCTGGCCCGGGAGCTCGTGCGCGCGGGCCACGTGCCGGAGGTCGTCGCGACGAAGTACGGCGGACGACGGCTGCTGCCCCGCCGCGCCCTGCAGCGGCTGCGGCCGCACCACCCGGCCGCCTGGGCGGACGACGCCCAGGGGTACCGGACCACGCGCTACGGCCCGTGGGCGATGCGGGCCGGCGTCGAGCGGCGGCTGGACCACGGCGACTGGGACGTGGTCGCCCTGCAGGACGTGGCCACGTTCGACCTGGTCGAGCCGGTGCACCGCCTCGGGATCCCCCTGCTGATCCGCATCGTCGCGATGCAGGAGGTCGACGAGCTCGCGCGGCGCAGCGCCGCCGACCCGCGCTTCGCCGCCGTGCTGCGCGACCCGCGGGTGCGCGTGGTCAGCAACTCCCGCTACGTCGCCGGCCGGGTCCGGGACGCGCTCGGCCTGGAGACCCCCGTGGTCTACCCGCCGATCGACCTCGGCGACTGCCGCACGACCGGGCACGACCCCGTGCACGTCACGATGGTCAACCCCCGGGACGTCAAGGGCATCGACACCACGCTCGCGGTCGCCGCGCTGCTGCCGCACCGGCAGTTCCTGCTGCAGGAGGCGTGGGCGCTCGACCCGGAGGAGCGCGACGCCCTGCTCGCCCGGCTGCGCACGCTGCCGAACGTGCGGCTCGCCCCGGTGACCGACCGCATGGCGGAGGTCTACCGGCGCACCGCGGTCCTGCTCGCGCCGTCCCGGGTGGTCGAGACGTTCGGGCGCGTGGCGCTCGAGGCCGCGGCCAACGGCATCCCCGTGGTCGCGACGCGCGCCGGCGGGCTGCCCGAGGCGGTCGGCCCCGGTGGCGTGCTCGTGGAACCGTCCGCGGGCCCGCGGACGTGGGCCGGCGCCGTCGAGGGCCTGCTCGCGGACCCGGCGCGGTACGCCCGCGTCGCCGCCGCCGGCCGGGCGCACGCGGCGCAGCCGGCGTTCGACCAGAGCGTGGTGGCCGCCGCGATCCTGCGGGTCGCGCTCAGCGCGGCGGGCGGGACGACGCTGGCCGCCTGAGTGCGCCGTGTGTGCCGAGTGCGCTGAGTGTGCTGCGTGCGCCGAGCGCGCCTGAGCCCGTCGGCGTCTGCACGCGCAGACGCCGGGCCCCTGATGGAGGGAGGGGCCCGGCGCCGGTCGGTGGACGCGCTGGTCAGCGCATCATGTCGCGCATCATCGCCCGCACGGGCGGGTACTCGGCGAGCAGCTCCCCCGCGGTGCGCGTGCGGTAGCCGTCCGCGGCGATCCGCCGCAGCAGCGCGTCGAGCACGGCGGCGCGGTCGTGGCGGGGCAGCTCCGACGGGTCGGACGCGGTCTCCGGGTCGGCCCGGGTGTCGTGCATCAGTACGAGAGCCCCGGGGTGCAGCGAGGCGTACGCCCGGCGCACCATCTCGTCCTGCTCGCCGTGGTACCAGTCCTCCACGGAGGACGACCAGAGCACCACCCGCAGGCCCTGGCGCGCCCACCCGCGGCGCTGCCGCACGGTGTGCGAGCCGTACGGGGGCCGGAACAGGTGGATCGGCCGCCCGGCGATCTGCTCGACGACGGCGCGCGACTCCGCCACCACGCGCATCGACTCCTCGTACGGCACCTGCGCGAGCCGGCGGCGGTGGTCGCGGCTGTGCAGCGCGAGCTCGTGCCCCTCGGCGACGATGCGCCGCACGAGGTCGGGGTGCTGCTCCGCGGCCTCGCTGAGGACGAAGAACGTGGCGTGCGCGCCGCGCTCGCCGAGCACGTCGAGCAGGCGCGGCGTGTGGTGCGGGTCCGGGCCGTCGTCGAACGTCAGCGCCACCACCCGGTCGAGCGTCTCGACGCCGACGAGCGCCGCGAGCGGCTGCAGGACGGGCCGCGCCAGCTCGACGACCGCGCGCCGGGGCAGCGGCCGCGGCGCGGGGGACCCGAACTCCCCCATGTCGCGGCGCAGGACGACGCGACCCCGACCGGGGTGCAGCCGCGGGGCGGACTGCTCGCGGGGGACGAGAGGTGTCGGCATGGGGGCCTCCTGCGCGGCGGGCCGGGCCGGGTGGCGCCGGGCGGCGCGCTCACGGTGCGTCGGCGGGGTGGGCTGGCCGGGCCAGTCTGCCCGCCTGGGCGCGCCCTGGATGTCCGATTTGCGGCTTTTCACCCCATCGCCGGAGCGCGGGTCGTTCACCCGAACGTGGCGAGGACCTCCTCCGCGAGCCGCGACGCCAGCGCCACGAGGGTCAGCGTCGGGTTCGCGAAGCCGCCCGTCGGGAACACCGACGTGCTCGCCACGTACAGGTTGCCCAGCCCGTGCACCCGGCAGTCCGGGTCCACGACGCCGAGCGCCGGGTCGGCGTGCATCCGCGTCGTGCCCAGGTAGTGGTTGGTGGAGGAGCCGAGCACCACGGGGTCCACGCCCGCGAGCGACGGGCGCAGCTCTCCCAGCCCCGCACGCCGGACCGCCTCGGCGACCAGCGCGTGCGCGCCCGCCGCGGCGCGGGCGTCCTCGGGCGTCCACCGCCAGTCGACGCGCAGCCGCCGGACCCCGAACGCGTCCGTCTGGTCCCCGAGCGTCACCCGGTTGCCCGGGTGCGGCGCCTGCTCCGCCTGGTGCAGCACCCGCAGGTGGTCGAAGTGCCGCGACGGCCGCCGGAACGTCGACCACCCGCCGTGGCCCACGTACGTCGAGCGCCGCCCGCCGGAGTGCAGGGCCCGGCGCAGCACCGACCCGCCGCCCGAGATCGCGCCCCACAGGTCCGCCGCGCCCGGCAGCCGGCGCGCCCGCAGCGCGTCCCGCACCGCGACCGCCGACCGCCGCGCCGCCGCACCCCGGTCATCGCCGCCCTCCGGCTCGCGCTGGCTGGCGTGCCGCGGGAAGAACATCGTCGACAGCTGCGTCACGGGCTCCGACCGCAGGGCGTCGTCGCTGAGGCGCAGGTGCCCCATCACGGGCACGCCCTCGACGGTCCGCAGGTCGTACAGCGCCATCTCGTCCACCAGCGACCGGTCCGCCGGCTCCAGCACGCCGCCGTCCACCAGCGGGTGGTCCATGAAGTTCCGGCCCAGCGGGTCGGTGCCGCGCGCCCCGCCCGCGCGCTCCAGCGCCCGCCGCACGCCGGTCGAGCCGAGCATGAGCTGGGTGGTCGCCAGCCCGCCGCCCGCGAGCACGACCGTCGGCGCCCGGAACACCACCTCGCGCCCCGGCACGCTCATCGTGCGGACCTCCGTGACGCGCGTCGCGCCCGGGTCGGTGCGCAGCTCCACGACGTACGCGTGGTGGAACACCGTGCAGGACGGGTCGCCGGCGACGGTCCGGATGTGGCGGTCCGCGAACTCCCGCCGGTCGGCGAACTGGAACACGTCCGTCGTCACCACCGCCTCGTCCAGCGGCAAGCGGGTGGCACCCGGGCGCTCCCACGGGTCGGCCGCGTACCCCTCGGGCCGCAGCCCGAACAGCTCCTGCGCGCGCCGGAAGCCGGGCTCGAGGTCGGCCGGCGTGATCGGCCAGCCGCTCCCCGGCAGCCACGGCCGGGCCTCCAGGTCCGCGTCCGACAGCGGCACCAGGCGCAGCCCGCGCCGCCCCCCGCCGAGGTCGACGCTCCACAGGTTCGCGTTCCCGCCGACCCGCCGCGTGCCGCTGATCTGGTCGACCGTCCCGAACTCGAGCCCGTCCGCGGCGAGCTGCAGCCGATCCGCCTCCCGGTCCAGGTCCAGGCCCCCGGACTCCAGCACCGCGACGGTCAGGCCCCGGGCGAGCAGCCCCAGGGCGACCGTCACGCCGGCCGGGCCGGAGCCGACGACGCAGACGTCGGCCGTGCGGACAGCTCCCGGACGCAGCGTGCGCGCGTCGACGATCATCGCCCCTCCCCCGGGTCCGTCCGCTCGCTCCTCGGGCGGACGGGGAAGTCCTACACCCTCCGCGGGTCCGCGCGGGAGGGGTGTCCGGGTGAGAACGGTGCGGCGGGGCGACCGCGGCCGGGCCCCGGGTGCACCCCGCCGCCGTGGGACCGTTCGGGCGAAATGTCCGACTTTCACCCGTTCATACCTGTCTGGGTGGAAATGCCCCGACTAGCCTCGGGGCCAGAGCCGGCAGTCCACGCGGCCACCACACCCCCGTCCCCCGCCCTGGAGGAGCCATGACCGCAGGCGAGCCCGACCCGGCCGACATCCCGGTGGTGATCCTCTGCGGCGGCATGGGGACGCGGCTGCGCGAGGCCAGCGAGAAGCTCCCGAAGCCGCTGGTCGACATCGGCGGCCGCCCGATCCTCTGGCACATCATGAAGACCTACGGCGAGCACGGGTTCCGCCGCTTCGTGCTGGCGCTCGGCTACAAGAGCGACCTGATCAAGCAGTACTTCCTCGACTACCGGCACCTCACGTCGGACTTCACGCTGCACCTCGGCGCGGACGGCGCCGGCTCCGAGCCCGTCTTCCACGGCACCGCCGCGAAGGAGGACTGGGAGATCACGTTCGTCGAGACCGGCCTGACGACGGCGACCGCCGCCCGCATCCGCCGCGTCGCCGACCACCTCGACGCCCCGCGGTTCGCCCTCACGTACGGCGACGGCATCGGGGACGTCGACATCACCGCCGCCCTGCGCCACCACGAGGAGCACCGCCTGCTCGGCACGCTCACGGGTGTCCACCCGTCCAGCCGGTACGGCGAGATGCGCGTCGACGGCGACACCGTCGTGGAGTTCAACGAGAAGCCGACGCTCGCCGACGGCTGGGTCAACGGCGGGTTCTTCCTGTTCGAGCGGGAGTTCGTCGACAAGTACCTCGACGACGACCCGACCGTGATGCTCGAGAGCGCACCGCTGCAGCAGCTCGCCCGCGACCGCCAGCTCTCCGTGTACGAGCACGAGGGCTTCTGGATGGGCATGGACACGTTCCGTGACTGGACGGAGCTGAACGGACTGTGGGACGCAGGTCGCGCCCCCTGGAAGATCTGGGAGGACTGAGCGCGTGCGCATCCTGGTCACCGGCACCGAGGGGTACCTCGGGAGCCTGCTCGCCCCGACGCTGCTGGGCCGCGGGGACGAGGTCACCGGCCTCGACACCGGCTACTACAAGAACGGCTGGCTCTACAACGGGGTCCACGAGACGCCGCACACGCTCGTCAAGGACATCCGGCACGTCACGCCCGACGACCTCGCCGGGTACGACGCGGTGGTGCACATGGCCGAGCTGTCGAACGACCCCATCGGGGACCGCATCGGCGAGGTCACGTACGACATCAACCACCACGGCTCCGTCGCGCTGGCGTCCGCCGCGAAGCGCGCCGGGGTGTCCCGGTTCGTCTACATGTCGTCGTGCTCCGTGTACGGGGTCGCCGACGGGACCGTCGACGAGACCAGCCCCGTCGACCCGCAGACCGCCTACGCCCGGTGCAAGGCCCTGGTCGAGCGGGACGTCACCGCGCTCGCGGACGACGACTTCTCCCCGACGTTCCTGCGCAACGCGACCGCGTTCGGCGCCTCGCCGCGGCAGCGGTTCGACATCGTGCTCAACAACCTCGCCGGCCTCGCGTGGACGACGCACCGCATCGCCATGACGTCGGACGGCACGCCGTGGCGGCCGCTCGTGCACGGCCTGGACATCGCCAAGGCGATCCGTGCCGTGCTCGACGCCCCGCGCGAGTCCGTCCACGCCCAGGTGCTGAACGTCGGCGCGGACGCCAACAACTACACCGTGCGGGAGATCGCCGAGACCGTCGGCGCCGAGTTCCCCGGGTGCGAGGTGTCGTTCGGCGAGCCCAGCGCGGACAACCGGTCCTACCGGGTGTCGTTCGCGAAGATCCGCGAGGTGCTGCCCGGCTTCGACACCGACTGGGACGCCGCGGCCGGCGCCGCGCAGCTGCACCGGGTGTTCGAGCAGGTCGCCCTCGACACCGAGACGTTCACCGGGCGCGGGCACACGCGCCTCGCGCAGATCGAGCACCTGCTCAAGACCGGGCAGCTCGACCCCCAGCTCTTCTGGACGGTGAACCCGTGAAGTACACCCCCACCGCCGTCGACGGCGTGACGATCGTCGACCTGGAGCCGCGCGGCGACGACCGCGGGTTCTTCGCCCGGACGTTCGACACCACCGAGTTCGAGGCGCACGGGCTCGACACGACGGTCGCGCAGTGCAACCTGTCGTACAACCACCGTGCGGGGACGCTGCGCGGGCTGCACCGGCAGGTGCCCCCGTACGCCGAGGGCAAGCTCGTGCGCTGCACGGCCGGCGCGATCGTCGACGTGGCCGTGGACGTCCGGCCCGACTCGCCCACCTACGGGAAGCACGTGATGGTCGAGCTGTCCGCCGCGAACCGGCGCGCGCTGTTCATCCCGCCGTACGTCGCGCACGGGTACCAGACGCTCACCGACGACGCCGAGGTGGTCTACCAGGTCAGCGGCCCCTACGCGCCCGAGGGCGAGCAGGGCTTCCGGTACGACGACGCCGCGTTCGGCATCGAGTGGCCCGTGCCGGTGACGGTGGTCTCCGACAAGGACGCGTCCTGGCCGCTGGTCGGGTCGGACGGAACGCCCGCGTCCGCGGGCGCGCCGGCGTCGGCGTCGGCGTCGGCCGAGGTGGCGCCGTGATCGTCGTCGACTCGCTGCTGCGCGCCCGGCAGGCCGACGGCGCCCCGATCCGGGTGGCGCTCGTCGGCTCGGGGTTCATGGGCCGCGGGCTCGTCAACCAGATCGTCAACTCCGTGCCCGGCATGGACGTCGTCGCGATCGCCGCCCGCCACCCCGAGCAGGGCGTGCGTGCCTACACCGAGGCCGGCCTGACCGGCGTGGTCGAGGTCGACTCCCCCACCGCGCTGGCCCGGGCCGCCGCGTCCGGCACGCCCGCCGTCACCGCCGACCACCGGGTCGCGATCGCGTCCGACGCGGTCGACGTGGTCGTGGACGTCACCGGCGCCGTCGAGTTCGGGGCCCACGTGGCGCTCGCCTGCTTCGAGCACGGCAAGCACCTGGTGCTCATGAACGCGGAGGTCGACGCGACCGTCGGCGCCGAGCTCGCGCGCCTCGCCGACAAGGCCGGCGTCGTCTACACCGGCTGCGACGGCGACCAGCCGGGCGTGCAGATGAACCTGCACCGGTTCGTCACCGGGCTCGGGCTGACGCCGCTGGTGGCCGGCAACATCAAGGGCCTGCAGGACGAGTACCGCACCCCCACCACGCAGAAGGCGTTCGCGGAGCGCTGGGGGCAGGACCCGCACATGGTCACGTCGTTCGCCGACGGCACCAAGGTGTCCGTCGAGCAGGCTCTCGTCGCCAACGCCACCGGCATGTCCGTGCACCGGCGCGGGATGCTCGGCCGGGACCACGACGGGCACGTCGACGAGCTCACCACCCGGTACGACGTGGACGAGCTGCGGGCGCTCGGCGGGGCCGTGGACTACGTGGTCGGGGCGCGCCCCGGGCCCGGCGTCTACATCCTGGCCACCCACGACGACCCGAAGCAGCGGCACTACCTGGAGCTGTACAAGCTCGGCACCGGGCCGCTCTACTCGTTCTACCAGCCGTACCACCTGTGCCACTTCGAGGTGCCGACCACCATCGCGCGGGCGTTCCTGCTCGGCGACGCGACCATCCGGCCGCTCGGGGCGCCGACCGTCGAGGTCGTCACCACCGCCAAGACGGACCTGCCGGCGGGCACCGTGCTGGACGCGCTGGGGGGCTACCACTACTACGGCCAGGCGGAGAAGGCGTCCGTCACGCGCACCGAGCAGCTGCTGCCGGTGGGCGTCGCGGAGGGGTGCCGCCTGGTCCGGGACGTGCCGAAGGACGCCACCCTGACGTACGCCGACGTGGAGCTGCCCGAGGGCCGCCTGGTCGACCGCCTCCGCGAGGCCCAGTCCGCCCTGACCTGACCCCGCGGCAGACCCGCGTTCGGACGCTCCGAACGCGCTCGGAGGGGTGCGCGCGCCATCGTGGTGGTCCGCGGACCCCTCCGAGCACACGCGGACCTGTCCGAGAGCGTGCGGGACCTGCGAGAGCGCGCGGCACCCGCGAGAACGCGCGGCACCCGCGAAGCACCCCACCTCCCCGAGTGCGGCCCGCCACCCCCGGCACGTTCGGAGGCTCCGAACGCAATCGGAGGGGTGCGCGCGCCATCGTGGTGGTCCGCGGACACCTCCGAGAGCACGCCGACGCCTCCGAGCACGTTCGGAGCCTCCGAGGGGAACGAGGGGCGGGGGGCGGG
>JACXUT010000096.1 GCA_014763765.1 Micrococcales bacterium
GGGTGCGCGCGGGCGGGCGCGCGGCGGGGCGGGTCGCAGGTCGGACGGCCTCGGGCCGGGTTCGGTCCGCTGACCTGCACCGTGACCGGAACGCAATCCCGCCGTTACACGCGGATGCCCTGTGAGCGCGCACACTGTGCTAGTCCTATGTCCCACGTTGCGGGCACCTGTGCCCGGCAAGCGAGACAGACACCGCCGCTCTGACGGCGGGCAGGGGCTCCATCCAGGGAAGAGGTACACGCATGACTGCGGTTCCCCACGGCCGCCGACGCGGCCTGGCGGCCGGCGCCGGCCTGGTCGCCACCGCACTCGTCCTCGCCGCGTGCAGCGGCGGCTCGGGCGGCGACGACGAGACGGACGGCGGCGGCGACAGCGCCGGCGGCGCGCTGATGATCGGCACGACGGACAAGATCACGACGATCGACCCGGCCGGCTCGTACGACAACGGGTCGTTCGCGGTGATGAACCAGGTCTACCCGTTCCTCATGAACACCCCGTTCGGCAGCCCGGACGTGGAGCCGGACATCGCCGAGTCGGCCGAGTTCACCTCCCCGACCGAGTACACGGTCACCCTCAAGCCGGGCCTGACCTTCGCGAACGGCAACGACCTGACGTCGTCCGACGTGAAGTTCACCTTCGACCGGCAGCTCGCGATCTTCGAGTCCGGCGCGGACGGCGGCAACGGCCCCGGCTCGCTGCTGTACAACCTCGACAGCGTCGACGCCCCGGACGACACCACCGTCGTCTTCCACCTGAAGTCCGAGGACGACCAGGTGTTCCCGCAGATCCTGTCGAGCCCCGCGGGCCCGATCGTGGACGAGGACGTGTTCGCCGCCGACGCGCTGACGCCGGACGACGACATCGTCGCGGGCGAGGCGTTCGCCGGCCCGTACACGATCACGGACTACAGCGTGAACGACCTCGTGGTGTACCAGGCCAACCCGGACTACCAGGGCCTGCTCGGCGCGCCGAAGAACGAGGAGGTGACGGTCCAGTACTACACCGACGCCTCGAACCTGAAGCTCGACGTGCAGCAGGGCAACGTGGACGTCGCGTTCCGCAGCCTGTCGGCCACCGACATCGAGGACCTGCGTGGCGACGACAACGTCAAGGTCGTGGACGGCCCCGGCGGCGAGATCCGCTACATCGTCTTCAACTTCGACACCCAGCCGTACGGCGCCACCACGCCGGAGGCCGACGAGGACAAGGCGCTGGCCGTGCGCCAGGCGGTCGCCGACCTGATCGACCGCGAGGAGATCGCCGACCAGGTCTACAAGGGCACCTACACCCCGCTGTACTCGTTCGTCCCCGAGGGCCTGACGGGCGCCACCGAGTCGCTCAAGCCGCTGTACGGCGACGGCGACGGCGGCCCGGACGCCGACAAGGCGGCCGAGCGCCTCGAGGCCGCGGGCGTCGAGACCCCGGTGCAGCTGTCGCTGCAGTACAGCAACGACCACTACGGCCCGTCCTCCGGCGAGGAGTACGCGCTGATCAAGGACCAGCTCGAGGCCACCGGGCTGTTCTCGGTCGACCTGCAGACCACCGAGTGGGTGCAGTACGCCAAGGACCGCACGTCCGACGTCTACCCGGCCTACCAGCTCGGCTGGTTCCCGGACTACTCCGACGCGGACAACTACCTCACGCCGTTCTTCCTCACGGAGAACTTCCTGGGCAACCACTACGACAACCAGGAGGTCAACGACCTGATCCTGGAGCAGGCCGTCACCCCGGACGCCGACGAGCGCACCGCGCTCATCGAGCAGATCCAGGACGCGGTGGCGCAGGACCTCTCGACGGTCCCGTACCTCCAGGGCGCGCAGGTGGCCGTGGTCGGCACCGACGTGACCGGCGCCGAGGACACCCTCGACGCGTCCTTCAAGTTCCGCTACGGCGCGCTGGCCATCGGCTGACGCACCGCCCCCCACCCGACGCCCGGTGCGGGTCGCTCCTCGCGAGCGGCCCGCGCCGGGCGTCACGGGCGATCAGAGCGAGAGACATGACCTCCACCTCCGTGACCGGACCGCAGCAGCCCACCGGCCTGCCGTCCGCCGACGGCGACACGCCGTCCACCCCGCGGGCCAGGCGGCGCTCCGGCGGGGGCGGCCTCGGCCGCTACCTGCTGGTGCGCTTCCTGCTCATCATCCCGACGGTCTTCATCCTCGTGACCGTCGTCTTCCTGCTCATGCGGGCCACCGGCGACCCGATCACCGCGGCGCAGGGCGGCCGGCTGCCGGCGGCCCAGCTCGCCGAGCGGATCCACCAGGCCGGCTACGACCGCCCCGTGCTCGTGCAGTACGTCGAGTACCTCGGGGACCTGCTGCGCGGCGACTTCGGCACCACGCTGAGCGACGCGCGCCCGGTCACGGAGGTGCTGACGACGTTCGGCACCGCGACCCTCGAGCTCGCGTTCTACGCCCTGATCGTGGCGTTCGTCGTCGGCATCCCGCTGGGCCTCGCCGCTGCGTACTTCCGCGACCGCGTGCCGGACGCGCTGCTGCGGGTGTTCGCGATCGCCTGCTACGCCACGCCGGTGTTCTTCGCCGGCCTGCTGCTCAAGCTGATCTTCTCCGTGCAGCTCGACTGGCTGCCCGTCGCGGGGCGGGCCTCGACCCGCTCGGAGATCGCGATGCGGCGCCTCGACGACCCGACGGGCATCTACCTGATCGACGCGATCCGCACCGGCAACCCGGACGTCGTCGTCGACGTCCTCCAGCACGCGATCCTGCCGGCGGTCACGCTCGGCCTGCTGACCGCCGGGGTGTTCCTGCGCCTGGTGCGCACCAACGTCATCGGCACGCTCGGCTCGGGCTACGTGGACGCGGCGCGGTCGCGCGGCGTGCGGGAGTCCCGGCTGCTGCGCAAGCACGCCTACCGCCCCGCGCTGATCCCGATCGTCACCGTCATCGGCATGCAGATCGCCATGCTGCTGGTGGGAGCCGTGCTCACGGAGACGACGTTCGAGTGGCGCGGCCTCGGCTTCCAGATCTCGGAGTACCTCCAGGCCCGCGACTTCGTGGCGGTGCAGGGCATCGTCGTCATGCTCGCCGTGATCGTGGCCGTGACGAACTTCCTGGTCGACGTGATCGCCGCGCTCATCGACCCGAGGGTGAGGTACTGACATGGCGACCGTCACCACCGAGGGCGGGCGGGCCCGGCGCACCTGGCGCTCGCTGCCCGTCGTCCACCAGCTGCGGCAGAGCGTCGGCCTGCAGCGCGGGATGCTCGTCACGGGCCTCGTGCTGACCGGCCTGCTGCTGCTCACCGCGCTCCTGGCGCCGCTGCTCGCGCCCTACGGGTTCGCGCAGCTCCGCGACGCCGACGGGCCGTTCGGCGCGCAGCAGCCGCCGTCCGCCGAGCACCTGCTCGGCACCACCGTCGGCGGCTACGACGTGCTGTCCCGCGTCATCTGGGGCTCGCGGACCGCGGTGCTCGTCATCGTCATCGCCATCGCGGCCTCGCTGTTCCTCGGCGTGCTGCTCGGCCTGGTGTCCGGCTACTTCGGCGGCTGGCTCGACCGGGTGCTCGTGGTGGTCGCGGACGCGATCTACGCGTTCCCGTCCCTGCTGCTCGCGATCGTGCTGGCCATCGTCATCAGCGGCGGCCAGGCCGACATGATCGGCGGCGTGCTCGCGGCGGCGCTGTCGATCATGGTGGTCTTCACACCGCAGTACCTGCGGGTGGTGCGCGCCGAGACGATCCGCATCAAGTCCGAGGCGTTCGTGGAGTCCGCACGCGTCATCGGGGCGAGCAACGGCCGGATCATGTTCGTGCACGTGCTGCGCAACGCGACCCGCACGCTGCCGCTCATCATCACGCTGAACGCGTCGGAGGCCATCCTCACGCTCGCCGGGCTCGGGTTCCTGGGCTTCGGCATCGAGCCGACGCAGGCAGCGGAGTGGGGCTACGACCTGAACCGCGCGATCGCGGACGTCACGTCCGGCATCTGGTGGACCTCCGTGTTCCCGGGCGTCGCGATCGTGCTGTCCGTGCTGGGCATCACCCTGGTCGGCGAGTCCCTCAACGACCTGGCCGACCCGCGGCTGCGCACCCGCCGCGCCGCGACCGACGTCGGCGGCGACGTGGCGGCGACCTCGGTCGTCCCCGGCGGCGCGCTGACCGCACCGGGCGGGGTGGCGGGCCTGGAGCCCGGGACGGAGGACGCCCGATGACCGCGGCACCGCAGACCGGCGCACCCCGCGGCGACGCCGCGCCGGTCGTCGAGATCACCGACCTGTCCGTGTCCTTCGCGACCGACGCGGGCGACGTCCGCGCGGTCGACGGGGTGTCGCTGACCGTCCACGCCGGCGAGGTGCTGGCCGTGGTCGGGGAGTCCGGCAGCGGCAAGTCGGTCACCGCCAAGACGATCCTCGGCCTGCTGCCGTCGACCGCCACCGCCCGCGGGGCCGTCGTGCTGTCCTCCCGGGACGGCGCGACCCGCTCGGACGTGAACGCGCTGAGCGGCGCGGCGCTGCGGCAGGTCCGCGGCCGGGACGCCGCCATGGTGTTCCAGGAGCCGTCGACCGCCCTGAACCCGGTCTACCCGGTGGGCTGGCAGATCATCGAGGGCCTGCGCGCCCACGGGCGGATCAGCCGGGCCGACGCCCGGGCGAAGGCCGTCGAGATCCTGCGCAAGGTCGGCATCCCCGACCCCGAGCACCGGATCGACCACTACCCGCACCAGTTCTCCGGCGGGCAGAAGCAGCGCATCGTCATCGCGCAGGCCCTCGTGCTCGACCCGGGCGTGATCATCGCCGACGAGCCGACCACGGCGCTCGACGTGACGGTGCAGGCCGAGATCCTCGACCTGATCCGGCGCTGCCGGGACGAGTTCGGCGCCGCGGTCGTGCTCATCACGCACAACATGGGCGTCGTCGCGGACCTCGCCGACACGGTCGCCGTGATGTACCAGGGCGAGATCGTGGAGCAGGCGCCCGTGCGGCAGCTGTTCTCCGCGCCGGCGCACCCGTACACGCGGGCGCTGCTCGACGCGGTGCCGCGGATCGGGCAGGGCGGCGCGCACGCCCGGGCCCGTGCCGAGGCCCGCCCCGAGGGCTGGGCGTCCTCGACCCCCGTGGTCGAGGCGCGCGACCTGGAGATCACCTACCCGGGCCGGCTCCGGCAGCCCGGGTTCCGGGCCGTCGACGGCGTCTCCCTGGCGATCCGCCCGGGCGAGGTGCTCGGCCTGGTCGGCGAGTCGGGCTCCGGCAAGACCACGATCGGCCGGGCCATCGCCGGGCTGACGCGGGTCACCGGCGGGTCGCTGCAGGTGCTGGGCGTCGAGATGAACGGCGTCAAGGAGCGCGCGCTGCGCCCGATCCGGCCGCGCATCGGGTTCGTGTTCCAGGACCCGGCGACGTCGTTCAACCCGCTGCTCACCATCGCCGAGTGCGTGGCCGAACCGCTGGTGGTGCACGGCCGGGCGGACGACGCCCGCGCGGCGCGCTCCCGTGTGGACGAGCTGCTGGAGTCGGTGCAGCTGCCCCGCGCGTACGGCGACCGGTTCCCGCACGAGCTGTCCGGCGGGCAGCGCCAGCGCGCGTCGCTCGCCCGGGCGCTCGCGCTGGACCCGGAGCTGCTCATCGCCGACGAGCCGACGTCCGCCCTGGACGTGTCGGTGCAGGCGCGGGTGCTCGAGCTGTTCGCGGAGCTGCAGGAGAGCCTCGGGTTCGCGTGCCTGTTCATCAGCCACGACCTGGCCGTGGTCGACCTGCTCGCCGACCGGATCGCGGTGCTGCACCGCGGCCGGCTGGTCGAGGAGGGCACCGGCGAGCAGGTGCTCGGCAGCCCGCGCGAGGAGTACACCCGGCGGCTGCTGGCGTCCCTGCCGGTGCCGGACCCGGACGAGCAGGCCGCACGGCGCGAGGCCTGGCGCGCCCTGGCCTGACGCACCCGCCGCACCGCACGCGAGCGCGTCCTCCCCGTCGGGAGGGCGCGCTCGCTGCCGTACGGGCCCGGTCGCCGGTGTCGGGAATACCCCAGGGGGGTATACGGTTGGGTGCTGACGGAGGGGCCCGCACGCGACCCCCCGCGACGACAGGGAGCAGCGCGATGCACGGCTACACCAGCGACAAGGACGACTACCTCAAGCGCCTCAAGCGCATCGAGGGCCAGGTGCGCGGCATCGCCCGCATGGTCGACGAGGACGTGTACTGCATCGACGTCCTCACCCAGGTCGCCGCCGTCACCAAGGCGCTCCAGGCGGTGAGCATCGGGCTGGTCGAGGACCACCTGGGCCACTGCGTCGTGGACGCCGCCCGCCAGTCGCCCGAGGCCGGGGCCGAGAAGGTCCGCGAGGCCTCCGAGGCGATCGCCCGGCTCGTCCGGTCCTGACACCCGCACACCGAGAGGAACACCCCCATGAGCCAGACCACCACGTTCTCCGTCGACGGCATGACCTGCGGCAACTGCGTGCGGCACGTCACCGAGGAGCTCACCGCGATCCCGGGTGTCACGGACGTGCAGGTGCAGCTCGTCGCCGGCGGCTCGTCGCCCGTGACCGTGACCTCCGACGCCCCGCTGTCCGACGCCGCGGTCGCCGCCGCCGTCGACGAGGCCGGCTACGCCGTCACCCCGCGGGGGTCGCTGCTGTGACAGCCGACGGCACCCGCTCCCCCGCCGGCGTCAGCGCCGGCCTGCCCGTCGCGCCCGCCGGCACCGTCGACCTCGCGGTCGAGGGCATGACCTGCGCCTCCTGCGTCGCCCGCGTCGAGAAGCGGCTCAACCGCGTCCCCGGCGCCCGCGCGACCGTGAACCTCGCGCTCGAGTCCGCGCACGTGGAGCTCGAGCCCGCCGAGGACGGCACCGTCCCGGACACCGACGCGCTCGTCGCGGCCGTCCGCGCCGCCGGGTACGACGCCCGCGTGACGTCGCACCGCCCCGCGCGCGACACCTCGCACGACGCCGGGCACAGCGCCGGGCACAGCGCCGGGCACGGCACCGGGCACGACACCTCGCACGACGCCGGGCACGCCGGCATGGACCCGCGCGAGCACGCCCTGTCCGGGCACACCATGGCGCCGGGTCACGACATGGATCCCGACGAGGACACCTCCGCCCCGACCGACGCCCGCGGCACGGACCTGCGCCGCCGGCTGCGGGTCGCCACCGTCCTGACGGTGCCCGTGCTGCTGCTCTCGATGGTCCCCGTGTGGCAGTTCCGCGGCTGGCAGTGGCTGGTCGCGGTGCTCGCGCTGCCGGTCGCCACCTGGGCGGCCTGGCCGTTCCACCGCGCCGCCGTCCGCGCGGCCCGCCACGGCGCGTCGACGATGGACACCCTGGTGTCGATCGGCATCGTCGCGGCGACCGGCTGGTCGCTGTGGGCGCTGCTGCTCGGCGGCGCCGGGACGCTCGGCATGACCATGACGCCGACCCTCTGGCCGGCCGCCGACGACGGCATGGGCGCGCACATGCCCGAGCTGTACTTCGAGGTCGCGGCCGTCGTCACCACGTTCCTGCTCGCCGGCCGGTACGCCGAGCACCGCTCCCGCCGCCGCGCCGGCGACGCCCTGCGGGCCCTGCTGGACCTGGGCGCGAAGGACGTCGCGCTGCTGGTCACCGGCCCCGACGGCCGGCGCATGGAGCAGCGCGTGCCCGTCGACCGGCTGCGGGCCGGCGACGAGTTCGCCGTCCGCCCCGGGGAGAAGCTCGCCACGGACGGCGTCGTGGTGTCCGGCACCAGCGCCGTCGACACGAGCCTGCTGACCGGCGAGCCCGTGCCCGTCGACGTCGGCCCGGGCGACGAGGTGGTCGGCGCGACGATCAACACGGGCGGCCACCTGGTGGTCCGCGCGACGCGCGTCGGCGACGAGACCCGCCTGGCGCAGATCGGCCGCCTGGTCGCGGCCGCGCAGACGGGCAAGGCGCCCGTGCAGCGGCTGGCGGACCGGATCTCCGCGGTGTTCGTCCCCGTGGTGCTGGTGATCGCCGTCGTCACGCTGGGCGTGTGGCTCGCGAGCGGGGCGTCCGCGCAGGCCGCCTTCACCGCGGCCGTGGCCGTGCTGATCATCGCCTGCCCCTGCGCCCTCGGGCTCGCCACGCCGACCGCGCTGCTGGTCGGCACCGGCCGCGGCGCGCAGCTCGGCGTGCTCATCAAGGGCCCGGAGACGCTCGAGCAGACCCGCACGGTCGACACGGTGGTGCTCGACAAGACCGGCACGGTGACCGAGGGCCGCATGGCGCTGGTCGACGTGCTGCCGGCCGCCGGCGAGGACCGCGCGGAGGTGCTCCGGCTCGCCGGCGCGGTCGAGGCGCTCGCCGAGCACCCGATCGCCCGGGCCGTGGCGGAGGCCGCGGCGGGGTCGCACACCGGGTCGCACACGGCCGCCGGCGCCGACGGCGTGGCCATCGGGTCGGACCAGGTGCACGAGTTCCGGGCCGAGGCGGGGCACGGCGTCAGCGGCGTCGTCCGCGCGGCGCACGCCGGCGTGGGCCTGTCCCGCCGCGTGCTCGTCGGGCGGCCGCGCTGGCTCGCCGCGCAGGGCGTCACGCTGGACGAGGACCTCGCGTCCCGGTTCGACGCCGCGGAGGCCGACGGCGCGACCGCCGTGGTCGCCGCCTGGGACGGTGCCGCGCGCGGCGTGCTCGTGCTGCGGGACCCGGTCAAGGCCACCTCGCGGCAGGCCGTCGCCGAGCTGCGGGACCTCGGCCTGCGGCCCGTCCTGCTCACGGGCGACAACGCGGGTGCGGCCCGTGCCGTCGCCCGGGAGGTCGGCATCGCGGAGGCCGACGTGGTCGCCGAGGTGCTGCCGGCCGACAAGGTCGACGTCGTGGCGCGGCTGCAGTCCGAGGGCCGCCGGGTCGCGATGGTCGGCGACGGCGTCAACGACGCGGCCGCCCTCGCCACCGCCGACCTCGGGCTCGCCATGGGCACCGGCACGGACGTGGCCATCGAGGCCGCCGACGTGACGCTCGTCCGCGGCGACCTGCGGTCCGCCCCGCAGGCCGTCCGCCTGTCGCGCCGCACGCTGCGGATCATCAAGCAGAACCTGTTCTGGGCGTTCGCCTACAACGTCGCGGCCATCCCGCTCGCGGCGCTCGGTCTGCTGAACCCGATGATCGCGGGCGCCGCGATGGCGTTCTCCTCGGTGCTGGTCGTGGGCAACTCGCTCCGGCTGCGCCGCTTCGCCTGACACGCCCCGGCCTGCCGGACCGCCGTCGGGATTGCCGCAGATGCGGGGTTCGAGCCCGCGAGGGCAGCATCCACCGCAATCTCGACGGCGGGGGCGCTAGCGTTCCCGGCATGGCACCGCAGACCGCCCGTCGCACCGCGCTCGAGATCGCCGTGCAGGACCTCGCGGGCTACCGCGTCGCCGCCGGCGCCGGTGCCGCACGGACCGAACTGTGCGTCGCGCTCGCCGCGACCGGCGGGCTGACCCCCAGCGTCGGCCTGCTCGCCGCGCTGGTCGCCGAGCGGGACGCCCGCTCCGCGCGCGGCGCGCACGCCACCGGGATCCACGTGCTGGTCCGCCCGCGGCCCGGCTCGTTCGTCTACGACGCCGCCGAGGTGGACGTGCAGGTGCGGGACGTCCGGGCGGCGGTGGCCGCCGGGGCGGACGGCGTCGTCGTCGGAGTCCTCACGCGCGACGGCCGGGTCGACACCGGGGCGCTGTCCGCGCTCGTCGAGGCGGCGGCCGGCCGCGAGGTCACGTTCCACCGGGCGGTCGACGCCGTGGACGACCCGGCCCCGGTGCTCGACGCCCTGGCCGCGGCGGGCGTCACGCGCGTGCTGTCCTCGGGCGGCGCCGCCCGCAGCATCGACGGCGTGCGCCGGCTGGCCGCGATGGTCGAGCACGCCCGCGGCGCGGTGCAGGTGATGGCAGGGGGCGGGGTGCGGCCCGTCGACATCGGGGCGCTCGTCGCCGCCGGGGTCGACGCCGTGCACCTGTCCGCGAGCCGCCCCGTCGCGGGGGACGGCGGCCCGGGCGGCGGCGGCGCGGCGGGCCACACGGTCACCGACCCGGACGTCGTCGCGGAGGCCGTCGCGGCGCTCGCGCGCGCCTGACCGGCCCGGCGCGGCCGCTCCGGCCGCAACCGGGCCCCGCGTACGCGATCATGGTCCGGTGCCCGTGACGATGCGTGACGTCGCTGCCCGCGCCGGGGTCTCGGTGAAGACCGTCTCCAACGTGCTCAACGGCTACAAGTACCTGCGGCCGGAGACCCAGGCCCGCGTCGAGGAGGCGATCGCCGAGCTCGGGTACCGCATGAACATGTCGGCCCGGCAGCTCCGCAAGGGGCACACCGGCATGATCGGCCTGGCGCTGCCGGAGCTGTCGCTGGCGTACTGGGGCGAGTTCGCCGACATGGTGATCGCCGCCGCGGAGGACCACGGGCTGCGGGTGCTCATCCAGCCGACGGGTGCGACGCGCGCGGGGGCGCTGGCGGTGCTGGACGGGTCGCAGCGCCGCATCACGGACGGCCTGCTGTTCTCCCCGCTCGGCCTCGACCCGGAGGACGTCGACCTGCTCGACGTCGACTTCCCGCTCGTCCTGCTCGGCGAGCGCATCTTCGGTGCGCCGGTGGACCACGTGACCATGGCGAACGTCGAGGCCGCGAGGGCCGCGACCCTGCACCTCGTGGAGCAGGGCTGCACCCGGATCGTCGCGCTCGGGGCCCGCCTCGAGGAGACGATGGGCTCCGCCACGCTGCGGTACCGGGGGTACCTCGAGGCGCTGGAGGAGGCGGGCATCGAGCCCGACCTGCGGCTGGTCGTGCGCGCCAGCCCGTGGACCCGCTCGGGCGGCGCCGAGGCGATGGCGCAGGCGCTCGACGCGGGACCGGTGGACGGGGTGTTCGCGATGAACGACGCCCTGGCGTTCGGCGCGGTCCACCTGCTGCACGAACGGGGTCTGTCCGTGCCGCGGGACGTCGCGGTCATCGGGTTCGACGACGTCGCGGACGACGCCTACTACGAGCCGCCGCTGTCGTCGATCGCGCCGGGGCAGGAGCAGATCGCCCGGGAGGCGGTGCGGCTCCTGGCCGGCCGGATCGCCGGCGACGACGCCCCGCCCCGCCTGGTGGTGGCGGACTTCTCCCTGCAGGCGCGCCGCTCGAGCGTGCGGCGCTAGGTCACAGCCCGGTCACGATCCGCTCACAGCGGGCCCGCGCTCCTGGACGGCGCTAGTACATCGATGTACGTTCCGGGTACCGCCCTGGCGACGACGCCCTGGCGGGGGTCGTGGTCGAGGAGGATCACCGTCACATGAAGCGGCTGTTGTACTCGCAGCGCCTGGCGCCCTACTTCTTCATCCTGCCGTTCCTGCTCACGCTGCTCGCCTTCTGGCTCGTGCCCGTCGGCCGCTCCGTGCTGATGAGCTTCCAGGAGGTCCTGTACGGGCAGGCGACGTTCATCGGGACCGACAACTACGAGCGGCTGTGGCGCGACCGCGTGTTCTGGCAGGCCGTCTTCAACTCGGTCCGCTACATGGTCCTGACCCTCGTCCTGCTCATCCCGATCCCGATGATCCTGGCGTCCATCGTCAACGCGAAGGTCGGCAGCTCCCGGGTCAAGGGGTTCTTCAAGGCGTCGCTGTTCGTGCCCGCGCTGACGTCCGTCGTCGTCGCCGGCATCGTGTTCCGGCTGATGTTCTCCGAGACCGAGTCCGGGCTCATGAACCAGGTCGTCGGGTTCTTCGGCGTCGGCCCCGTGCGCTGGCTGCGTGAGGACCTCACCGGCCTCGCGGCGCTGCTGCTGCTCGCCCTGTGGCGGTGGACCGGCGTCAACACGATGTACTTCCTCGCCGGCATCCAGGCCATCCCGTCCGACTACTACGAGGCCGCGGCGCTGGACGGCGCGAACAAGGTGCAGCGCTTCCGGCACGTCACGGTGCCGGGGCTCAAGCCGACCATCGTCTACGTCACCACCATCAGCGTGTACGGCGGCCTGGCGATGTTCCTCGAGAGCTTCATGCTCTACGCCGGCAACGCCTCCCCCAACAACCAGGGGCTCACGATCGTCGGCTACCTGTACCGCAAGGGCATCCAGGAGAACGACCTCGGGTTCGCGTCCGCCGTCGGCGTCGTGCTCCTCGTGCTGGTCCTGACGATCAACCTCACCCAGCTCATAGCGACGGGCACGCTCAAGAGGGAGTCGGTGCGATGACGCTCCAGCAGGAACGGACCGCCCAGCGGCCGGTCGAGCAGCCCGGGGCCGCGCCCCGCATGTCCCGCCGCACGGCGGGGATCATCCAGGGCGCGATCCTCCTCGCCATCGCCCTCGTCTCGCTGGTGCCGCTCGCGGCCATCACCATCGGGACGTTCCAGGACGGCAACGAGATCATGCGCAACGGCATCTCGCTGACGCCCGACCTGTCGTCGCTGAGCCTCGACAACTACGTCATGCTCTTCACCGACTCCGGGCTGTACTTCCAGTGGTTCTGGAACAGCCTCGTGCTGACGGTCGTGCAGGTCGCCGGCACCCTGCTCATCAGCTCGTTCGTGGCCTACGGGTTCGCCATGTACGACTTCAAGGGCAAGAGCATCGGCTTCGTGATGGTGCTCATCATCATGACGGTGCCGTTCGAGATGCTGATGCTGCCGCTGTACATCCAGGTCAACAACATCGGCGCGGCCGACCAGTACTGGATCGTCGTCCTGCCGTTCCTCGCGCAGGCCGTGACGATCTTCTTCTTCCGGCAGTACTTCCTGGGCGTGCCCAAGGAGATCCTCGAGGCCGGCCGCATGGACGGCGTCACGGAGTTCGGCATCTTCTTCAAGCTCGTGGTGCCGATCGCGAAGCCGGCGTTCGCGGCCATGGCGATCCTCAACGGCATGATGACGTGGAACAACTTCCTGTGGCCGCTGCTGGTGCTGCGCTCGGCCGAGAAGTTCACGCTCCCCATCGGCCTCAACACGCTGCTGACGCCCTACGGCAACAACTACGAGCTGCTGATCATCGGCGCGTTCTTCTCGCTCATCCCGCTGCTGATCCTGTTCCTCGCGTTCCAGCGGTTCTTCATCGAGGGCATGACCGCCGGCGCGGTCAAGGGCTGAGCCTCCCGTCCCCACCCCACCGACCGGTGACCGGTCGGCCCTGCAGTTCCGACACAGAGGAGTACAACGATGCACTTCCGACGGAGTCTGGCCTTCGGCGTGGCGGGCCTCGCCGTCGCCGCGCTCGCTGCCTGCAGCGGTGGCGGCGGTGGAGGCGGCGGTGACGCCGAGGGCGGCGAGGTCCTCGCCGGCCAGGAGGCGCCCGAGGGCGCCACGAAGCTCAACATGTGGGTGTTCGCCGAGCTCCACGCGGCGTTCTACGACCAGATGGCGGCCTCGTGGAACGAGGAGAACCCCGACAAGACCATCGACCTCGACGTGACCGTCTACCCGTACCAGGACATGCACGACAAGCTGTCCCTCGCGGTGAACTCCGGCCAGGGGCTCCCGGACCTGGTGGACATCGAGGTCAACAAGTTCTCGAACTTCGTCAAGGGCGACAACCCGCCGCTGGTGGACCTCACCGACGCGGCGCAGCCGTACGTCGACGACATCGTCCAGGCGCGGCTCGACCTCTACAGCCGTGACGGGAAGATCTACGGCTTCCCGACCCACGTCGGCGCGTTCGTCGCGTTCTACAACACCGAGCTGCTCGAGGGCGCCGGCATCGACTACACGACCATCAAGACCTGGGACGACTTCGCCGAGGCCGGCGCGACGTACAACGCCGCCACCGGCAAGGCGTTCGGCACGGCGAACACCGGCGTGATGTTCACCGAGCCGCTCATGATCGCCCAGCTCGGCGGGCAGCTCTTCGAGGACGACGGCGCCGGCGCCGTGGCCGTCGACAGCCCCGAGGTCGTCGAGGCCCTCGAGAACTTCCGCGCCATGCAGGAGTCCGGGGCGATCTCCACGATCCCCGGCGGCAGCCCGGACTCCGAGGAGGCGTACGGCGCCATCAACAACGGCGACTACGCGGCGATCGTCTACCCCGCCTGGTACACCTCGCGGTTCGTCGACTACATGCCCGACCTGGCCGGCAAGGTCGCCATCGCGCCCGCGCCGCAGGTCGAGGGCTCCGACACGCTGACGATCGGCGGCGGCGGCACCGGCACCGCGGTCCCCGCGGCCTCCGAGAACAAGGACCTCGCGTCCGAGTTCGTCGCCTACGCCAAGCTGTCGCCCGAGGCCAACGTCGCCGTCTGGCAGGTGCTCGGCTTCGACCCGGTCAACATGTCCGTGTGGGAGGACGAGGCCGTCACGCACGACCCCGAGAACAAGTTCAACGAGTACTTCGAGACGAACCTGTTCGACGTCCTCAACTCGGTCAAGGACGGCATCGGCCACTTCCAGTCGTTCTCCAACCCGGACCTGCCGGCCGTGGACAACTGGTTCCGCACCGTCACGCTGAACGAGATCTACGAGAACGGCACGCCCGTGCCCGACGCGCTCCAGCAGGCGCAGGCCGACCTGCAGAACGAGCTCGGCCAGTAGCACCCCCGCGGGCTCCCGCCCGCACGCAGGACCCTCGCACGGGGCGGTCCGGCCGGCACCACCGGCCAGGCCGCCCCGTCGACGTGCGCCGGGCCGTGCGCAGATCCGGGCACCCTCCGCCGAGCACGCGCTAGCGTCGGCACTCCGTCCCGGGCCCACGCGAGGAGGCGCCGTGCCCACGTCCGAGGCGACTGCGCCGGCGCGGCCTCGGCCACGAGGGCCCGTCAGGCCGTTCCTCCGTGAGATCTCGATCGTCCTGGTCAGCGCGGTGGTGCTGTCCTGGGTGGTCAAGACGTTCCTGGTGCAGGCGTTCTTCATCCCCAGCGCGTCCATGCGCGACACCCTGCTCGAGGGCGACCGCGTGCTGGTGAACAAGCTCGCGCCCGGCCCGTTCGACCTGCACCGCGGCGACATCGTGGTGTTCGCCGACCCCGGCGGCTGG
>JACXUT010000097.1 GCA_014763765.1 Micrococcales bacterium
CCCAGAACCCGCCCGGCAGCGGCGTCAGCCGGGCCAGCGCGTCCGCGTCGGAGGTCCCCCGCCCGCGACCGCGCCGCCGCTGCGCCTGCATCTCCAGCACCGCCCGCGGCGCCCCGAGCAGCAGGAACCACGTCACGGCGTACGCGACGGCGACCTGCACCGCCGGCGTCCCCCACCACGTCACGCCGACCAGGGCCACGCTCGTGACCAGCACCGCCCACAGGCCGTACCAGTTGCGGATCTGCACGAGCACGAGGGCGAGGGCCACCACCAGGCCCCACAGCAGCCCGACGGCGTAGCCGCGCCCGAGCACCCACGAGGCGGCCAGCCCGAGCACCGCGGGCCCGACGTACCCGGCGAAGGCGGTCGCGACCATCCCCGGCCCGCGGGGGCGCCCCACGGAGACGGTCAGCCCGGAGGTGTCGGAGTGCACGCGCATACCGGAGAGACGGCGCCCGGACAGGACGGCGACCAGGGCGTGCGCGGCCTCGTGCACGATCGTCAGCAGGTGCCGCGACAGGTGCCACAGGGCCGGCACCGCCAGGCACAGCAGCGCCACGCCCAGCGTGCCGAGCAGCACCGGCAGGCCGGGCGCCGGCTGCACGGTGGTCGCACGGTCCCAGATCTCGCCGGGCAGCGCCCCCAGGTCGTCGAGCACGGCGGTCACAGCTCGTCGAGCGTGAGGTCGTCCAGCTCGACGGCGAGGTGCACGCCGTCGGCCTGCACGGTCGCGGCGGTGACCCGGGCGCCGGCCGGGAGCTGGTCCGTGAGGCGGAGCTCGGTGATCCGGGAGGCCAGCCCGTCGGGCAGCACGCCCGCGTCGATCGTCAGCCCGCCGAGCGTCGCCGACTCGATCGCAGCGGTGACCCCGTCAGCCCCCGCGGCGGCGAGCGTCAACGTGACCGCCGCGGGGACGCCCGCCGCCTCGCCCTCCGCGACGAGCCGGTCGCCGTCGACGCGCAGCGCCAGGTCCCAGCCGGTGCGCTCACGCAGCAGCTCCGTGAGCGCCGCAGTCGGGACGGTGGCGGTGGCGCGCACGTGCTCGGCGCCCCGCGGCTCCCGCACGGCCACGCCCGTGGCCGTGATCCGCAGGTCGGTCACGTCGAGCCCGCGCAGCGTCGCGGTGGCCGCTCGCACGCGCACGTCGTCGAGCGCACCGCGGGCCAGCTGGGTGAGGAACGGGAAGCCCTCGACGGTGACGTGCACGTCGGTGGCGGAGGTCTTCTGCCGCACCGCGTCGGCCGCCACGTCCTCCGCGACGCCGCGCGTCACGCGGTCCGCGAGCAGCGTGCCGCCGACCAGCAGCGCCAGGGCCAGGACGAGGCCGACGACGCAGCCGATGCGCCGGCGACGCCGGACGGGGGTGGTCTGCACGGCCCCGAGCCTACGAGGCCCCCCTGCGTGCGCGCGGGGATCCCGCGTCCGGTTGCGGGGTCCCGTGCCTCCGCCTTGACTCGGTGGGGCAGGGGCAGCGGAGCGACGGGAGCGGACGCATGGGCATCGGGGACTTCGTCGACAAGGCCAAGCGGGCCGTGGCCGGCAACGAGGACAAGATCGCGGGCGCCATCGACAAGGCCGCCGACGCGGTGAAGTCGCGCACGTCGGACTCGACCGACGCGAAGGTCGACCGCGCGGCCGGGAAGGCGCGGGAGCTGCTCGAGAAGCAGAAGCGCGACACCGGGGAGGAACCGCCCCGGCACCACACGGAGCGTCCCGACCCGCCGGCGCTCTGAGGCGGCGCCGGTGACGTCGCGACCCGTCCTCCTGGTCCTCCACGGCGCACGGGGCGATCTCGCGCGCCGCGTGGTCTACCCCGGCCTGGCCGAGCTCGCGCAGCGCGGCCTGCTCCCGGAGCGGTGGCTGCTGCTCGGCACCGGTCGCCGCCCGACCGACGAGGTGGACCTGCCCGCGCTGGTGCACGAGTCGCTCGCGGAGCACGGCGACGACGGCCACGCCGGGCTGCTCGACGACCACGTGCGGTACGCCACCACGTTCGACGAGGACGACCCGGGCGACCTGGTGGACGCCATCGGCGAGGCCCGCCGCGAGCTCGCCGGGGACGACGGCGAGGTGGTCGTCGTGCACTACCTGGCGGTCCCCCCGTCGTCGTTCGCGCCGATCACGCGCGGGCTGCGGCAGCACGACCTCGCCGGCGGCGCCCGCGTGGTCTACGAGAAGCCGTACGGCACGTCGCCGGAGTCGTTCGACGAGCTGGACGCCCTGGTGCACGAGGTGCTCGACGAGGACCAGGTGTTCCGGATCGACCACTTCCTCGGCAAGGAGGCGACGCAGAACCTGCACGTGCTGCGGTTCGCGAACGAGCTGTTCGGGGGCGTCTGGAACCGGCAGCACGTCGCCGAGGTGCAGGTCGACGTACCGGAGACGCTGGACGTCACCGACCGCGTGGACTTCTACGACGAGACCGGCGCGGCCCTCGACATGCTCGTGACGCACCTGTTCCAGGTCGCCGCCGAGGTCGCGATGGAGCCGCCCGCGCGGATGGACGCCGCGCACCTCGCGACGGCGCGCGAGCACGTCATCGGCTGCTTCCGGCCGCTCGACCCGGTCCGGGACGTCGTGCTCGGGCAGTTCGAGGGCTACCGGGACGTCGACGGCGTGGCGGAGGGCTCCCGGACCGACACGTTCGTGGCCGCACGCCTGTGGGTCGACAACGACCGCTGGCGCGGGGTGCCGTTCCTGCTGCGCACGGGCAAGCGGATGGCGGTCTCGGCCCAGCGGGTGACGCTCGTGCTGCGGACCCCGGACGAGCTGTTCGGCGAGCCGACGGGCCCCGGCCGGATCAGCCTGTCGCTGTCGGGGGACGGGGCGATCGACGTGACGACGACGGTGAAGCAGCCCGGCGCCGAGCTCCGGCTCGCGACCGGCACCGCGTCGCTGTCGCTGGACGACGTCTCGCCGGGCGAGCCGCTGCCGCCGTACGCGTCGCTGCTGCACGACGTGCTGGCCGGGGACCGCACGCTGTTCACGACGCCGCAGGGGCTGCGCGCGGCGTGGGAGGCGTTCGCGCCGCTGCTGGGCCCGGACCGCCCGGAGCCGGAGCCGTACGCCCCGGGCACGTGGGGGCCCGTCCGGGCCGACGCGCTGGCCGGCCCGGACGGGTGGGTCCTCACTCGTAGCTGACGGCGTCCAGCACCTTCATGCGGGCGGCCCGGGTCGCGGGCCACAGCGCGGCCAGCACCCCGACCACCACGGCCAGCGCGAGCATCCCCAGCAGGTTGCCCCACGGGATGACGAGCTCGGAGAGCCCGTCGCTCGCGTAGACGGTCGGCAGCGCGGAGGCCAGGGCGACCCCGACCCCGAGCCCGACGACCGTCCCGAACACCGCCGTGAGCACCGACTCGACGGTCACGGTCCCGGCGAGCTGCAGCCGCCCGAGCCCGACCGCGCGGAGCAGGCCGATCTCCCGCGTCCGCTCGATGACCGACAGGGCGAGCGTGTTGACGATGCCGAGCACCGCGATCACGACCGACAGGCCGAGCAGCGCGTACAGGATGACCAGCACCTGGTTCACCTGGTCGGCGAGGGTCGACACGAACTCGTCCTGCGTCATCACCGAGACGACCACGTAGGGCGAGACGGCCGCGGCGACCGCGTCCTGCAGCTCGGCGACGCCGACGCCCGGCGCCGCGTCGACGAGCACCGTGTCGATGCTCTGCTGCTCCGCCGGCACGAGGTCGTCGAGCACGGCCGTGGGCACCACCACCGGGGCGCCGACGACGTTGCTCGAGAACACGGCCCCGACGCGCACGTCACGGTCGCCGGAGAGACCCTGCACCGTGAGCGTGTCGCCCACCTGCCAGCCGTGCGTCTCGGCGTCGGACTCCTTGACGATCGCGCCGCCGTCCGCGAGCGCGGCGGAGACGTCCCCGTCCACGGTCTCGACGTCGATGGCGCGGTCGAACAGGTCGGCCGCGAGGCCCGCGACGTACACGACGGCCTGGTCGTCGCCGCCCTGCTCCCCGACGGGCAGCGGGGCGAACGCGAACGGGTCGGCGGTCCCGACCTCCGGCAGCGCCTCGACGTCCGCGACCGCGCCCGCGGGCACCTCGCGCGTCGCCGACTGCAGCACCAGGTCGCCGTGGAGCTGCGACTCGACCACGCCGGCGACGGACTCCTGCGTCGACACCGCGATCACCGACACCCCGCCGACGAGCGCCATGCCGACCATGAGGGCGCCCGCGGTGTTGGCGGTGCGCCGCGGGTTGCGGACGACGTTCCCGCGGGCGAGCCGGCCCACGGGACGCAGCAGGCGGACGAACGGCCAGGCCAGCGCGCCGACGACCCACCGGGCGAGGGACGGCGCGAGCATGAGCACCCCGAGGAGCACCGCTGCGGCGCCGACCCCGAGCACGGTACCCGCGGCGTCGGACTCCGGCCGCACCATGGCGGTGACGACCCCGGCCACACCGAGCGCCGTGAGCACGGTGCCGATCAGCGCGCGGACCCGCATGGAGCGCTCGGGCACCGTCACGTCGTCGCGCATCGCCTCGACGGGCGGCACGAGCGCCGCGCGCCGGGCCGGCACCGCCGCGGCCAGCACGCTGACCACGGTGCCGACCACCAGCGAGACGCCGATGGTGGCGCCGTCGACCGGGATCTCCCCGGCGAGGTCCATGCCGACCGCCTCGAGGCCGACCTTGAGCACCTGCACGAGCCCCAGGCCGCCGGCGACACCGACCGCCGACCCGAGCAGGCCGACGACGGCCGCCTGCACGAGGATCGACGCGAACACCTGCAGGGGCGAGGCGCCGACCGCGCGCAGGAGCGCGAACTCCCGCATGCGCTGGCGGACGGACATCGCGAACGTGTTGGAGATGATGAACGCGCCGACGAACAGCGCGATGCCGGCGAACACGAGCAGGAACGTCGTGATGAAGCCGAGCATCTCCCCGATCTCGGCCTTGTTCTCGTCGCGCAGCTGCTGGCCGGACACGGCCTCGAGGCCCGACGGGACGACCTGCCGCACCTCGGCGACGAGGTCCTCCGGCGTGGTGCCGTCCGCCGCGTAGACGGCGATGTCGTTGACGTTGCCGTCCGGGGCGAACAGCCCGTAGCCGGTGTCGGGGTCCACCACGACGATCGTCGCGCCGGCCATCGGGCCGCCGAGGTCGAACGAGCCGACGATCGTCACGTCGGTGACCTGCCCGGCGATCACGGCGGTCGTCGTGTCGCCCACCTCGAAGCCCGAGGACTCCAGGGTGTTGGTCTCCAGGGCGACCTCGCCGGCCCGCTCCGGCCCGCGACCCTCGACCATGTCGATCGACGGGTCGTCGGTGACGTAGGGGAACGCGAAGCTCGGCGCCTGCGTGCTCTGCACGGCCGTGCCGTCGGAGCCGACCAGGACGATCGAGCCCTGGATCTCCGGGATCGCGTGCGCGACGCCGTCCAGGTCCGCGATCTCGGTCGCGAGCTCGCGGGGCACCCCGGCGCCGACGGACGAGCCGTCCGTCACCGACGCGCCCTCGGCGGGCGGGACCCGCACGTACGCGTCGCCCGGCGCGGCGGCGTCCACGATCCCGTCGAAGGTGGAGGACATCATCTCGCGCAGCGAGAAGGTCCCGGCCACGAAGGCCACGCCCAGCGCGACCGCGAGCAGGGACAGCAGGAACCGGACGAGGTGCGCGCGGATGCCTCTCAGCGCGACCCGGCCCATCAGCGCACCCCGTCGGCGACACCCGCGGCGGCGGGGGCCGGCCGCAGCGACGTGAGCGTGGCGAGGACGGACTCCGGCGTCGGGTCGGTGAGCTCCCCGACGAGCCGGCCGTCCGCGAGGAACAGCACCCGGTGCGCGTAGGACGCGGCCGTCGGGTCGTGCGTGACCATGACGACGGACTGCCCGAGGCCGTCGACCGAGCGGCGCAGGAACCCGAGGACCTCGCCGGAGGACGTGGAGTCGAGGTTGCCGGTCGGCTCGTCCGCGAACACCACCGCCGGGCGGGAGACGAGGGCGCGCGCGCAGGCGACGCGCTGCTGCTGGCCGCCGGAGAGCTCGGTGGGCTTGTGGTCCAGGCGGTCCGCGAGGCCCACGGCCTGCACGACCGCGTCGAGGTGCGCACGGTCGACCGGGCGGCGGGCGATGTCGAGCGGCAGGGTGATGTTCTCGAGGGCCGTGAGCGTCGGCACCAGGTTGAACGCCTGGAACACGAACCCGAGCCGGTCGCGGCGCAGGCGGGTGAGCTGGCGCTCGTTCATCGCGCTGACCTCGAGGCCGTCGACGACGACCGAGCCCGCGTTCGCGCGGTCCAGGCCGGCCATGCAGTGCATGAGGGTGGACTTGCCGGAGCCGGACGGCCCCATGATCGCCGTGAGCTCGCCCCGGGCGAAGTCCACGTCGACGCCCGCGAGGGCGTGCACGGCGGTGTCGCCCGATCCGTAGGTCTTCACCAGACCGCGGGCACTCGCGATCGGCGTGGCGTCGGTGGAAGTCATGATCTCCAGTTCCTGTGTGTCGGATGTCAGCAGGACGATCGTGGCCCGGGTGGTGGTGCGGGGGGCATCCGGGACCACCCTGGTCCACCCCTGACCGACCCCCGGGAGATCGGGGCCGCGACCCTGAGTGTGCAGGTCAGGAGGGTGCGGGGACTGGGTCGGAGGGCCCGCGCCACGTGCCGCGGTGGCCCGCCCCGCGGGCGTGACCGACCCCGGATACAGTGTGGCGCACGTCACAGCGGGCGCCTAGGCTGGTGGGCGGGGTGCTCCGATGCCGTGGTCCCTGCTGTTCTGGTTGCTCGCGCCGTCGCTGGCGTTCGTCGTCGTGCTCGCGCTCGTGCCCGGCGGCGAGCCCTCGCCCCGGCGGCGGGCGGTGCAGGCGCGCCTGCGGGCGGGCATCGCCGGACAGCTCGACCGGGTCGCCGCGCGGGTCCGGCACGGGCGCGCGGTGCCGCCGCCGGACCCCTTCGACGCGCTGCACGTGCAGCTGCGGCTGGGCATCGTGACGCAGCACCTGCAGCGGCTGGAGGCCGACCCGCACGCCTGGGCGCGCGCGGAGCGGATCATCGCGAGCCAGCTCGCGTACGACGCCCTGCTCGCGGACGCGTGCCGGCTGGCGGGGGTCGAGGTGCTCCCGCGCGCGAAGGGCGACCCGTGGGAGCGGATGCGCGAGGAGGTCGAGCTGGCGGCCCGCGGCTGGACGTGGTGACCGAGGACCGGTGCGGCGGGGCCGTGCACATCCCCGAGCACGGTCCCGGGCGCCGCCCCGGGAACCGCCCCGGCCACCGACGGCACGGCCGGGCGGCTCAGCCGGCGACGACCGTGAGCGTGCTCGAGCCGTCGGGTCGGCGGCGCACCTCGATCCGCTCGGCCACCGCCTGCTTGAGGGTCTCCACGTGCGACACGACGCCGACGACCCGGCCGCCGGCACGCAGCCTGCCGAGCTCGGCGAGGACGGCGTCGAGCGTGTGCGGGTCGAGGGTGCCGAAGCCCTCGTCGATGAACAGGGTGCCGAGCTCGACCCCCCCGGCCTCGGCCGTGACGACGTCCGCCATGCCGAGCGCGAGGCACAGCGAGACGTAGAACGTCTCGCCGCCCGACAGCGTCCGCGGGTCCCGGGCCGACCCCGTGGTGTGGTCGACGACGCGCATCGCGAGGCCGGTGCGGCGGCTGCGGACGTCCTCCCGCTCGTCGGACCGCTCCAGCTCGTAGCGACCGTCGGACATCTCGCGGAGCCGCTCGTTGGCCGCGGCCACGACGTCCTCGAACCGGCGGACCAGCACGTACGTGGCGAGGGAGAGGGCGGCGGCGTTGTCGGCGTCGGTGCCACCGGCGAGACGGGCCATCCGCAGCACGGGAGCGGCGTCGCGCTCCGCGGCCGACAGGGACGCGACCCCCTCGGTGACACGGTCGGCCGCCTCGGTGGCGCGGTCGAGGCGGTCGCGGACCGACCCGTGGGCGGCACCGGCCGCGTCGGCCGTCGCGAGCGCCTCCGCGAGGGCGGACTCGAGCTCCGCCAACCGGATCGCCAGCGCGTCCGGCCCCTCGTCCCCGAGGTCGGCGAGCTCGGGGTCGCGCAGCCCCTCCTCGACGAGCGCGACGGCGGTGCGGTGCGCCTCGACGGCCCGCTCGACGACCGCCACGTCCCCCGAGGCGGCGACAGCCGCGCGGGCCACGTCCTCCGCGGTCGCCCCGGCAGCCGACGCCGGTTCCGCAGACGAGCCCGGCCCCGCAGCCGACCCCGGCCCCGCGGCCGACCCCGCGGCGGCCACGAACCCGTGCTCCGCGAGCAGCAGGCGGAGCTCCGCCTCGCGGTCCGCCGCGACCCGGCGCGCCTGGGCGTGCCGTGCCAGGGCGTCGCGCACGGCGTCGGCGGCGTCGACGCGCGCCTGCTCCGCTCCCTGCCGCGCGACGACCGTCGGGTGGCCGGCGCGGGCCTCCGCGACCTCCGCGGTGTCCCGGTCGAGCTCCTCCTGCGCACGGGTGAGCGCGTGCGCCGCCTCCGCGAGCTCGTCGGCGAGGCGGGACCGGCCCGCGCGCAGCTCCTCGGTGACACGGTCGTGGTCGGCCAGGGCATCCCGGAGCCGGTCGCGCGTCCCGGCGGCGGCGCGCGCCTCCGCGAGGAGGGTCCGACGGCGCCCGACCTCGTCCTCCGCGTGCCGCTGCAGCGCCGCCAGGTCCCGCAGGGAGGTCGTGGCGCCGACCCGCTCCCGCAGCGCCGCGCAGCGCTCGGTCAGCGCGACGACGGCCGCGTCGCGCTCCCGCACATCCGCCTCCGCGGCCCGGCGGCGCTCCTCCGCGGCGGCGACGTCCTCCTCGCGCACGTGGTCCGCGCCGAGCGGCGCGGGTCGGGGGTGCTCCGCCGCGCCGCACACCGGGCACGGCTCGCCGTCCGTGAGCCCGGCGGCGAGCTCGCCGGCGAAGCCCTCGAGCCGGGCGGTCCGCAGGCGCGCCTCCTCCTGGACCGCGACCCCGGCCACGGCGGCTGCGCCCGCGCGCTGCCGGGTCGCCTCCGCGAGCTCCCCCTCGGCCGCCCGCAGGTCGCGCACGGCGGCGAGCACCGCCTCGGCGTCCGCGACGTCACGGGCGCGCGCGGGCTCGGTCGCGGCGAGCGCGGTCGCGTCGTCCAGCTCGACGAGCAGCGCCTCCCGCTCGGCCGGACGGGCGGCGAGCACGTGGTCGGCATCGGCGATCGCCTGCTCGCGCGCCGCCTGGCGCTCGCGCAGGCGGTCGAGCTCCCGGCGGCGGGCCGGCAGCCCGTCCTCCAGGGCGACGACCCGCCGCAGCGTCGCGACGACCGCGGCCCCGGCGTCGCGCTCCGTGGCGAGGGAGTCCGGCAGCGTGGCGTCGGCCAGGGCGACATCGGTGTCCGCGGGCGCCAGCCCCTCCGGTGCGGCGTCGAGCGCGGCGCGCAGCTCCTTCTCGGCGCCCGCGGACGCCGCCCGGGCCTCGTCGAGCCCGCGCAGCGCCGGCCGCACGACCGCCGCGCGGCGGGCCCGGTCGAGCCGCTGCAGGTCCTCCGCGTGCCGGCCGGCCGCGGCGGCGAGCCGCTCCTGCTCGACCTCCAGCGACGTACGGCGCCGGACGAGCCGCAGCCTCCGGGCCGCCTCGTCGGTGGCGGCACGGACGGTCGCCGCGCGCCTGCCGGCGGACCGGGCGGCCTCCTCCGCGGCCGCGGCTCCCGCGCGGAGCACGTCCAGCCGCTCCGCCACCAGCGCGGACACCGCCGCCGGGTCCTCCGCGGCCGCGGTGCGCAGGTCGGCGACCCCCTCGTCGTCCGCGCCGGACGCACCCGCGAACCGGGCGGCGGACTCCTGGACCCGGGCGCGCGCCTCCGCGACGGCCCGGGACGCCTCCCGCCCGAGCTCCTGGAGGCGCTGCTGCAGGCGGTCGTAGACCTCCGTGCCGAAGATCCGCTGCAGGAGGCCGCGGCGCTGCTCGGGGTCGGCCCGCAGGAACGCCGCGAACTCGCCCTGCGGCAGCACCATGGTCTGGACGAACTGCGCCCGGTCGAGGCCGACCACCCGCGCGAGCTCGGCCCCGGCCTCGTCCAGCCGGGTCGACAGGAGCTCCCCGTCCGCGTCGTCCGGCACGCCCGAGGCCGGCACCGCCGTCAGCCGCCAGAGCTTGACCGTCGCCTGCTGGCGCACGGTGCCGGAGCCGCGGCGCTTCGGCCGGTCGTACGCGGGCGTGCGCCGCACGCGGTAGACGCCCGCCCCGGTCTCGAGCACCAGGTCGACCACCGTCTCGACGTCCTCCGCCGCGAACGCGGAGCGCAGCCGGTCCTCGCTCGCGGCGGCGGAGGCGACCTTGCCGTACAGCGCGAACACGACGGCGTCGATGACGGTTGACTTGCCGGCGCCGGTGGGGCCCTCCAGCAGGAACAGCCCGCCCGCGGACAGGGCGGCGAAGTCGACCGTGTGCCGACCGGCGAACGGTCCGACGGCCTGCAGCGTGAGGGTGTGCAGCCGCATCAGGCGCTCCGCTCCGCCGCGACCGCGTCCTCGTACGCGCGCCGCAGCACGGCGGCCTCGGCGCCGGTCGGCGGGGCGCCCGTCACGTGGGCCACGAACTCGGCGGCGACCTCGAGCGGGTCCCTGGCCGCCGTCACCTCGCCCGCCGTGCCCGCCGCGGCGCGCGCGGGCGGGCGGTGCTGCACGACGAGGGCGTGCGGGAACCGGCCGCGCACGCGGGCGTAGAGGTCGGCCGGCCGGTGGTCGTCCGTGACCGTGACGCGCACCCAGTCGTCCACGTGGGGCTCGCCCGCCTCGCCGAGCAGGTCCGCGAGCGTGCCGGTGACGTCCGCGAGCCGGCGCGGCACCGGGGCCGGGACCAGGCGCACCCGCACCGGCCCCTCGGGCGCGAGGTCCACCAGCGCGGTGGACTTGGTGTGGCGCGCCTCCGAGAACGAGTACGCCAGCGGCGACCCGGCGTACCGCAGCACCGTGCGGGCGTCCGCGTCCCCCACCCGCTGCGGGCCGTGCAGGTGCCCGAGCGCGACGTAGTCGACGCCGTCGAACACCGCCGTGGGCGCGTGGTCGACGCCCCCGACGCGGATGTCCCGCTCGGACTCGCTGGCGGCACCCCCGACGACGAAGGCGTGCGCCAGCACCACCGAGCGCGGCGCGGTGCGGCCCGCGGCCAGGGCGTCGGCGGTGCGCGCAGCCAGGTCGGCCCGCACCCGGTCCATCGCCGCGCCGAGCACCGCCGCGTGCGACCGCGCGAGCGGCTCGTCCCCGGGCGCGAGCGTGCGGCGGGCGGCGTCGGGGTCGAGGTACGGCAGGCCGTAGACGAGCACGTCGCCGTCCGGCGACGGGAGCACGACGGGCCGACCGACCTGGTCGGCGCGCGCCACCACGCGGACGCGCTCGGTCAGCAGGTCCGCGCCGAAGCCCAGGCGGACGGCGGAGTCGTGGTTGCCCGGGGTCAGCACGACGACCGCGTGCTCCGCGAGCCGGGCCAGCGCCGCGGAGAGCTGCGCGACCGACTCGACCGGGGGGATCGCCCGGTCGTAGACGTCGCCCGCCACGAGCACGGCGTCGACCTGCTCGTCGCGCACCACCTCGACCAGGTGGTCGAGGAACACCTGCTGGTGCGCCGTCAGGTCGACCCCGTGCAGGGTCCGCCCGAGGTGCCAGTCGGAGGTGTGGAGCAGGCGCATGCGTCGAACGTAGCCGCGGGCACCCACACCGGTCGCCAGGCACCCCGTCGCCTGTGGAGGGACGGCGTGGCGGCGGGGTGGGGAGGAGTCGCCGCCTCCCCGTCAGGCGACGGCGGGCTGGTCCTCGATCTCGAGCTCACCCGACATGCCGAGCAGCTCCAGCTTCTCCAGCAGCTCGCGCCCCGGGTCGCGCAGCGTGAGCCGCTGACCCGTCTCGGAGGCGGCCAGGTGGAGCTGCAGCACGAACGCCAGGCCGGACGAGTCGATGAACGTCACCCCGGAGGCGTCGACGACGATGGGCGCGGTGCTCGCCAGCGCCTGCGCCATCGACGCGCTGGCCTCCGCGCGCAGGGCGCCGTCGACCTCCCCCCACAGCCGGACCACCGTGCGCCCGTGCGCGGCTGTCACCCCGATGCCCCCCAGGGGGCCGGTGGGATCCTCGGTCAGGTCCATCTGTCCTCGTCTTCTCGTCGTCGGGGCCGCGGAGATCATTCACCGGCGGGGCCGGTGGCGCACCCGCTGGCGCCACGCGGCCGTCCCGGCCGCTCCGCGTGCGGCCACGCCCAGGTGAACGCACGTACGGGCGCGGAAAGTTCCCCGCCCTGGGGCAACGGTTGACCCGGACTTGACCGGGCCGCCGCGGAACCGTCAGCCGCGGTCCTCCGGCGCGCGATCCGTGACGTCCGCCACGGTCGCGCCGAGCACCCGCACCAGGTCGTCGCCGTCGAGCGTCGCGCCCACCCCGTGGCCGCCCCCGCCGATCGAGACCGTGCGGCCGGCCACGCGCGCGTCCGCGACCACCGGCCAGGCACGCAGGGACCCGAACGGCGTGATCGTCCCGCGCTCGTAGCCCGTGACGTCCCGGGCCGTCGCCGCGTCCGGCATCGACATCCGGCTGATGCCGAGCAGCGCCCGGAGCTTCGGCCAGGAGATCGCGCGGTCGCCGGGCACGAGGACGAACAGGAAGTCGTCGTCGCCGCGGCGGACGACGAGCGTCTTGACGATCCCCGCCGGCTCGACGCCGCGCGCCGCGGCCGCCTCGGCCAGCGACCCGACGCGCCCGTGCCGCACGAGGGTGTGCGGGACGCCCGCGTCGGCCAGCGCCTGCGCCGCGCGGCGCTCGCCCTCCGTCGCGGGGGCCGCGTCCGCGCCGTCGCCGGCCGGGGTGTCGCTCTGCGTCATGCCCGCCACCCTACGAGGGTCCTCCGACACGGAGCCCGCCGTCCTCGACGCCCACCGTCGTGCCGTGCCACGTCCGGCGCAGCCACCGGTCGTGGGACGCCACGACCACGGCCCCGGGGGCGGACCGCAGGGCGTCGGCCAGCTCGTCCGCGAGCGCCAGGGAGATGTGGTTGGTCGGCTCGTCGAGCAGCAGCACGTCGGGGGCCTGCGCGACGAGCAGCGCGAGCACGACCCGCCGCCGCTGCCCCACCGACAGCTCGCGCAGCGGACGGTCCGCGTCCCGGGGCGCCACCAGCCCGAGCTCGACGAGCGGCACGGCCCCGGCGACGCCCTCCGCCACCAGGCCGTAGACGTCCCGGGGCGTGCGCGGGTCGTCCGCGAGGCCCACGTCCTGCTCGAGCAGCGCCACACGGGCCCCGCGGGCGCGGTGCACCGAGCCGCGCTCCGGCACGAGGTCGCCCGCGAGCAGGTGGAGCAGGGTCGACTTGCCGGAGCCGTTCGGGCCGGTGACGAGCAGCGCGGTGTCCCGGTGCACGTCGAGCGCCCCGACGGACAGCCGCCCGGGCACCTCGGCGTCCCGCACCGCCAGCACCGTCCCGTCCTGGCGGGCCGCGGCCGTGAGCGTCCCCCGGAACGCCAGCCCGCGCGGCGGCCGCCGCACCGGCGCCGCCTCGATCTCGTCCAGCCGGCGGCGGGCGTCCCGCACCCGGCGGGACACCTGGTGCGCGACCCGGTCGCCGTAGCGCCCGTAGGCCATCTTGTTCCGGTCCGTCATCGCCCGGCCGGGCGCGACCGCGCGGGCCGAGCCGTCACCCGCGAGGGACGCCCGCAGCGCCGCGACCTCCTCGCGCTCGGCCTCCCAGCGCTCCTGCCACTGCCGGCGGGCGACCCGCTGGGCCTCCCGGTAGTCCGAGAACCGCCCGCCGACCACGCGCGGGCCGCCGGGCACCGGGTCGAGGTCGAGCACCTCGGTGCCGACCTCGTCGAGGAACACCCGGTCGTGGCTCGCGAGCACCACGGCGCCCGGCAGCTCCACCAGGGCCGCCGCGAGGAACTCGGCCGCCGCGTCGTCCAGGTGGTTCGTCGGCTCGTCCAGCAGCACGGCGCCCGGGCGGCGGACCAGCACCGCCGCGAGCGCCAGCCGGCTCCGCTCGCCGCCGGACAGCGTGCCGCTGGGCCGGTCCGGGTCGACGCCGCCGAGCCCGAGACCCGCGAGCACGCGCTGCGCCCGGGCGTCGGCGTCCCAGACGTCGGCGGCCTGCGCCCGGGCGAGCGCCAGGTCGTACGCCGCCTCCGCCGCCGGGCCGGCGCCGGGGTCGCCGAGCGCCGCCGCCGTCCGCTCCAGGTCGGCCGCGAGCGCGCGGACCGCCGCGAGCGCGTCCTCGACCACGTCGTGGACGGTCGCCCCCGGCCCGAGCGGCGGCTCCTGGTGCAGGTACGCCAGGTCGGCGGGCCGGGACACGGTGCCGGCGTCGGGGCGGTCCGCGCCGGCGAGCAGCCGCAGCAGCGTGGACTTGCCCGCGCCGTTCTCGCCGACGACGGCCAGGCGGTGGCCGGGGTCCACAGAGAGGCTCACGTCCGTGAGGACGCGGCGGTCGCCGAGCACGCGGGAGACGCCGACGGCGCGCAGCACGGGCGTGCGGGACGACGGAGGGGACGCGGGGACGGAGCTGCCGGGTACCGGCACGGGATCACCACCAGCGGCGCGGCCGCGCGGACGGGCGCGGGCCGACGCGAGTCGAGGGACGGGACTCGGGGCCGCTCAGATCCACATGGCGACGACCCTAGGCGGGCGCACCGCACGGGGTCGAGGCCTTTTCCGTCCGGCTTCCGTCCGCCGCCCCCGCCGATCGCCCTGCGCGAATCGGATCGCGCCCGGCCGCCGCGAGCGGTGACAATGGTGCGCCGTGACTGACGCCGACCC
>JACXUT010000339.1 GCA_014763765.1 Micrococcales bacterium
ACCGGCCGCACCGCCGGGCACCGCGGCCCCCTGACCACCCCGACCGCAGCCAACCCCGTCCACCAGGAGAAGAAGCGATGAAGCTCCGTGCCCCCGTCCTCGCCGCCGGCCTCTGCGCCGCCGGCCTCACCCTCGCGGCGTGCAGCGCCGTCGACACCGGCACCGGGTCCTCCGGCGGCGGGACCGACGACGGCTCTGGCTCGTCCGCCGCCTCGTCCGGGATCCCCCGCCCCGACTCGTGCGACGACGACACCCCCTACGTCGCGGTCGCGCTGCCGAACCTCACCAACCCGTACTACGTCGCCATGAAGCAGGGCTTCGAGGACGCGGGAGAGGCCAACGGGTTCGACGTCGAGGTGCAGATCGCCGACGACGACGACGCCAACCAGCTCGCGCAGGTCCAGGCGATGCTCCAGAAGCAGCCGTGCGCCCTCGCGCTCAACGCGGTGAAGTCGGAGCCCGGCGCCGCGATCGTCAAGGCCGCGAACGACGCCGGCGTGCCGGTGTTCACGGTGAACGTCGGCATCGACCCCGACGCCCTCGAGTCGCAGGGCGCGAGCATCGTGCAGTACCTCGGCGCGGACAACGTCGCCGGCGGCCAGCAGACCGCCGAGCAGGTGCTCACCGACCTGGGCGCCGACGCCGAGCTGACCATCGGGTTCGTCACCGAGCCGGACGAGACGCCCACCCAGATGCGCGACCAGGGCTTCGAGGACGAGATCGCGTCGAACCCGAACGCGGAGGTCGTCGCCCGCGTGGACGGCAACGTCAAGCCCGACGACAGCCTGCGCGCCACCACGGAGATGCTGTCCGGCAACCCGGGCATCAACGTCATCTTCGCCTCCACCGGGCCCGCCGCGTACGGCGCGCTCCAGGCGCTCGGCGCCGGCAGCGACGTGAAGGTCTACGGGTTCTGCGCAGCCGAGGTCACGCTCACCGAGCAGTACCCCGCGTGCGTCGCCCAGGAGCCGAACGTGTACGGCACCGAGGTCGTCGAGCAGATCCGCGCGTGGGCCGACGGCGCCACCCCGGAGCCCGAGATCCTCAAGCCGCTCAAGCTGTTCACGGTCGGCGAGACCCCCGGACCGGGCGAGGTCGGCTGACATGACGACGTCGACCGGGACGCCGGCTGGGCTGAGCGTCCGAGGGATCACCAAGACGTACTCGGGTGTGTCGGTGCTGCACGGCGTCTCGGTCGACGTCCGGCCGGGCGACGTCGTCGGGCTCGTCGGCCACAACGGCGCGGGCAAGTCCACGCTGCTGCGCACCGTCTCCGGGGCCACCGCCCCGGACGGCGGGCGCATCGTGGTGGACGGGCGCCCCGCGGCGATCGACTCGCCCGCGGCCGCCATCGCCGCCGGCATCGCGACCGTCTACCAGGAGCTGGCGCTGCTGCCGAACCTCACGGTGGCGCAGAACGTCTTCCTCGGGCAGGAGCGGTCCCGCGCGGGCCTGCTGCGCCGGGAGGAGATGCGGGCGGCGGCCCGCGAGCTCGTCGCGTCGTTCGGGATCGAGGTGGACGTCGACCGCAGGCTCGGCGACTACCCCGTCGCCACCCGGCAAATGCTCGAGATCGCGGTCGCCACCCACCGCGACGCCCGGTACCTGCTGCTGGACGAGCCGACCACCAGCCTCGAGGGCGGGCAGGTCGAGCGGCTGCTCGACGTCGTCCGCTCGCTGGCCGCCGACCGCGGCCTGGGCATCGTGTTCGTCGACCACAAGCTCGACGAGCTCTACGCGGTGTGCAACCGCGTCGTGGCGCTCGTCGACGGGCGGGTGCGCATCGACGCGCACGTCGACGAGGTCGGCCGGCACGACGTGGTCGCGGCCATCGCGGGGGACGAGGCCGCCGAGCACGCGCTTACGGGTGGAAATGGTC
>JACXUT010000340.1 GCA_014763765.1 Micrococcales bacterium
CCGGCGGCGGCGGGTAGCCCCCGGGAGGCGGCGGGTAGCCGCCGGCGGGGGCGCCGTACCCCCCGCCGGTGCGCCCGGCTACCCGCCCGCCGGGGGGTACGGCGCCCCCGCCGGCGGCTACCCGCCGCCTCCCGGGGGCTACCCGCCGCCGCCGGCCGCCGGCTACGGCCAGCCCGGCCAGGACCCCTACGGCCAGCAGCCCGGCTACGGCCAGCAGCCCGGCTACGGCCAGCCCGGCGCCGGCGTGACGGTCGGCGACTCGTTCAACTGGGGCTGGACCAAGTTCACGCAGAACTGGGGCCCGTTCGTGCTCGGCGTCCTCGTGTACGTCGTCGTCATCGGCATCGTCGCGGCGGTGCTGTTCGCGATCCTCGGGGCGGGCACCGCGGCGTCGATCGACCCGGTCACGGGCGAGCTGCGCACGGGCGGCGCCGTGGGGCTCGGCTTCGGCTGGCTCCTGGTCCTGGCGGTCGTCGTGCTGCTGTCGGCGTTCCTCCAGGCGGGCGTGATCCGCGCGTCGCTGGAGGTCGCGAACGGCCGCCGCATCGAGTTCGGCACGTTCTTCCGGTTCGACGACCTGGGCAAGGTCGTCGTCGCGGTCCTGCTCGTCGGCGTGGGCACGGCGATCGGCACCCTGCTGTTCGTCCTGCCGGGCATCGTGTTCGCGTTCTTCGCGCAGTTCACGCTGTTCTTCGTGCTCGACAAGGGCATGGCGCCGGTGGACGCGCTCAAGGCCAGCTTCACGCTGGTGAACCGCAACCTCGGCACCGTCGTGCTGCTGTACCTGGGCGTGCTCGCGGCCAACGCCGTCGGCAGCTTCCTGTGCTACGTCGGCCAGCTGGTGTCGTTCCCGTTCGGGCTGCTGGCGACGACGTACGTGTACCGCCGGGCGCAGGGCGACCCCGTCGCCCCCTGACCCCGGCCGTACGCGGCCCCGCACCGACCGGCGCCGTCCCCACCCGGGGGCGGCGCCGGTCGGGCGTTCAGGGGGCCGTCACGAAGTCGATCAGCTCCTCGACCCGCCCCAGCAGCGACGGCTCGAGGTCCGCGTAGCTCCGGACGCCGCGCAGGATGCGCTGCCAGGCGCGCGCCACGTCGGCCTGCTCGTCCGCCGGCCAGCCCAGCTCGCGCAGGATGCCGCGCTTCCACTCGGTGCCGCGCTCGATGGTCGGCCACGCGCGCAGGCCCACCCGCTCGGGGCGGACGGCCTGCCACACGTCGACGTACGGGTGGCCGAGCACCAGGACGGTGCCGCGCGGCGCGACCCGCAGGGCCTCGTCCGCGATCCGCTGCTCCTTGGACCCCGGCACCAGGTGGTCGACCAGCACGCCGACGCGGCGGGACGGCTCGGGCCGGAACTCCCGCAGCGCGTCGACCAGGTGGTCCACGCCGTCGAGCAGCTCCACGACGACGCCCTCGGCGCGCAGGTCGTCGCCCCAGACCTTCTCCACCAGCTCCGCGTCGTGCTTCCCCTCCACCCAGATGCGGCTGCCCACGGCGACGCGGGCGCGCTGGTCGGGGGCGGCGATCGAGCCGGAGGCGGTGCGGCGCGGACCGGTGGGCGCGGCGGCGCGCGGCGCGACGAGCTCGACGGGGCGCCCGTCGACCCAGAACCCGGGGCCGAGCCGGAACGTGCGGGTGCGGCCCCGGCGGTCCTCCAGGACGACGACGTGCTCCCCGCCGGACTTCTCGACCCGGACGACCGCACCGACCCAGCCGGTGGTGACCTCCTCGACGACCAGGCCGCGCTCGGCGGGGGTGGGGACGGAGGTCGGGCGGCGGTGCGCGCGGGCCGACCCGGCGGCCAGCACGTCGGGTCCGTAGCGGTCGGTCACCGCGGCAGCCTAGGTGCCGACCGCGCGGGCCCGTGGTACGAC
>JACXUT010000098.1 GCA_014763765.1 Micrococcales bacterium
AGCCCGCCCCCGCGGCGGAGCAGCCCGCCGAGCCGGCCGCCTCCCGGCCGCGCCGGTCCCGCCGTGCCACCCGCCCCGCCGCGGCACCGGTCGATCCCGTCGAGCCGGCCGCCGTGCTGCCGGAGCCGGTCGCGCCGGTCGACGAGCCGCTGGTCGAGGACCCCGAGGACGAGCAGATCGCCGAGACGGTCGAGCAGGCCGAGCAGACGTCCGCCGCGGCGCCGGAGTCGCGCCTCGACGTGCTGGCCGAGCTGGGGCGCACCACGCCGTCCGCCCCCGCGGCGCCGGCGTCCGCCCCGGCGTCCACCACGCCCTCCCCGTCGTCCGCCCCGGGCGGCGGCGACCAGGACCGCACCGCCGCCCGTCTCGCGACCACCGCGCTGCTGTTCCAGGCGCCCGAGGCCCCGCGTCGCCGCCGGCGCGCGCAGGCGCCGTCCGGGTCGCCCGAGACGATCTCCGCCGCCGCCCAGGCCGCCGAGGCCCAGGCCGCCGAGGCGCGGCCCGAGGACGCCGGGCCCGCCGCGGCCGCTCCCGCCGAGGAGCAGGCGGCGCCGTCCCGTCGCCGTGGTCGCCGCGGCCGCACCCGTGCCGAGGAGGCCCCGGAGGCCGTCGAGCCCGCCGAGGCCGACGCCGTCGAGGTCCCCCTCGAGCAGGACGCGGAGCCGGCGGACGCCGAGGAGCAGGCCGCCGGTGCCGCCGAGGCCGCGGACGGCGAGCAGGACGGCGACGAGGGCACCCCGCGCCGCCGTCGCCGTCGCGGTGGGCGCGGTCGGCGTTCCCGCGGGACGTCGGACGGTGACGCCGAGGCCGCCGACGGCCCGGACGGCGCCGCCGACGACCAGCAGGACGCCACGGAGGACGCGGACGGCGCCGAGGGCGCGGACGACGCGGACGACGCGGACGACCGGTCCGAGGGCGACGAGCAGGGTGGCGGCAGCCGTCGTCGCCGTCGTCGCCGCCGCTCGGGCCGCGGCAGCGAGGCGGCCGAGAGCGAGCCGCGCCGGTCGGGGACCCGCAGCGACGAGGTCACCGCGCTGCGCGGCTCGACCCGCCTGGAGGCGAAGCGCCAGCGCCGCCGCGAGGGCCGTGACGCGGGCCGCCGCCGCCAGATCATCACGGAGGCCGAGTTCCTGGCCCGCCGCGAGTCGGTCGAGCGCTCGATGATCGTGCGCGAGGCGCACGGCAAGACGCAGATCGCGGTGCTCGAGGACGGCGTGCTCGTCGAGCACTACGTGTCCCGGCAGGCGCAGGTCTCGATGGCCGGCAACGTCTACCTCGGTCGCGTCCAGAACGTGCTGCCCAGCATGGAGGCCGCGTTCGTCGACGTCGGCAAGGGCCGCAACGCGGTGCTGTACGCCGGCGAGGTCAACTGGGACGCCGCGGGCCTCGAGGGCGGCCAGCCGCGCCGCATCGAGCAGGCGCTGAAGTCCGGCGACTCGGTGCTGGTGCAGGTCACCAAGGACCCGATCGGCCACAAGGGCGCCCGCCTGACGTCGCAGATCACGCTCGCCGGCCGGTACCTCGTGTACGTCCCGGGCGGCGGCATGACCGGCATCAGCCGCAAGCTGCCGGAGCCCGAGCGCGCGCGCCTGAAGAAGATCCTGCGCGAGGTCGTCCCGGACTCCGCCGGCGTCATCGTGCGCACGGCCGCCGAGGGGGCGAGCGAGGAGGAGCTGCGCGCCGACATCGCCCGGCTGCAGTCGCAGTGGGAGGCGATCGAGAAGAAGGCGAAGACCGCGTCCGCGCCGGCGCTGCTCCAGGGCGAGCCGGACCTGGCGATCCGCGTGGTCCGCGACATCTTCAACGACGACTTCTCGTCGCTGGTCGTCCAGGGCGACGGCGCGTGGTCGACGATCTCCTCGTACATCGGCGAGCTCGCGCCGGACCTCGCGCAGAAGGTGTCGAAGTACACCGGCGCGGGCGACGTGTTCCACGACCACCGCGTCGACGAGCAGCTCGCCAAGGGCATGGACCGCAAGGTCTGGCTGCCGTCGGGCGGCTCGCTGGTCATCGACCGCACCGAGGCCATGACGGTCGTGGACGTCAACACCGGCAAGTTCACGGGTGCGGGCGGCACGCTCGAGGAGACGGTCACCCGCAACAACCTGGAGGCCGCGGAGGAGATCGTCCGCCAGCTCCGGCTGCGGGACATCGGCGGCATCATCGTCATCGACTTCATCGACATGGTGCTGGAGTCCAACCGCGACCTCGTGCTGCGCCGGCTCGTGGAGTGCCTGGGGCGGGACCGCACGAAGCACCAGGTGGCCGAGGTCACCTCGCTCGGCCTGGTCCAGATGACCCGCAAGCGGGTGGGTCAGGGGCTCGTCGAGGCGTTCTCGGAGACCTGCGAGCACTGCAACGGCCGCGGGTTCATCGTGCACACGGAGCCGGTCGAGAAGGGCAACGGCCGCCCCGACGCGGGCGCCCCGCAGCAGGCGCCGGAGGGCGGCGAGGCCAAGAAGTCCCGCCGCAAGCGCGGTGGCGCCAAGGAGCAGCCGGCGGCCGGCGCGCCCACGGCGTCCGTCCCGGTGCTGCCGGAGGCGCGCGAGGCGGTCAAGGCCACGCTCGCGACGATCGCCGCCGCCGCGGCCCACGCGCACGCCCACGACGACGAGCCGCAGCACGACCACGTCGCCGACGCGGAGGCGGACGGCACCACCGTGCCGCAGCCCGCGACCGCGGAGCAGGCCGAGGGCCGGGACGCCGCCGGCGACCTGGCGCCCGAGCCGGAGCAGCACCCCGTCGTGCTGGACGTCTTCGCCGCGCTCGGCGACCTGGCCACCCGCGCCGGCACGTCCGGCGAGGGCGCGAGGTCGACCGGGGGAGCGGCCGCCGCCGCGGACGACGCGCCGGACCGGCTCGAGCTGACCCCGGTGGACCCCGGCCTGTTCGAGCTCCCCGAGGCGGACGAGCCCGACGAGGCCTGAGGTGCGGGGCCCGGTGCACCGGCACCGGGCCCCGCACCCACCCCGGGATACCGGTACGGTTTGACCCTCGGGGACGGGCTTGCGTATCCTTGAACGTCGGTGCGTTCTGACGAGAGCCGCTCGTGCGGTCCTCGCCGGAGAGCACCGTTCGCGCGTACCGCCCCTGCGGTGCCGACGCTCCCGAGTCCCGCTGCCACCGCGGTGGCGCGCCGGGACGCGGCCCGGGTCGGGACGCCCCCAGAACCTGTAGTTCGACGAGCAGAGATGAGCAGCAACGTGGTGTACGCGATCGTGAAGGCCGGCGGCCGTCAGGAGAAGGTCGCCGTCGGCGACGTCGTCGTCGTGGACCGCATCGCGGCCGAGGCCGGCTCGACGGTCCAGCTGCCGGCGCTGCTGCTGGTCGACGGGGAGGCCGTGACGTCGGACGCCGCGGCGCTCGCCAAGGTCACCGTCACCGCGGAGGTCGTCCGGGACGAGAAGGGCCCGAAGATCGACATCCTGCGGTACAAGAACAAGACCGGCTACCGCCGCCGCCAGGGCCACCGCCAGGCGCTCACCCGCCTCAAGGTCACCGGCATCAAGTGACCCCGCGGGCCGCGCGCCCGTGACCGACCTCCCGTAGACAGCACCGCAGGAAAGCAGGCCTGAGATGGCACACAAGAAGGGCGCGAGCTCCTCGCGCAACGGTCGCGACTCCAACGCCCAGCGCCTCGGCGTCAAGCGCTTCGGCGGCCAGGTCGTCAACGCCGGCGAGATCATCGTCCGCCAGCGCGGCACGCACTTCCACCCCGGCGTGAACGTCGGCCGTGGCGGCGACGACACGCTGTTCGCCCTCGCCGCCGGTGCGGTGCAGTTCGGCACCCGTCGTGGCCGCAAGGTCATCGACATCGTGACGGCGGGCTGACGCCGCCGCACCCCAGCACGCAGGCCGGAGGGGCGCACCGCACGACGCGGTGCGCCCCTCCGTCCATGAGGAAGGAACCACCCGCACATGGCCGCGTTCGTCGACCGAGTCGTCCTCCACGCCAGCGGCGGTGACGGCGGCCACGGCTGCGCGTCCATCCACCGCGAGAAGTTCAAGCCGCTCGCCGGCCCCGACGGGGGCAACGGGGGCAACGGGGGCAGCGTCGTCCTGGTCGTCGACCCGCAGGTGACGACGCTCCTGGACTACCACCACGCCCCGCACCGGCACGCCCCGTCCGGCACCCAGGGGATGGGTGACCACCGGCAGGGCTCCACGGGCCAGGACCTGGTGCTGCCCGTGCCGGACGGCACCGTCGTGAAGTCGGCCGACGGCGAGGTGCTGGCCGACCTCGTGGGCGCCGGCGCGCAGTTCGTCGTCGCCGAGGGCGGTCACGGCGGCCTGGGCAACGCCGCGCTGTCCTCCCCGCGGCGCAAGGCCCCCGGCTTCGCGCTGCTCGGCGAGCCGGGCGAGGCGCGCGACGTCGTGCTGGAGCTCAAGACGATCGCCGACGTCGCCCTCGTCGGCTTCCCGAGCGCCGGCAAGTCGTCGCTGGTCGCGGCGATGTCCGCCGCCCGGCCCAAGATCGCCGACTACCCGTTCACGACCCTGGTGCCGAACCTCGGTGTCGTGCAGGCGGGCGACGCGCGCTACACGGTCGCGGACGTGCCGGGCCTCATCCCCGGTGCGAGCGAGGGCAAGGGCCTGGGCCTGGAGTTCCTGCGGCACGTGGAGCGCTGCGCGGTGCTCGTGCACGTGCTCGACTGCGCGACCCTGGAGCCGGGGCGCGACCCGCTGACCGACCTCGAGGTCATCGAGGCCGAGCTCGCCGCGTACGCCGGGGACCTCGGCATCGAGGGCGGCCGGGTGCCGCTGACGGAGCGCCCGCGGCTGGTCGTGCTCAACAAGATCGACGTGCCGGAGGCCCGCGAGCTCGCGGACCTGGTGCGGCCGGACCTCGAGGCGCGCGGGCTGCGCGTGTTCGCGGTCTCGACGGCGAGCCACGAGGGCCTGCGCCCGCTGACGTTCGCGCTGGCCGAGCTGGTCGAGCAGGCCCGCCGGGAGGCACCGGCGCCCGAGGCCACGCGCGTCGTGCTGCGTCCGCGCGCCGTCAACGAGTCGGGGTTCACCGTCACGCGGCGCGTCGAGGGCGACCACGAGTACTTCCAGGTCCGCGGCTCGAAGCCCGAGCGGTGGGTGCGCCAGACGGACTTCGCGAACGACGAGGCCGTCGGCTACCTGGCGGACCGGCTGGCGCGGCTGGGGGTCGAGGACGCCCTGCTGAAGGCCGGTGCCGTCGCGGGCGCCGAGGTCGTCATCGGCGACGGGCCGTCCGCGGTGGTGTTCGACTGGGAGCCCACGCTGCTGACCGGCGCGGAGCTGCTCGGCGGCCCGCGCGGGTCGGACGTGCGGCTGGAGGACCACAACCGGCCCACCCGCGGCCAGAAGCGCCAGGAGTACAAGGAGCGCATGGACGCCAAGGCCGAGGCCCGGGCCGAGCTGTGGACCGAGCGCGAGGCCGGTCTCTGGACCGAGGACTGAGGCGTCCGGCCCGCGGAATCCCGTGGGGCCGCCGCCGTCCCCGGGGCAGAATGCCCGCGTGAGTGCCGCCGCGCTGTCCGACCGCCGCCTGCTGCCCCAGGTCCACCGCGTGGTGGTGAAGGTCGGCTCCTCGTCGCTGACGGACGCGGACGGCCGCCTCGACCCCGAGCGGCTGCGGGCGCTGGTGGACGTGCTGGCGTCCCGCGTCGCGGACGGCCGTCAGGTCGTGCTGGTGTCCTCCGGGGCCATCGCGACCGGCATGGACCCCCTGGGCCTCGCCCGGCGCCCGCGCGACCTCGCGACGCAGCAGGCCGCCGCGTCGGTGGGCCAGGGGCTGCTCGTCGCGCACTACACACGGGCGTTCCACGCGCACGGCCTGCGGGTGGGGCAGGTGCTGCTCACGGCCGACGACACGATGCGGCGCGGGCAGTACCGCAACGCGCAGCGTGCCCTGGACCGGCTGCTGGACCTGGGCATCGTGCCGATCGTCAACGAGAACGACACCGTGGCGACCGACGAGATCCGGTTCGGCGACAACGACCGGCTCGCCGCCCTCGTGTCGCACCTGGTGCACGCGGACGCGATGGTCCTGCTCACCGACGTCGACGGGCTCTACACGGGCCCGCCGTCCCGGCCGGGCTCGCGCCGCATCCCGGAGGTCCGCGGGCCGCGCGACCTGGAGGGCGTCGACGTGTCGGCGCGCGGCAGCCACGTCGGCACCGGCGGCATGGTGACCAAGCTCGAGTCCGTGGCCATCGCGACGGCGTCGGGCGTGCCCGTGGTGCTGACCTCGGCCGCGCAGGTCGCGGCGGCGCTGGCGGGCCAGGACGTGGGCACGTGGTTCGCGGCGACCGGGCGCCGCACGTCCACGCGGCTGCTGTGGCTCGCGTACGCGGCCCGGACCCGGGGTCGGCTCGTCCTCGACGACGGGGCGGTGCGGGCCGTCGTCGAGCGCGGCACGTCGCTGCTCCCGGCGGGCGTCACCGCGGTCGAGGGCGACTTCGAGGCCGGCGACCCCGTGGAGCTCGCGGGTCCTGACGGCACGGTGGTCGCCCGCGGCCTCGTCGCGTACTCCGCGCAGGAGGCGCCGGGGCTGCTCGGGCGCTCGACGCAGGACCTGCGCGCCGACCTCGGGGAGGGGTACGACCGGGAGCTCGTGCACCGGGACGACCTCGTGCTGGTGCGCCGGCGGCGCTGAGCGCGTCGGCGGCCGCCCGACCAGCCCCCGGACGGCTCCGGGGCGTGTCCGGCGCCCGGGACTACCCTGGTGCGATGACGACCTCCCTCGACGCCCCGGCCACCGACGGGGCGCAGCACCTCGACGCGGCCCCGGCACCGGGGAGCGGCACGCAGCCCGACGTCACCGAGCAGGTGCTCGCCGTGGCCCGGCGCGCGCAGGTCGCCGCCCGCGCGCTCGCCGTGGCCACCCGGGCCACGAAGGACGCCGCGCTCGGGTCGCTCGCGGACGCACTCGTCGCGGACGCCGACGCGATCGTGACGGCGAACGCCGAGGACGTGGCCCGCGGTCGCGAGCAGGGCACGTCCGCCGGCCTGCTCGACCGGCTCACGCTCACGCCCGAGCGGATCGTCGGCATCGCGGACGCCCTGCGGGAGGTCGCGGCGCTGCCCGACCCGGTCGGGGAGGTCGTGCGCGGCTCCACGCTGCCGAACGGCCTGCGGATGCGCCAGCTCCGGGTCCCGATGGGCGTGGTCGGCATGATCTACGAGGCGCGGCCCAACGTCACCGTCGACGCCGTCGGGCTCGCGCTCAAGAGCGGCAACGCGGTGGTGCTCCGGGGCGGGTCTGCCGCCGCGCGCAGCAACGAGCGGATCGTCGCGGTGCTGCGGGCCGCCCTCGAGGCCCGCGGGCTGCCCGCCGACCTCGTCCAGTCGATCGACGCGTACGGCCGCGCGGGCGGCGTCGCGCTCATGCACGCCCGCGGCCTGGTGGACGTGCTGGTGCCGCGCGGCGGCGCCGACCTGATCCGGACCGTCGTGCGCGAGGCCACCGTGCCGGTCATCGAGACCGGCGTCGGCAACGTGCACGTGTACGTCGACGCCACGGCCGACCCCGCGGTCGCCCTGCCGATCCTGCTCAACGCGAAGACGCAGCGCGTCGGCGTCTGCAACGCGGCGGAGACGCTGCTGGTCCACCGTGACGCCGCCGCGGGGTTCCTGCCGTCGGCGCTGACCGCGCTCGCGGACGCCGGGGTCACGGTGCACGGCGACGCCGCGACCGCGGGCCTCGCGCCCGCGGGGGTGGACGTCGTGCCGGCCACCGACGAGGACTGGGCGACCGAGTACCTGTCGCTCGACCTCGCCGTGCGGGTGGTCGACGACCTCGACGCCGCGCTGGAGCACATCCGCACCTGGTCGTCGGGGCACACCGAGGCGATCGTCACGCGCGACCTCGCCGCGTCCGAGCGGTTCATGGCCGAGGTCGACTCCGCGGCCGTCATGGTCAACGCGTCCACCCGGTTCACGGACGGCGGCCAGCTCGGCCTCGGCGCCGAGATCGGCATCTCCACCCAGAAGCTGCACGCCCGCGGCCCCATGGGGCTCGCCGAGCTGACCACCACCAAGTGGGTGGTGCACGGCGACGGGCACGTCCGTCCCTGACGGGGGACCCGCCGGACGTGCGACACTGGACCCTCACTTCGACCCCTCCCGGGAGGACCACGTGAACGCTGCGCTGCGCGCCGCCGAGGCCGCCGCCGAGCAGACCGTCGAGCTGCCCTTCGAGCCCGTCGTCTTCGGCATCGCCGGCTTCGGCGTCCTCATCGCCCTGCTGCTCGTGACGTTCGCCTTCCGGAGCGTCGGCACCCGCCACGACTGACCGGCCGCGAGGGACCCGCCACCGATGACGCAGCGACGATCCCGGCTCGGGGTGATGGGCGGCACGTTCGACCCGATCCACCACGGCCACCTCGTCGCCGCCAGCGAGGTCGCCGCGCAGTTCGGCCTGGACGAGGTCGTGTTCGTCCCGACGGGCGCCCCGTCGTTCAAGCAGGACGTCGAGGTCACGCCCGCCGAGCACCGCTACCTGATGACGGTGATCGCGACCGCGTCGAACCCGCGGTTCACGGTCAGCCGCGTCGACATCGACCGGCCCGGCCTGACCTACACGGTCGACACGCTGCGGGACCTGGCGCACGAGCGGCCCGACACCGACCTGTACTTCATCACCGGCGCCGACGCCATCGAGCAGATCCTCACCTGGAAGGACTCCCCGGAGCTCTTCGAGCGCGCCCAGTTCGTCGCGGTCACCCGGCCCGGGCACGCCCTGTCCACGGACGGCCTGCCGTCCGACCGGGTCAGCCAGTGGGAGATCCCGGCGCTGGCCATCTCGTCCACCGACGTGCGCGATCGCGCGCGCGCCGGGAAGCCCGTCTGGTACCTCGTCCCGGACGGGGTCGTCCAGTACATCGCCAAGCACGGTCTGTACCGAGGAAGTCAGTCATGAGCACACCCGGCACGCCGCTGACCCGTCGGGAGCTGCGGGAGCGCGAGGCCGCACGGCGCGCGGCGGAGCAGGCGGCCGCAGCAGGCGGGACGCCGGCCGACGCCGGGCGCCCCGGTTCCCCCGTGCAGCCCGCCGCCGGTGCCGCCCGCGCCGCGGCGGCCTCCGGTTCCCCCGCTCCCGCGGTGCGTCCCGACGCGCCGGCGGGAGCCGGTGCGGCGGGCGGTGGTGAGGCGACGCCCGCCCGCGGCACGAGCCGGGCCGGCGAGGCGCCGTCGACGGGGAGCGCCCCCGGTGCACCCGGTGCCCCCGGTGCCCCGGGTGCCGCGGCGACCGGCGGGGCGGGGGCTGCAGCCGTGGCCTCGCGCCGCGCCCTGCGCAACCGCCCGGTCTCCGCGGTCGGCCCCGACGGCCGCCCGGGCGGGTCGACGCCCTACCAGGTGCCGGGCCTGCAGCCGGAGGCACCCGCGCGCACGCGCCGTTCGATCCGCACCGCCTCGGCCCCTGACGCGACCGCGGGCCCGGGGACGGCGCCCGGCGGGACGGAGGCGCGAGCCGGTGCGCCCGGCGGCCGGGACGCCGCCCCCACGGCCGCACCACGGCCTGCTGCGCCTGCCGCGCCTGCTGCGCCACGGCCGGAGGCACCGGCCGCCGGATCGCGTCCGGCCGCCCCGACGCCCGCGCGCCCCGACCCCGCCGGGCGTCCCGGGGTGGCCGCCGGCCCCTCGGCCGCAGGTGCCCCGGCGCCGGGCGCGACGTCCGCGGGTGCCGTGCCGCCCCGCCCCGACCGCGCCGCCCGCTGGGCCGACCGGCCCGCACCCGTCGCCCCCGCGCAGGGGAGCCGACCCGGGAGCGGGCCCGCGGGGCAGGAGCGCGCGTGGGTGCCGTCCGGCGGCGTCGCGCCGGCTGCACCCCCGACGGCCGTCACCCCCGCCGCACCGGCCTCCGGCGCGCCGCAGGGTCCCGGGCAGCCCGGGTCCCGGACGTCCGCACCCGACGCCGCGGCGGGGAGCCGGCCGGGACCCCGGTCGTGGTCGCCCGCCCCGCAGCCCGGCGCGCCGTCCGCGTCCGGGGCGCCGGTTGCCGGGACGCGTCCGGCGAGCCCCGCCGGCCCCGCGGCCACGGGCGCCGCCGCTCCGCCGTCCGCAGGTGCCGCGCCCGGCGCACCGGCCCCGGCCCCGGCCTCGTCGCCGTGGGCGTCGCTCCCTCCCGCCGCCGCGAGCCCCGCCCCGGCCGCGGAGCAGGCGGCGGACGAGGACGACGTCCCGGTGCCGCAGTGGCAGAGCCTGCTCAAGGCGATGGCTCCCGCGCCGGTCCCCGAGGCCGAGCAGACCGACCCGACCGGCACCCTGGTGCCCGCGTCGGTCGCCGAGGACGCCGACGACGAGCCGGAGCAGCCCGAGCGCCTGCGCCGGCCGCTGCCGTTCACGTGGCTGCAGTGGATCATCCTGGCGGTCGTGGCGTTCGTGCTCGGCTTCCTCATCATCTTCGTCGCCAACACGGCGTCGGACAGCGCCACGGCCGCCGGGCCGTCGGTCCCCGCCGTCGCGCTCGCGGCCACCAGCGCCGCACCCTGACCTGCCCCACCCCATCGAACCGAGGAGTGCCGTGCCGGCATCCGACCGCGCCGTCGAGCTCACCGTCGCAGCAGCCCGTGCTGCCGCCGACCTCAAGGCCCAGGAGATCATCGCCCTCGACGTGAGCGGCCAGCTCGTGCTGACCGACGCGTTCGTCATCGCGTCGGGCACCAACGAGCGGCAGGTCGGCGCGATCGTCGACGCCGTCGAGGAGTCCCTGCACAAGCTCGGCGCGAAGCCGCTGCGCCGCGAGGGCAAGCAGGAGGGCCGCTGGGTCCTCATCGACTTCGGCGACGTCGTCGTGCACGTGCAGCACGCCGAGGACCGCGTCTACTACGCGCTCGAGCGGCTCTGGAAGGACTGCCCGGTCATCGAGCTCCCGTCGGACGTGCACGGGACGCCCGAGGGAGCCGAGGCGGGGGAGTGACCGCCGGGCGCGTCGTCCTCTGGCGCCACGGCCGCACCGCCCACAACGCGAGCGCGCGGCTGCAGGGCCAGTCCGACATCCCGCTGGACGACGTCGGCCGGTGGCAGGCGGAGACCGCCGCGGCGGCGCTCGCGAGCCGGTACGCCCCGACCCGCATCGTGTCGTCCGACCTCGGGCGCGCGCGGGAGACGGCGCAGGCGCTCGCCGACCGCACGGGCCTGCCCGTCCACACCGACACGCGGGTGCGTGAGCGGTCCTTCGGGGAGTGGGAGGGCATGACGTCCGCGGAGATCGCGGAGCGCTGGCCCGAGCAGCACGCCGCGTGGGTGTCGGGCCGTGAGCCGGAGCGGGTCGGCGCGGAGACGCGCGCGGACGTGCTCGCCCGCATGGTCGAGGGCGTCACGGAGCTGGCCGGCGCGCTGGAGCGAGACGACACGCTCGTCGTCGTGTCGCACGGCGCGGCGATCACCCTCGGCGTCGTGGGGATGCTCGGGCTGCCTCCGACGTGGAAGGGCATCTCCGGCATGTCGAACGCCCACTGGACGGAGCTGCAGCCCGGGCGCCCCGGGTCCGGCCTGGCGTGGCGCCTGGAGGCCCTGAACGTCGGCCCGGTGCACGCGTCGTCGGACTGGAACGCCGGCCCCGACCGCCCCGCGCCGACGATGGACGAAGAGGTGCGAGACCCCGCGTGACCTGCCGATTCGCGTCCGGGCGAGGCGTCGAGTAGAGTTCAGGTCGCCCGCTCAGCGGGTGGTGTGACGGTCTACGGGCCTGATCACGGGGCTGTGGCGCAGCTGGTAGCGCACCTGCATGGCATGCAGGGGGTCAGGGGTTCGAGTCCCCTCAGCTCCACCGACGTAGCAGGTCAGAGGCCACGCCGGCATCCTGGAGACAGGGCCCGGACGTGGCCTCTTGGCATGTGATGACACGTGAGGACCGCGACGTGCCGTCGTGCGCTGCGACCTGGATCGGCGTGGTCCCGGGGCGCGCGGAGGTGCCCAGGAGCACCTCGCGGATGTCACAGATCCCGTCGTCCGGCGTCGGCCGGGCCCCCTTCAGGCCGACCCACGCCCGACGTCAGGCCTTTCCGTGCGCCAGCATCCAGTCGGTCACGTCAGGGGCGAACGCGTCCGACCACGTCGGACCGTGCTTGCCGCCCACGATCGTCCAGAGACCGACCTCGGTGCCCTGGGAGCAGGACCAGCTGCTCGTCACGGTCTCGGGGCCGGCGAGCGTCGAGTCGTAGTCCGCGGTGCCCTGTGTCGCGCTGTCCTCGCACTCGTCGATCGCTCGCCAGTCCGCGACCGTCTGCTCAGCCCCCGGATAAGGATCCCCCGGGCCGACACTGCCGCCCGTGTAGCTGATGACCTCGTCGGTGTCGGCCTGCACCTGCAGGACGCTGACGGGTTGGCCCGGGGCGCACGCCGACGGGTCGACGTCGTTCTCTCCGGCGACCGACACGGCCGCAGCGATCAGGTCGGAGTGGTGGCACGCCATGCGCAGCGCCATGAACGCGCCGTTCGAGTGGCCGATGACGAAGACCCGCTTCGCGTCCACCGCGTACTGCGCCTGGATCGTCTCGATGACGCTGGTGAGGAAGCCGTCGTCGTCCGGGTCGACACCGTCGAAGGAGCAGCAGGCGCCCGTCGCGTTCCAGTACTGCTTGCCCGCCCTGTCGACCAGGCCCTCCGGGTAGGCGAGCAGGTAGCCCTTCTCCTCGGACTGATCCCGCAGGCCGAGGTAGGTGGCCGTGCTCTCTCCGACCTCCGAGTAGCCGTGCAGCGACACGACCAGGGGCGCAGGTTCGGCGGCGTCATAGCCGGAGGGGACGTCGAGGGTGAACGTGCGGTCGTCGAGGTCGATGGTGCCCGAGCCACCCGGTGCGACCAGGGTGGGCGTCGGCGTCGGCGCAGCGGCGTCGGAGCCGCCGGTGCACGCAGCCAGCACGAGCAGCAGGGCAGCGGCCCATGCACCGGCCTTTCGGGCGGACGTCATCGTCATGGGCGGATGATTGCGCAGGTCAGAGAGATTGAGCAAATGGCTCCTGCGTCGATTCCTGCGCGGTGACCGACCAGACGGGCGAAGGAATTCGCCCCGGGTTCCAGGGGACACTCCGTCCCCGGAGGGTGGGCATCATGGCTGCGCCGAGGACGCACCTCGACGCGCCGGGTGTGCGCGCACTCAGGCTCGTTGAACGCGAAGAGAGCCACGATGACGCCCGGCGGCGTCCCGGCGGACAGGGGACCAGGTCGGGTGCGGAGGGCGCGCAGTGGATCGAGCTTCAGGGCGGAGATCGCGCACGGGAGGAACCTGATTCCCCACTGATCGTCGGTCTCGGCGTTCACTCGAACGGGGTGGCGTGGGGACCAGGAACGGCAGGACCAGCCCGACCGGCCGGCGTCGCCTCGTGATCCGCGGGCGGGTGTCCGGGGTGGGACACCCGTGCGCGTCCCGGAGCTCGCCCCTACCCTCGGGGCCGTGACCCGACCCGTCCGCGCCGCCGTCGCGCTGTCCGCCGTCCTGCTGCTCGCGTCCTGCGGCGGGGGAACCGCGTCGCCGGAGCCGGGCGCCTCGACCGCCTCCCCGTCGTCGTCCCCCGCAGCCCCGAGCAGTGCGCCGCCGGCCGCAGCGGCCCCCGGCGTCGTGGCCCCGTCGGAGTGCGACGACGTCGACCTCTCACCCGGCGCCGCCGTGCCGGGCGATGTGCTCGCGGCGTGCGTGGTCGCGTTCTCGACCGCCGCGGGGACCGGGCACGAGCACCTGGAGTCCGGGTCGGACTCGGCGGAGGTCGACTTCGTCTACGGCGAGCGGTCCGAGATGGCGGGGACGATGACGACCAGCGAGGGCCCGCGGCAGTTCGTGCTCACGCAGGACGAGGCGTGGGTCACGTTCGACGGCGTCTGGGTCCGCGGGGACCTGACCAGCAGCGACCCGCAGGCCCTGCTCGCCGCGACGGTCGGGGAGGCGTACCGCGCCGCCGCGGACCCGTCCATGACCGCGGCCATGATCGGCTCGGTCGGCTGGGAGGTGCAGCCCGACCAGGACGTCCTCACCCAGGAGGACGGCACCGGGCTGCACGCCTGGCGGCTGGAGGCGACCGAGCCGTTCGACGCGCTCGGCGCCCGGGTCGTCGAGATGGTCGTCTGGCTGGGGTCGGACCACACCGTCACGGGCAACCAGGCGACGGTCGACGTCGGCGGCATCCAGACGACGACGGTGCAGCGGTACAGCCGCTGGGGTCTCCCGGTGACGATCGAGCCCGCGCGCCCCGGACTCTCGCCCCTTCCGCGCTGCCCTCGCACGTCCGCGCGGCGTCGTCGAGAGACCAGGACACGCCCGGGATGAGCACGCGCACGCGGCGTGTCCTGGACTCTCGGCGCGGGGGCGCGGGGGCGCGAGTGCGGAGTGCGGGTGGTGGGCGCGCGCGTGAGTGCGCGCGTCCGTGCTGGCCTCGCACGCCCGCGGGGCATCACCGAGAGTCCAGGACATGCCCGGGACGAGCGTGCACACACGGCGTGTCCTGGACTCTCGGTGATGCCCCGCGGGCGTGCGAGGCCAGCACGGACGCGCGCACTCACGCGCGCGCCCACCACCAGCACTCCGCACTCGCGCCCCCGCGCCCCCGCGCCGAGAGTCCAGG
>JACXUT010000099.1 GCA_014763765.1 Micrococcales bacterium
GCGTGAGCACCACGGGCAGCAGCCCGGCGGACGCCCCGGCCCCGGCCCGCAGCGCGGCGATGCCCCCCAGCCCCGCGAGCGCGACCGCCACGCCGAGCGCCTGGCGGGCGCTGACCCGCTCGCGCAGCAGCACGGCGCCCAGCAGGACGGTGAACGGCGCGGAGGCCTGCAGCACGAGCGACGCGAGGCCCGTCGGCATGCCGGTGTGCATGGCGAGGTAGAGGAACGCGAACTGCAGCACCCCGAACCCGACGCCGTACCCGAGCAGCCACCGCAGCCGGACGTCCGGCCGGGGCACGAGCAGCAGCGTCGGCACGGCGAGCAGGGCGAACCGCAGCGCGACCAGGAAGAACGGCGGGAACTGCTCGAGCGACAGGTGGATCGCCGGGAAGTTCAGCCCCCAGATGACGGCGACGGTGAGGGCGAGCAGGCGGTCGCGGGTCGGCATGTGCTGATGCTGCCCGGGCCGCATCGTCCAGCACCATCGAAAGATCGGACACCGACCGTGTAGCGTCACTGCATGGACACGCGGCACCTGGCCACGCTCCGGGCGGTCCGGGACCGCGGCGGCGTCACGGCGGCGGCCGCGGCGCTGCACCTGACGCCCTCCGCGGTCTCGCAGCAGCTGCGCGCCCTGTCCCGCGAGGCGGGCGCGGACGTCGTCGAGCGGGTCGGTCGCGGCATCCGCCTGACCGGACCCGGGCACGCCCTGGCGGACGCCGCCCTCGACGTCGCGGTCGCGCTGGAGCGGGCGGAGGCGGCGGTCGAGGCGTTCCGCTCCGCGCCGCACGGCGTGGTGCGGGTCGCGTCGTTCCAGTCGGGCGCGGAGCTGCTGCTGCCCGGGCTGCTGACGCGCGTCGCGGCGATGGACGGCGTGGACGTCGAGCTCGGGGACGAGGACGTCGCCCAGGACCGGTTCGCCGCGCTGACCGCCGACTTCGACCTCGTGGTGGCGCACCGCCCGGACGACGCCGCGCCCTGGCCGCCCGGCGTGCGCGCGGTCCCCCTGCTGCGCGAGCCGCTCGACGTCGCGCTGCCGCCGGACCACCCGCTGGCCTCCCGCGCGACGGTCACGCCGGCGGACCTCACCGGCGAGCCCTGGATCGCCGTGCGGGAGGGCTTCCCGGTGGCGGGTGTGCTCGACGTGGTCGCCGCGGCGGCGGGCGCCCCGCTGCGGGTGGTGCAGCGGTTCAACGACTTCGGCGTCGTCGAGGCGCTGGTCGCCGCCGGGCACGGGGTCAGCCTGCTGCCGCGGTTCACGGCGGGTCGCCGCGGCGCCCGCCTGGTCCCGCTCGCGGGGGTCCGCGCCGGGCGGCGGATCGACGTGCTGGCCCGGCCGGACCGGGTCGAGCGCCGCGTCGTCCGCCGCGTGCTGGAGGCCCTGCGCGCGGAGGCCGCCCGGTTCGGCGCCGCCGCCGGCACCGGCCCCCGGTAGCCTTGACCCTCGTGAGCCTGCGCCTGTTCGACACCGCCACCCGCGAGGTGCGCGACTTCGTCCCCGTGGTCCCGGGCCGGGTCGGCATCTACCTGTGCGGCGCGACCGTGCAGGCCCCTCCGCACATCGGGCACGTCCGGTCCGCGGTGGCGTTCGACGTGCTGGTCCGGTGGCTGCGCCGCACGGGCCACGACGTCACGCTCGTGCGGAACGTCACGGACATCGACGACAAGATCCTGGCCCGCTCCGCGGAGGCCGGCGTCGCGTGGTGGGCGTGGGCGATGCAGAACGAGCGGGCGTTCACCGCGGCCTACGACGCGCTCGGCGTGCTGCCCCCGACGTACGAGCCGCGCGCCACGGGTCACGTCCCCGCGATGGTGGCGCTCATGCAGCGCCTGGTCGACACCGGCCACGCGTACGTCGCGGCCGAGGGCGACGTGTACTTCGACGTGCGGTCCTACGCCGACTACGGCTCGCTGACCAGCCAGCGGCTCGACGACATGGCCCCGGCGCCCGACGGCACGGCGGACGACAAGCGCGACCCGCACGACTTCGCGCTCTGGAAGGCGTCGAAGCCCGGGGAGCCCGCCACGGCCGCCTGGGACACCCCGTTCGGCCGCGGCCGCCCGGGCTGGCACCTGGAGTGCTCGGCGATGGCGCAGCGCTACCTGGGTGACACGTTCGACATCCACGGCGGCGGCCTGGACCTGCGGTTCCCGCACCACGAGAACGAGCAGGCGCAGTCCCGCGCGGCCGGCTACGGGTTCGCGCGGTACTGGCTGCACAACGGCTGGGTCACGCAGTCCGGCGCGAAGATGAGCAAGTCGCTCGGCAACGGGCTGCTGGTCAGCGTGCTGCTGGAGTCGGTGCGCCCGGCCGTGGTCCGGTACGCGCTCACCGCGGTGCAGTACCGCTCGATGCTGGAGTGGACGGCCGACACGCTCGCGGAGTCCGAGGCCACGTGGGACCGGCTCGCCGGCTTCGTGGAGCGCGCCGCCGAGCGCGTCCCGGGCGAGGTCACCGCGGCCGAGCTCTCCGCCACGGAGCTCCCCGAGGGCTTCGCCGCCGCGCTCGACGACGACCTCAACGTGCCCGCCGCGCTCGCGGTCGTGCACGAGCACCTGCGGGCCGGCAACACCGCGCTCGCCTCCGGGGACGACGCGGCGGTCCGCGCGGAGCTCGTCTCCGTGCGGGCGATGCTCGACGTGCTCGGGCTCGACCCGGCCGGCCCCCAGTGGGCTGCCGGCACCACCGACGACCGCCACGCGGCCGCCCTCGACGCGCTGGTGCGCGCCGAGCTGGACGCCCGCGCCGCCGCGCGCGCCGCCCGGGACTGGGCGACCGCCGACGCGATCCGTGACCGACTCGCGGCCGCCGGGGTGGCCGTCGAGGACTCCGCCACCGGCGCGCGCTGGTCCCTGGCCGCGCGCCCCACCACCGAGGACGAGGACTGATGGCCGGCAACTCCCAGCGCCGAGGCGCCACCCGCAAGGCGGGCTCCAAGAAGGGCGCGACCGTCGGTTCGGGCGGCCAGCGCCGCCGCGCGCTCGAGGGCCGCGGTCCGACCCCCAAGGCCGAGGAGCGCGAGTACCACCCGGCGGCGAAGCGGAAGGCCGCGGCCGAGCGCCGGCAGGCCGCCGGCGGTCGCTCCGGGGGCCGGCCGACGGGCCGCGGCGGGTCCGGGGGCGGGCGCAACCGCACCGGCTCGGTCACGGAGGTCGTCGCGGGGCGGAACTCCGTGCTGGAGGCCCTGCGCGCCGGCATCCCGGTGTCCGCCGTGTACATCGCGACCCGGCTGGAGGGCGACGACCGCACGCGCGAGATCCTGCGGACGGCGGCCGACGAGGGCTACCCGCTGCTCGAGGTCACCAAGCCGGAGCTCGACCGCATGACGGACGGCGCCGTGCACCAGGGCGTGGCCCTGCAGGTCCCGCCGTACGAGTACGGCGACGTCGAGGACCTGCTGGACGCCGCCGCGGCGAGCGACCGCGCGCCGCTGGTCGTCGCGCTCGACGGCGTCACCGACCCCCGCAACCTCGGCGCGGTGCTGCGCTCGGCCGGCGCGTTCGGCGCGCACGGCGTACTGGTGCCCGAGCGCCGGTCGGCCGGCGTGACCGCGTCGGCGTGGAAGGTCTCCGCCGGCGCCGCCGCGCGGGTGCCCGTCGCGCGGGCGACGAACCTCGTGCGGGCCCTGGAGCGGCTGCACGAGGCCGGCTGCTTCGTCGTGGGCCTGGACGGCGGCGGCGACGTCGCGATCGGCGACCTGCCGTACGCCACGGACCCGCTGGTGCTCGTCGTCGGCTCCGAGGGCAAGGGCCTGTCGCGGCTCGTGCGCGAGCACTGCGACGCCATCGCCTCCATCCCGATCGCCTCCGAGGTCGAGTCGCTCAACGCGGGGGTCGCGGCCGGCATCGCGCTGTACGAGGTCGCGCGGCACCGCGCGTCCTGACGCCCGGGCCTCCCGGGTGCGGCCCGGCCGGCGGCGACGGACGATGGCGGTATGACCGACCACGACACCGCCGTCCGGACCGTCGCCGAGCTGCTGCGCGACCAGCGCCTGGGGGTGCTGACCACGCTCGCCCCCGACGGGACCCTCGTCGCCCGCCCGATGGCGCTGCAGGAGGTCGAGTTCGACGGCGACCTGTGGTTCTTCGCCGAGCGCGGGTCGCGCAAGCTCGCGCACGTCGCGTTCGAGCCGCGGGTGAACGTCGCGGTGGGGTCCGGCGCCACCTGGGTCTCCGTCGCGGGGACCGCGGAGCTCGTCGACGACGTCGGCAAGAAGCGAGAGCTGTGGAGCGCCGGCGTCGAGGCGTGGCTCCCGCAGGGCCCGGAGTCGGCGGAGTCGGTGCTGCTGCGCGTGCGCGCGGAGTCCGCCGAGTACTGGGACGCGCCGGGCGGGCGGCTGGCGACGCTGCTCAGCTTCGTGCGCGCGAAGGTCCGCGGGGAGCGCCTCGAGGGCGAGAACGAGCGCGTCGAGCTCTGACGTGCGGCCCGCGGACCGCGGCCCCGTCGCGCGGCGGGCCGTCAGTCCCGGACGACCGGGATGACGTCCGTGTCCTCGCGCAGGTCGGCGGGGGAGACGCCGAGCACGGCCTCCTCGTCCGGCCGGTTCGGCAGGATCGTCGCGATGTAGGACCGCACGGCCTCCTGCATCGGCACGTCCCGCCGCTCCTGCTCGGACAGGAACCACCGGTGGTCGAGCAGCTCGTGGTAGATCTGCGCGGGCTCGAGCTTGGGGCGCAGGGCGCGCGGCACGGCCCGGACGGCGGGCTCGAAGACCTCCGTCAGCCAGTCGTGCGCGACGAACGTCTCGTCGTCGTTCTGCCGGTCCGTCGCGGCGCGGAACTGGTCCAGGTCGTTGAGCAGGCGACGCGCCTGGTTCTCCTGGACGTCGAGCCCGGTGAGCCGCATGAGCCGCCGGGAGTGGTGGCCGGCGTCGACGACCTTCGGCTGGATGCGCACGGAGGTGCCGTCGATGTCGGTGGTGATGTCGAGCTCGCCGACGTCGAACCCCAGGTCGTTGAGCCGCTCGATGCGCGCCTGCACGCGCCACCGCTCGTCGAGCCCGAACCACTCGGAGCTGGTCAGGGCGGTCCAGAGCTCGGTGTAGCGCTCCGCGAGCATGTCGCCGATCGCGACCGCGTCGACCTCCTCCTCGAGGAACTCGCCGGCCTGCAGGTCCATGAGCTCGCCGATGATGTTGACGCGCGCGACCTCGAGGTCGTAGCCCCGCTGCCCGTCCGTGAGGCTGTCGTGCAGGTCCCCGGTCTCCGCGTCGACGAGGTACGCCGCGAACGTCTCCGCGTCGCGCCGGAACAGCGTGTTCGACAGGGACACGTCGCCCCAGTAGAAGCCCGCGAGGTGCAGCCGCACGAGCAGCACCGCGAGGGCGTCGATGAGCCGGGTCGCGGTGTCGGGGCGCAGCGACTGGCTGAACAGCGCGCGGTAGGGCAGCGAGAACCGCAGGTGCTTCGTGATGAGCACGGCCTCGAGCGGCTCGCCGTCGGGGGAGGTGCGACCGGTGATGACGCCGACCGGCTCCACGCTCGGCACGTCGAGGCGGCCGAGCTGGCGCAGCAGCTCGTACTCGCGGTACGCGACCGTCTCGCCGATCTCCTTGATCGCGATGACCCGCCCGGACAGCCGCGCGAACCGCACCGTGTGCCGGGAGATGCCTCGGGGCAGCGCGGCGAGCTGGTCCGCGGGCCAGTCCGCCAGCGGGACGTCCCACGGGAGGTCGAGCAGGGCCGGGTCCGGCGCGGCCGCGGTGATCTGCAGGCGCGTGCGAGGGGTCATGGGGTGATTCTCCCATCCGACGACGAAGGGGCGGGGCCGGTGGTGTGCCGGCCCCGCCCCTCCGAGGTGGAGATGTCGTGCGTCAGACGGCGATGCGCTCGCCCGAGCCGGCGTGGAACAGGTGCTGCTCGCCGGTGCGGATGCGGACCCAGATCTTCTCGCCCTTGGCGGGGACCTGGCGCGGGTCGACGCGCACGATGACCTGCGCGTCGCCGGCACCGGAGTGGACGTCGGCCGCGCCGGCCTCGCCGACCAGCGAGCCGTACACGAACGCGTCGGAGCCGAGCTCCTCGACGATGTTCACGACCACCGGCAGCGCGTCCGGCGTGCCCTCGGGGACGACGTCCAGCGACTCCGGGCGGAAGCCGATCGTGATGCTGTTGTTGTCGTCCGAGACCAGGGTGTCGAGCGCGGTGCGCGGCACGGCGATGCCGGCCGAGCCGACCGTGGCGACACCGTCGACGATCGGGAACGTGCCGATGTTCATGGCCGGGGAGCCGATGAAGCCGGCGACGAACACGTTGGCCGGGGTGTCGTACATGTCGCGCGGGGTGCCGACCTGCTGCAGGAGGCCGTCCTTGAGGACCGCGATGCGGTCGCCCATGGTGAGCGCCTCGGTCTGGTCGTGCGTGACGTAGACCGTGGTGACGCCGAGGCGGCGCTGCAGCGAGGCGATCTGGGTGCGCGTCTGGACGCGGAGCTTGGCGTCGAGGTTCGACAGCGGCTCGTCCATGAGGAACACGCGCGGCTGGCGCACGATCGCGCGGCCCATGGCGACGCGCTGGCGCTGACCGCCGGAGAGCGCCTTCGGCTTGCGGTCGAGGTACTGGGTGAGGTCGAGGATCTTGGCGGCCTCCTCGACGCGGGTGCGGATCTCGGCCTTGGGGGTGCCGGCGATCTTGAGCGCGAAGCCCATGTTGTCCGCGACCGTCATGTGCGGGTACAGCGCGTAGTTCTGGAACACCATCGCGATGTCCCGGTCCTTCGGCTGGACGTCGGTGACGTCGCGGTCGCCGATGAGGATGCGACCGGCGTTGACGTCCTCGAGGCCCGCGAGCATGCGGAGCGAGGTCGACTTGCCGCAGCCGGAGGGGCCGACGAGGACGAGGAACTCGCCGTCCTCGATGTGGAGGTCGAGCGCGTCCACCGCGGGGCGCTCGGTGCCCGGGTACACCCGGGTGGCCTTGTCGAACGTGACCGTAGCCATGCGTGATCAGTCCCTTCACCGGCAGGTACGTGCCGGACGATCCGTCGTGAAGAGTGTCAGTGTGTCTTCGCTGACACGGCTCGAGGGAGGTCGGGTGACCCCCCTCGGTCCACGGACATCAAACCACACCCGGGCCCGCCGGTGGGACGTCGGTCACATCTGCGGGGAGTGCGCTCAGTTGAGGACCAGCACGTCGTCGGGCCCGAACCCCAGCAGGTCGCCGTGCCAGGCCCAGACGCCCTGCACGGCGTCGGGCAGCCGGGTCGCCCACGCGAGCGCGCCGGTGCCGAGGTCGAACGCCAGCAGGGTGCGCGACGACGCGGCGGGCGGCCGCGCGTCCTGGCCCGCGGCCGGCTCCACGGGTGTCCCGGCCGCGACGACCTCGGTGGTGATCCCGATCGCCAGGACGTGCCGGCCGTCGGTGAGCACGCCGCCGAAGTCGGCGACGACGGGTGCGGCGGTGCGCCACAGCTCCCGGCCGGTGGCCACGTCCACCGCCCACACCGCCTCGCGGTCCTGCCCGTAGAGGGTGCCCTCCAGCAGCACGAGGCCCGAGTCGACCCACAGCGGCCGCGGCAGGGACCAGCGCTGCCGGTCGCCGGCGACGTCGTAGCCGACGAGGTCCCGCCCGTGCTCGCCGTCGGTGACGACCACCTCGACGTCCGGCAGGCTGCCGTCGTCGACGAGCAGCACCGCGGGCGGCCCGGGGAGGGTGGCGACGGTCCGGCCGGCGCCGTCGAGGACGCGCACGGGGACGCCCGGGGCGGTGAGGCGGCCGGTGCGGGTCGCCTGCAGGTACTGCGACCCGGCGCTCTCCACGCGCCCGTCCGCGGCGGACAGCGCCCACGACCCGAGCGCGCCCTGGACCATGACGTGCCCGCGCTCCACGCCGACGGACGGCGGGTAGGTCAGCGCCTCGCGTGTCAGCCCGGCCGGGTCGAGCGGGACGCGGGTGCGCCAGCGCGGCTCGCCGGCCAGCGCGCCTCCCGGCTCCCACGCCGTGACGACGAGCGCGCCGCCGGTCACGGAGGCCAGGGCGTGCACGGAGGCGTCGCCCGCCCAGCCGGACACCGGCGGCACCGGGCGCGAGCCCAGCCGCTCGCCGGTGCGGGCGTCGAACGACACCAGCCGCCCGGCCTCCGGCGGGCCGGCGACGCTGCTGCCGTCGTCGGCCGCGGCCACGGCCAGGGCGGAGCGGTCCAGCACGACGCAGTCCACCACCGCCGCCGGGTCGCCGTCGCCGGCGCACAGCGGGTACTCCGCGCCGAGCCCGGGCACCGCGGGGCCGGCGCCGTCGTCCTCCAGCGAGACGTGCCAGACGGTCTCCCCCTGCGCGTCGACGGCGATCAGCTCGCGGGGGTCGTCCCACTCGGGCTGCGACGGCCCGACCCGCAGACCTCCTTCGGCGGTGATCCCGCTGAACACCACGGGCGCGACGGCGTCGGGCAGCCGCCGGGTCGCCTCCAGCGCCGGGCCGACGGTGCGCAGCACGCCGTCGACGCGCTGCCGGGCCGCGACCTCGGCCTGCTCGCGCGCGGCGAGGACGGCCTGCGTCCCGACCAGGACGGCCGCGAGACCGACCGGGACCGGCCACCACCGGCGCAGCCGACGACGGCGGCGGGCGAGCCGGCGGCTGCGCTCCGCCTCGGAGGCCGGGTCGTCGGGTGCGAGGTCCGCGCCGGTCCCGACGTCGACCAGCTCGACGTCCTGCATGGCGGCGCGGTCGCCCCTCATGGCCGCAACCTACGCCCCGGCGGCGCTCCCCGCCCCGCGGGACCCGGGCGTGCCCGGGGGGTCGTCCGGTGCGCCCGCCACGGCCGCCGCGAGCCCGGACAGCAGCGCCGCGAGCTCCTCGGGGTCCGCGACCCGGAACCGGGCGGCGGTCGCCCCGTCGCCGACCTTCACGGTCACGTCCTGCGGGCCGAGCGCCCGGAACGCGTGCTCGTCCGTGACGTCGTCCCCGGCGAAGACCACCGTGGCGGCGTGCAGCTCGTCGCGCAGGGCCGCGAGCGCGGCGCCCTTGTCGGCGTCGAGCACCGACACCTCGACCACCTTCTTGCCGTGCAGCGTCACGGAGCCGAGGCGCTCGCCGACCGCCAGCGCCTCGGACTCCGCCCGGTCGCCGACCTCGGGGTCCGCCAGGCGGGTGTGCACCGCGACGGCCGCCGGCTTGGTCTCCACCCAGACGCCGTCGCGGCCGCGGGCCACCGCCTGCAGCTCGCCGCCGAGCGCCGCGAGCCGGTCCGCCTGCTCGTCGGTCAGGGCGATGACGTCGCGGTCCAGCCCGTGCTCCGTGACGCGGGCCCGCTCCGCGCCGTGGCTGCCGATCAGCACGGTGCCGGGGGGGACCTCGGCGAGCCGGTGCAGGTCGGCCATGGCGCGCCCGGAGACGAGCGCCAGGCGCACCCGTGCGGGGCTGCCGGCCAGGGAGCGCAGGGCGGCCGCAGCCTCGGGCAGCACGCGGGACAGCTCGGGGTCGTCCTGCAGCGGCGCGAGGGTGCCGTCGAAGTCGAGCGCCAGCAGCACGGGCAGGCGCCCGGGGTCGGACACCGCGTCGAGCAGGGCGGTGCGCAGGTCGTCGGTCACGCGGGGTCCTCCTCAGACGTGCTGGTCGCGCACCGGCACGGCCGTCAGCACGGACAGGAACGAGTCCGACCAGTGGGCGACGTCGTTCTCCAGCACCCGGCGCCGCAGCCGCCGCATGCGCTTGCGCGCCTCGCGGGGGTCGATGTTGGCCGCGTGCTGGATGGCGTTCTTCAGGCCGGCGATGTCGTGGGGGTTGACCAGGATGGCCGCCCCGCCGAGCTCGTCGGCGGCGCCGGTGAACTCGCTGAGCACGAGGGCGCCCCGGTCGTCCGAGCGCGCCGCGATGTACTCCTTGGCGACCAGGTTCATGCCGTCGCGCAGCGCCGTCACCAGCATGACGTCCGCCGCGAGGTACAGCGCCGCCATCTCCTCCATCGGGTAGGAGTGGTGCATGTAGTGGATGGCCGGGTGGCCGAGCTCGCCGAACTCGCCGTTGATCCGGCCGACCAGCACCTCGACGTCGTCGCGCAGCTGCTGGTAGGCGCCCACGTTCTCGCGGCTCGGGGACGCGACCTGCACGAGGGTGGCGTCCGGGACCGTCATGCGACCGTCCTCCAGCAGCTCGCCGAACGCCTTGATGCGGTGCCGGATGCCCTTGGTGTAGTCCAGGCGGTCGACGCCGAGCAGCAGCACCTTCGGGTCCCCGAGCTCGGCCCGGATCTCCTTCGCGCGCTGCTGCACCTCCGGCGTGCGGGCGAGCGAGTCGAACGCGCGGGAGTCGATCGAGATGGGGAACGACGCGGCGCGCACGTGGCGCTGCACCCGGCCGTCCTGCCCGGTGAGCGTGATCATCTGGCCGCGGGTGGTCCGGTCGGTCAGCCGGCGCACCGCCCGCACGAAGTTCGCGGCGTCGCCGCCGCGCTGGAAGCCGACGAGGTCGGCGCCCAGCAGGCCCTCGACGACCTGGAGCCGCCAGGGGAGCTGGACGAAGATCTCCAGCGGGGGGAACGGGATGTGGTGGAAGTACCCGATCCGCACGTCCGGGCGCAGCTCCCGGAGGAACGCGGGCACGAGCTGGAGCTGGTAGTCGTGCACCCAGACCGTCGCGCCCTGCGCCGCCTGCGCGGCCGCGGCCTCCGCGAACCGGCGGTTGACCCGCTGGTAGGCGTCCCACCACTGCCGGTGGAACGTCGGCGGCTGGATCACGTCGTGGTACAGCGGCCACAGCGTGTCGTTGGAGAAGCCCTCGTAGTAGTCGCGCAGGTCGTCCTCGGTGAGCTTCACGGGGACCAGGCGCATGTCGTCGGCGTCGAACGGCTCGAGCTCCAGGTCGGCGGAGCCGCCCCAGCCCACCCACGCGCCGTCGGACCGCTGGACCACCGGCTCCAGGGCGGTCACCAGCCCGCCGGGGGAGCGGGTCCAGCTCGGGTTCCCGTCGTCGTCCAGTGTCACGTCCACCGGCAGGCGGTTCGCGACGACGACCAGGTCGTAACCAGCAGATGTCACGGATCCATCAGCTCCTTGGTGTCATCCTGACCCTAACGTGACCTTTGCGGTCCCGCCCGGGAAACGTCGGACGACAGGTCCGGGCCCGGTGGCGGCTCCACCGCCGGCCCCGCGTGCCGACCCCGCGCGCCGCCGGGGCGGCGGCTACCGTGCCCGCATGGAGCGCATCGGCCTGGCACCGGGCGCCGAGATCGGCGGGTACACCATTCTCGCGCCGCTCGGCTCCGGCGGCATGGGCACGGTGTACCGGGCGGTGGACGGCGGGGGGACGCCGGTCGCCCTCAAGCTGCTGCACCCGCACATCGGCGCCGACCCGACGTCGCGGGAGCGGCTGCGCCGGGAGGTCCTCGCCCTGCAGCGGCTGCGCCACCCGGGGGTCGCCGCGGTGCTCGACGCGGAGGCCGACTCGACGGAGGCGTTCCTCGTCACCGAGCTGGTGCCCGGCGAGGACCTCAGCGAGCGCGTGCGCCGCCGGGGTCCGCTCGACGCCGCCGCGCTGCACCGGCTGGCCGACGGGCTGCGGGACGCGCTCGCGGCGGTGCACGCCGCCGGGGTGGTGCACCGGGACCTCAAGCCCAGCAACGTCCTGGTCACGCCGGACGGCCCGGTGCTCATCGACTTCGGCATCGCGCAGGCCGTCGACGAGACCCGCGTGACGTCGACGGGGTTCGTCGTCGGCACGCCGGGGTACCTGGCGCCGGAGCTCGTCGACGGCGCCGAGCCGACGCCCGCCACGGACTGGTGGGGCTGGGCGGCCCTGCTCGCGTTCGCCGCCACCGGCCGCGCCCCGTTCGGCACCCGGCCGCTGGAGGCCGTGCTGGTGCGCACCCGCTCCGGCGACGCCGACCTCGCCGGGCTCGGCCCCGTCACCGCCGGCGCGCTGTGGGACGCGCTCGCCGCCGACCCCGCGGACCGCGCGCAGCCGGACGAGGTGGTCGCCGCGCTCGCGGAGGCCGAGCGGCGGGGCGAGCGGTACTCGCCCGAGGCGGCGACCGTCGCGCTCGGCACGGTCGTGCCGTCCCCGCCGCCCGCCGCGACCGCCGCGGGCAGCACGGTGGCCTTCCCGGCCGCGGACGCCACGCCGACCGTCGTGCAGGCGTCGGGGACCGGGCCGGTGCCGCCCGCGGTGCTCCCGGCGACGGGCACGGCCGCGACCACGACGGCGTGGCCCGCCGCGGGGCCGCCGACGGACCCGACGCAGGCCCTGCCGCCCGGGCGGGGCGCCGCGGGACCGGCCGGGAACGCCGCGACGCAGGCGTGGCCGCGCTCCGACGGCACGGCGGTCGTCGCGCCCGCCGAGGCGCCGGTGCGGGACGGGGCGACGCGGGCGTTCGCGCCGCCGTCCGTCGCGCCCGCCACCGCGGGGCCGTCCGGGGAGCAGGCGTGGCCGGGTGCGGCGGGCCACGACGGTGCCGCCCCGGGAGGCGCGTGGCCGGGAGGTGCGGGGCCTGACGGTGCGTGGCCCGACGGTGCCGGGCCGGCGGGCGCGTGGCCGGACGGCGACCCGCAGCCCGCCCCCGCGCCGCCGCGTCGCGCCGGGTCGCTGCTCGCCCTCGCGCTGCTGACGGTCGCGGGCGCGGCGCTGGCCCCGGGCTGGACGCTCGTCGCGCTGCTGCCGCTGCTGCTGCTCGCGCGCACGGTGGGCTCGGCGGCCCGCGCGGTCGCCCGCCGGCGGGAGCGTGCGGGTGCCCGGCGCAGCGACACCCTGGTGGCCGTCGCGTCGAGCCCGTGGCACCTGCTGCGGGCGCTGGTCACCGGCCTGCCGTCGCTGCTGGTCGCCGCGAGCGTCGTCGTCATCGTGCTCGGCGTCGGGTGGTGGCTGGTCGGCACGGGGACGCTCGAGGCGGGCCCCCTGCGCGCGGCCGACGACGCTCCCGCGCCGGACGCGGTGCCCGTGCTGCTCGCGGTCGCCGCGGCCGCGGGGCTGGTCGCGCTCTGGGCGGGGCCGTTCGCCCGCGACACCCGCGACGGGGCGCGGCGGCTGCTCGCCGGGGTGGCGCCGGGGCGCGGCGGGGCGACGGCGGTCGTCGTCGTGGCGCTGCTCGCCGCCGGCGTGCTCGTGGCGCTGGCCGCCGGGGGGACGGCCGTCGACTGGACGCCGCTGCCGGAGCCGTCGCTGCCCACCACCGTGGGTGGCTGACGCGCAGCCCCGGGAACGCCCGGCCCGACCCCGTACCCTGTGCCCCATGACCGGGGACGACCGAGCGCGCGTGCCGGGCCCCGGCGTGCCCGCCGGCGTGGTCGTGCGCCGCACCCGGACGCACCTGCCGGCCGTCCTCGCCGCGCTGGCCGCGGTCGCCGTGCTCGCCGCCGGGACGACCACCGGCGCGGCGCGGGTGGTGCTCCACCAGTGCGTGCGCCTCGACGAGCCGCTGGCCGCGCTCGGCATCCGCCTCTCGCTGCTGCAGGACGTCGCGGACTGCCCGACGGGCACGCTCGCCGTCACCCCCGACCCGTCGCACGGCGCCGTGCTCACCCTGGGGCTCGTCCTCCCGGTGCTGGCCGCCCACGCCGCCCTGGCCGCGGCCGGGGCGGGTCTGACCGCGCTGCTGCTCCGCCTGGCGGGCAGCGCGCGCCGCGTCCTCGGGGCCGTCGTCCACGCGCTGCCCCGCCCGGCCGGCCCGCAGCCGGCCTCCGCCCCGCAGCCCCTCACGTGGCTGGCGGAGCGCTCCCGTCCCGCACGGGTCCCGCGCGAGCGGCACCCCCACCGTGGCCCTCCGCCGGCGCTCGCCTGAGCCCACCACCGGACACCCACGAGAGCAGGACAACCCATGAGCAGCACGACCCCCGGCAAGGGGAAGCAGACCAAGAACGAGCGGCGCGACGCCGCCCGGGAGCAGGCGCGGGTCCTCCGCGAGCAGCAGGCCAAGCGGGACCGCCGCAACAAGATCGTCGGCATCAGCGCCCTGAGCGTCGCCATCGTCGCGCTCGGCGGCGTGGTGTTCTGGCTCCTCAACCAGGGCTCCGGCGGCGAGGGCCTCCCGGAGTACGCCGACACCCCGCTGAGCGAGGTCACGGACGCGCCGGACGTGGCCCTGGAGGACGGCGGCATCGCGGTCGGCGCCGACGGCGTCGGCGCCGAGATCGACGCGGACCTGCCGCGCGTCGACGTCTACCTCGACTACATGTGCCCCGCGTGCGGCGCGTTCGAGCAGACGAACGGCGACAACCTGGTCTCCCTCGCCTCCGACGGGCAGGCCACGATCGTGTACCACCCGATCGCCATCCTGAACCGGTACTCGAACGGCACCGGCTTCTCGACCCGGGCCGCCTCGGCGGCCGCCCTCGTCGCCGAGCAGGCGCCCGAGGCGTTCCCCGTGTTCAACGAGCAGATGTTCGCGGGCCAGCCCGAGGAGGGCACGTCCGGTCTCACGAACGACGAGATCGCGGACATCGCGAGCGACGCGGGCGTCCCCGACGCCGTCACGGCGCTGATCTCCGACGGCACCGCGCTCGACCGGTTCGGCCAGTGGGTCACGTCGGCGACGAACGCCGCCTCGGCGAACCAGGACCTCGTGAACCCGCAGTCGGGGAACTTCGGCACGCCGACG
>JACXUT010000100.1 GCA_014763765.1 Micrococcales bacterium
GGCACGCGGGAGCTGCTCGCCCGGGACTACCCCGGCGTGCGGGTGGTCGCCTCCGACACGAACCGCGGGTTCGCCGGCGGGGTGGCGCTCGGGACGGAGGACTTCGACGGCGACGTCGTGCTGCTGCTCAACAACGACGCGGAGCTCGCGGAGGGTGCCGCGGCCGTGCTGGTGGACGCGCTGCGGGCGCCGGGCGCCGAGCGGGTGGCCGCCGCCACCGCGCGGATCCTGCTCGCGGGACGGTACCGCCCGACCGCGGGCGTCACCGCCGGCTCGCCGGACGGGCGCTCGCCCTGGGAGCCCGTCCCCGACGGCGAGCCCGGCGGGGTCGTCCTGGTCAACTCGACCGGCAACGTCGTCGGCCCGGACGGCGCCGGCACCGACCGCGACTGGCTCGTGCCGGCCGACCGGGAGCACGCGCCCGCGGACGTGTTCGGGTTCTGCGGCGGTGCGGCCGCGCTGCGCTGGACCGCGGCCGCCGCCGTCGGCGGGTTCGACGCGGAGCTGTTCCTCTACTACGAGGACACGGACCTGTCGTGGCGGCTGCGCGCGCACGGCTGGGACGTGCGGTACGTCCGCGAGGCGGAGGCCCGGCACCGGCACGCGGCGTCCTCGGGCGCGACGAGCCCGCGGTTCCGCTACTACAACACCCGGAACTCCCTGACCGTGGTCACGCGCCACGCGCCGGTGCCGCTCGTGCTGCGCTCGTGGCTGCGGCAGGCGGCCGGGCTGCTCCGCGCGCTGCTCCGCGAGCCGCGTGCCGCCCGGACCCGCGCGCGCGCCACCGGGTTCCGGGACGCCGTCGCCCGCCTCCCGCGCACGCTGCGCGAGCGCCGCTCCCTGTGGCGCGGCGCGGCCCGCAGCCGCCCCGCGGCGCTGGCGGTCAGCGCAGCGGGTCGCGGTCCCCGTACTGGATCTGCTTGATCCGCTCGAGCTGGTCCTCCAGCAGGACGCGGTTGGTCCGCTGCAGGTCGGACAGCACGCCGAGCGCGATCGACAGCAGCGAGGCGACCGCCATGATGGCGGCGAAGATCAGCGACTGGATGTTGCCGGGGTTGAAGCCGTGCGCGATCCAGATGACGAGGAACCGCACGATCGGGATGAGGGCGACGACGCCGAACACGATCGCGAGCGTCGTGAAGATCAGGTGCGGCTTGAACATCAGGTAGGACCGCACGATGGCGGACCCGGACTTCGCCATGTGGTGGAAGATGTTCTTGAACAGCCGGGACTCGCGGGTCTTGGCGTTCGTCGTCACGGGGATCGACACGATCCGGAGCCGCTTGTGGCCCGCCTGGATGATCGTCTCCATGCAGTACGAGAACTCGGTGACGATGTTCAGGCGGTACAGCGCCGCGCGCGAGTACGCGCGGAACCCGCTCGCGGCGTCGGGCAGCCGCGTGTCGGCGGCCTTGTTGACCACCGCGCTGCCGACCCGCTGCATGAGCTTCTTGAACGGCGAGAAGTGGGCGATGGTCGCCGTCTGCCGGTCCGCGATGACGATGTCCGCCGACCCCTCGACGAGCGGACGCACCAGGTCCGGGATGCGGTCCTGCGGGTACTGGTTGTCCCCGTCGGTGTTCACCACGATGTCGGCGCCGTGCGCGAGCGCGTAGTCGACGCCGTCGCGGAACGAGCGGGCCAGGCCCATGTTCCGCGAGTGCCGCACGACGTGCTTCACGCCGAGCTGGCGCGCGACCTCGACGGTCCGGTCGGTGGACCCGTCGTCGATCACGAGGATCTCCAGCTCGTCCACGCCCTCGATCGACTCGGGGATGGACGCCAGCACCGACGGCAGCGTCTCCTCCTCGTTGAGGCAGGGGATCTGCACGAACACCTTCATGGTCAGCTCACGCCTTCTGGGAGATGCCGAGGACGCGCGTCACGCGCCCGGAAGCCCGGTTGTACACCTCGCGCACGCCACCCGCGGCGAAGTAGTCGCGCACGAGGCGCAGGTCCGAGCGCACCCCGCGGGGCCGCTCGAAGGGACGCGCCGCGCTGTCGGGCTCGTCCAGGTCGTACTGCAGGTCGGCCGCCCGCCGCGGGAAGCGGCAGAACTCCACGAGCGGCCCCAGGACGCGCGACCAGCGGTAGTCCTCCGCCATGGTGCGCACGGCCGAGCGGGCCGCGGCCACCGCGTCCGCGTCGTAGAGGTAGGTCTCCAGCGCCTGCTCGAGGGCGTCGACGTCCTCCGGCGGGACCGCCGCGCCGAGCCCGCGCTCGGCGACCAGGCCGCCGAACGTGTCCCCGGCGGTCGCGACGATCGGCAGCGACGCCCACAGGTAGTCGAGGATGCGGGTGCGGAAGCTGAACGCCGTCTCGACGTGGTGGAAGTGGGTGGACACCCCGAGGTCCGCGTCGAGCAGGTAGTCGGCGCGCTCCGCGTACGGGACCCAGCCCTCGTTGAAGAAGACGTGGCGCCCGGTCAGCCCGAGCTCGTCGGACAGCCGGCGCAGCTCCCACGCGATCCGCATCTCGGGGACGCCGGGGTTCGGGTGCTTGAGGCCGAGGAAGTACAGCCGGACGTCGGGACGGCGGTCCTTGAGCCGGTCGACCGCCCGCACCAGCGTGAGGGGGTCGAACCAGTTGTAGACGCCGCCGCCCCAGATGATGACCTTGTCGTCGGGGCCGATCCCGGGCACGGTGCCCTTGATGGCGTGCCGGCGCTGCACGGGCGCCTCGTCCGAGATGCCGAACGGCACGACGCCGATGAGCGAGTCGAGGCTCTCGTCCTCGTCGTAGACGACCGGGTTGACGCGGCCCTGGCCGGCGAGCTGCCCGAGCCAGAAGTCCCGCTGCTTGTCGGACGCGCACAGCACGTAGTCGGCGCGCCGCAGCTGCTCGTTGAGCACGCGGGTCGTCTCGCGGACCGAGTGCGCCCGGCCCTCCTCGCCCAGGTCGCGCGCCTGCTCGAGCTGCTCGAGGTGGATCGGGTCGTACACGTCCGCGACCAGGATCTTGGCGCTGTCCTTGAGCCACGGGGCGCCCTCGAGCAGGAAGCCCTGGAACACGATGACGTCCGCCCAGTCCGTCTGCTCCCGCAGCGCCCGGCCGTGCGCGTGCACCACCTGGAACTCGTCCGAGGTCACCTTCGCCCCGGCGGTCGACAGCAGCCGCACCTCGTGCTCGGGGGCGAGCGCCCGGGCGATCTCCCACGCGCGGATCGCGGGCCCGGCCATGCGCTCCAGCAGCGGCTCGCCGGTCACGACGAGCACCCGGTGGCGGGACACGAAGTGCTCGGCGATCCCGAACGCCTCCACCAGCGCGTCGTGCGCCGAGTTGTAGCCCTCGATCGCGTACGCCGGCTCGATGGCGTGCCGGAAGAGCGGGAACAGCTCCCGGTCGCTGCGGCGCCGGGCCGCCTGGAGCTCGCGGCGGCTCTCCGCCAGCCCGGGGAGCTGCTCCACGAGGTAGTCGATCCCGAAGACGCCCGTCAGCGCCATCTTCGGCACCTCGATCGTGCCGACGTCGTCGCCGCCGGGCGACCGCTGCAGGTCCAGGGCCGTCGCGTCGACGCCCGCGCGGGCGATCGACCGCCGCACGGCCAGCGCCATCGCGGCGGGCAGGGCCTTGGCCAGCGACTCGTCGTCGAGGTTCTTGTACATCGACAGCAGCGCGTTGCGCTCCAGCAGGTACGCCTCGCGGAAGTTGCCGAACTTCTTCATCGTGACGTGGTGCTTGTGGTAGGCGACGGAGCCCGGCACGTAGCGCACCCGGTAGCCCAGCAGGTTCAGGCGCCAGCCCAGGTCCACGTCCTCGTAGAACATGAAGAACCGCTCGTCGAACCCCCCGACCTCGCGGTACAGCGCGGCGGGGACGAACATCGCCGCGCCGGTGCCGAACAGCACGTCCTTCGGGACGTCGTACTCCGGGGAGTCCGGCTTCTCGGCCTCGCGCTTGTACCCCGCGCCGTACCAGGTCAGGGAGCCGTCGACGTAGTCGACGAGCCTGCCGTCCCAGTCGAGCACCTTGCTCGCGACCGCGCCGACCGTCCGGTCCGCCTCGAGCGCCTCCACGGCCGCCGCGATCCACCGCGGGCCCGGACGGGCGTCGTTGTTGAGGAACGCCACCCACTGCCCCGTCGCGTGCTCGACGCCCAGGTTGCAGCCCCCCGCGAAACCGAGGTTCGACCCCGACTCCACGACCGTCGCGTGCGGCACCGCCTCGCGGATGCGCTCCGCGCTGCCGTCGCCCGAGTCGTTGTCGACGACCACGAGCTCCAGCCGGTCCTGCGGCCACTCGACGTCCGCGAACGCGCGCAGGCACGTGATCGTGTCCTCGGCCCCGCGGTAGTTGACCAGGACGACCGAGACGACACCCGGTCGAGTTTCGGCCGGCGTACGGCTCACACGTCCTCCAGCAGTCGGCTCCTCGGGGACGCGGGTCGCGGCACCGGTCCGACGGGCCAGCCTACCCTCCGCCACGCCGCGTCGCGCCGGGTCCCGGGCCGCAGGAGGCGCCGGGGCTCCCGGGCAGCGCGAGTACTGTGGACCCGCTCGCAGCCCGCCCCTGGGCCGGACGACCCCCCGAGAGGCCACATTGACGGACACCGCCGAGGCCCGCGCCGCCGCGCTGGCCGCCGAGCCGCTGCGCATCGCGGGGCCCCGCCCGGGGTTCGCCCGCGGGACCCTCTCCTCGGTGCGCGACATCCTCGCCCACCGGGAGCTCCTGGCCTCGCTGGTGCGGCGCGAGCTGAAGGCCCGCTACAAGGACAGCGCCCTCGGCTTCGTGTGGAGCCTGGCCCGCCCGCTGGCGATGCTGCTCATCTACTACGTGGCGCTCGGGCAGTTCCTCGGCGCGGCGCGCGACATCCCCGACTTCGCCATCTTCATCTACACCGGGCTGACCGCCTGGGGCCTGTTCAGCGAGTCGATCTCGGTGGGCACCGGCTCGATCATCGCGAACACCGGGCTCATCAAGAAGGTGTACCTGCCGCGCGAGGTCTTCCCGCTGAGCGTCATCGGCTCGTCGCTGTTCAACTTCGCGATCCAGCTGCTGATCCTCGTCGCGGCGACGGTCGTCGCCGGCGCGTTCCCGACGGGCGCGCGCTGGTGGTACTTCCCGCTCTCGCTCGCCGTCGTGCTCGTGTGGTCGACGGCGCTGGTGCTGCTGCTGTCCGCGGTCAACGTGTACCTGCGCGACGTGCAGTACCTCGTCGAGGTCGTCGTGATGATCCTGTTCTGGGCGTCGCCGATCGTGTACTCCTGGGCGCTCGTCCGCGACCACGTGTCCGGCGCGCTCACCGACCTGTACCTCGCGAACCCCATGACGCTGGCCGTCATCGGGTTCCAGCAGACGTTCTGGGTCGGGGGCAGCGACCAGCCCGTGCCCGGCCACCTCGGCGAGCGCCTCGGCATCGCCCTCGGCGTCGGTCTCGTGCTGCTGTGGGTCTTCCAGCGGGTCTTCGCCCGCCTGCAGAGCAACTTCGCACAGGAGCTGTAAGTGACGACGGTCATCGAGATCCGGGACGTCTCCAAGCGGTTCGTCATCCGCAAGGAGAAGTCCCTCAAGGAGCGCGTCGTCAACTTCGGGCGCTCGAACCTCCACAAGGAGGACTTCTGGGCGCTGCGGGACGTCGACCTGGAGATCGCCTCCGGCAGCACCGTGGGGCTCATCGGCCCCAACGGGTCCGGCAAGAGCACCCTGCTGAAGACCATCGGCGGCATCATCCAGCCGACCACGGGCACCGTCCGGCTGCGGGGGCGCCTCGCGGCGCTGCTGGAGCTCGGCGCCGGGTTCCACCCCGACCTGACGGGACGCGAGAACGTCTACCTCAACGCGTCGATCCTCGGGCTGTCGAAGGCCGAGACGGACCGGCACTTCGACGCGATCGTCGACTTCTCGGGCATCGAGGAGTTCATCGACACGCAGGTGAAGTTCTACTCCTCGGGCATGTACGTCCGCCTCGCGTTCGCGGTCGCGGTGCACGTCGACCCGGACATCCTGCTCGTGGACGAGGTGCTGGCCGTCGGGGACGAGCCGTTCCAGCGCAAGTGCCTGGAGCGGATCCGCAGCTTCCAGCACGACGGCCGCACGATCATCATGGTCACCCACTCGCTGGACCAGGTCGCGGAGTTCTGCGACCGCGCCGTGGTGCTCGAGCACGGCAACGTCGCGGCCGACGGCACGCCCCGCGAGGCGCTGAAGGTGCTGCGCCAGGAGTTCGAGACCACCCGGCAGGAGGAGGTCGAGCGCGCGCAGGCCGCCCAGGGCCTCGTGCTGCCGGCCGTGCGGGTGACCGGCGTGAACCTGCGCACCCCCGAGGGGGTCGCCCCGCTGCCGCCGGTGCCCACGGGCGAGGGCATGGTGGTCGAGGTCGAGGTCACCGCCGACACGCTGCTGCGGAACTGGGACCTGTCGGTCGGCATCACCTCGCCGCTCGGGACGGTCCTGTCGACCACGAGCGCCAAGATGATGAAGGCGCCGCTGCCCGACCTCCAGGGCAAGGGCAACTACGCGTTCCGGATGGGCCGCCTGCCGTTCGGCGAGGGCGAGTACATCATCCAGGTGCGGGTGGTCGGACCCGACGGCACCTCGCTCGACCACGTGCCCGACGCGGCGCACTTCTCGGTCGAGGCGGACGGCACCAGCCAGGGTCCCGTGCACGTGCCCGTGAGCTTCGCAGCCGCGGGCTGAGCGCGGTCGACGGTCCGCTACTGTGGATCGTCCCATCCAGCGAGGAGGTCCTTCCCGTGCGCATGCTCGTCACCGGCGGAGCCGGGTTCATCGGCTCCAACTTCGTCCACCAGGTGGTGCGCGAGCACCCGGAGGTCGAGGTCACCGTGCTCGACGCGCTCACCTACGCGGGCGACGAGAAGAGCCTGGCGCCCGTGTGGGACCAGGTGACCTTCGCCAAGGGCAGCATCACGGACCACGACATCGTCGACGACCTCGTGAAGAGCACCGACGTCGTCGTGCACTTCGCCGCCGAGTCGCACAACGACAACTCGCTGCACGACCCGTGGCCCTTCGTGCACACCAACGTCATCGGCACCTACACGCTGCTCGAGGCCGTGCGGCGGTACGACGTGCGCTACCACCACATCTCGACCGACGAGGTCTACGGCGACCTCGAGCTCGACGACCCGGCCAAGTTCACGCCGGACACCCCGTACAACCCGTCGAGCCCGTACTCGTCCACCAAGGCCTCCTCCGACCTGCTGGTGCGGGCGTGGGCGCGGTCGTTCGGCGTGCGCACGACGATCTCGAACTGCTCGAACAACTACGGGCCGTACCAGCACGTCGAGAAGTTCATCCCGCGGCAGATCACCAACGTCGTCGACGGCATCCGCCCCAAGCTGTACGGCACGGGCGAGAACGTCCGCGACTGGATCCACGTCGAGGACCACAACAGCGCCGTGTGGGACATCATCACCAAGGGCCGCACCGGCGAGACCTACCTCATCGGCGCCGACGGCGAGGAGAACAACAAGGCCGTCGTCGAGCTCATCCTGGAGCTCATGGGCCAGTCCCCCGACGCGTACGACCTCGTCAGCGACCGCCCGGGTCACGACCTGCGCTACGCGATCGACTCGACGAAGCTCCGCACCGAGCTCGGCTGGCAGCCGCGCTACACGACGTTCCGCGACGGCCTCGCCGCGACGATCGACTGGTACCGCGCGAACGAGGCGTGGTGGCGGCCGCAGAAGGACGCCACCGAGGCGAAGTACGCCCAGCTCGGGCGCTGACGCCCGCCGGCACCCGCAGCACCCCGGACGGCCGTCCTCCCCTCGCGGGGCGGGCGGCCGTCGCGCACCCGCGGCGCGCCGGGAGGCCGGTCATCTGCACGAATCCTCCACGCCGTGCGCCCGGAGGGTGCGCCGGGTGCCGGACCTGCGCTCCTATGCTCGTCCCCGTGACCTCCCGCCACGCCGCTCCCGCACGCCCGCGCGCCGTCCGGCACGGCCGCCCCCGGCGCAGCCACGCGGCGCTGCGCGGCGTGGCCCTCGCCACGGTCGCGGTGCTCTGCTTCGGCGCCTCCGGCGCGGCCGCGCTCTACGTGCGGCTCAACAGCAACATCGAGACGATCGACGCGTCCGGCCTCATCTCCGCGATGCCCCGGCCCACGGCCACCGGCCCGGCCGACCCGGACGACCCGAACGCCGGGCGCGACGTCAACATCCTGCTGATGGGCTCCGACGAGCGCGACGGCGAGAACGAGGCGATCGGCGGCTATGTCGGCGGCATGCGCTCGGACACCACGATCGTCGCCCACATCTCCGCCGACCGCAGCCGGGTGGAGCTCATCTCGATCCCCCGCGACTCGCTGGTCGACATCCCGTCCTGCACCATGTCCGACGGCTCGACCACGTACGCGCAGAGCAACGCGATGTTCAACTCCGCGTTCTCCATCGGCGCCGACAACGGCGGCGACATCGCCTCGGCCGCGGCCTGCACGGTGAACACGGTCCAGGCCAACACGGGGGTCCGGATCGACCACTTCGTCGTCGTGGACTTCGCCGGCTTCACCAAGATGGTCGACTCGATCGGCGGCGTGCCGATGTGCATCCCGAACGAGATGTCCGCCCCGAAGGCCGGGCTCTACCTCAACGCCGGCAACCAGACCCTCGACGGCACGCAGGCGCTCGCGTTCGCCCGGGCGCGCACCGGCGTCGGCGTCGGCGACGGGTCGGACACCAACCGGCTCGGCCGGCAGCAGGAGCTGCTCGCGTCCGTGGTGCGCGAGGTGCTCGGCAAGAACCTGCTCACCGACATCACGCAGCTCATCCGGTTCCTCGACTCCGCCACGGAGTCGCTGTCGATCGACAGCGGTTTCAGCTCGATCTCCGACATGGCCGGGCTCGCCTACAGCCTGCGGAACACCTCGGCTGCGAACATCTCCTTCATGACGATCCCGTTCGCCGCGGCGCCGAGCGACAAGAACCGGGTGGTGTGGACCTCCGAGGCCGACGCCATCTGGGCGAACGTCGCCGCCGACCAGCCGATGCTCACCGGGACCTCACAGGACACGGGCACGGGGGCGGGCACGGACACGGGGACCGGCACCGGCACGGACCCCGGCACCGACACGGGTACGGGCACGGACACCGGCACCGACACCGGCTCCGACACCGGCGCCGAGCAGCCGCAGACGCCCTCCTCCCCCACGCCGGACCCGGTCGAGACCCGTGAGGCCGGCAAGGAGGCGTTCTCCGCCAACGACGTCACCGCCGTCTGCGGCTGACCGTGGCACGCCCCGAGGACCGCAACCCCCGCGACGCCGGTCGCGGCACCCCGCCGAGCTTCTCGCCCGCCGGAGGCGGACGACGGCCGTCCGCCGACGGCGCCGTGCCCGTCGGCCAGCCGCCGGAGCGACCCGCGGCGCCGTCCCGGACCTCCGGGCAGCGCCCGAGCCGTCCCGCCGCGCCCGGCCGTCCCGCCGCGGGCCGCGCCGAGCGGGGCCCCGGAGGGTCACCGGCGGCAGGCCCGGCGGCGTTCAGCCCGGGCGGTGCCCGGCCCGCCGACGACGCGCCGCGCCCCGTGCGCGTGTCGGGTCGCAACCCCGACGGGACCCCCGTCGCGGGCGCACGCCCCGACGCCGCGTCCGGGCGCCCCGGCCCGGCCCGCTCCTCGGTCCGCGAGGGCTCGTCCGCCGTCCCGCTGGGCGCCGGCGACCGGCCCGCACGCCGCAGCGCGCCCGCCGGCCCGGGCAGCGCCCGTCCCGCGGGGTCGGCCGGCCGCGTGATCGCCCTCGTCACGGTCCTCGTCCTGCTGCTGCTCGTCGCCTGGCCGGTCGGACTCGTCCTGTGGGCCAACGGCAAGGTCCAGCACGTCGACGCGCTGTCCGGCGCAGCCGGCACGCCGGGCACCACCTACCTGCTGTCGGGCTCGGACTCCCGCGAGGACGGCGTGATCGAGGACACCGAGACCGTCGGGGCCCGCACGGACACGATCCTGCTGCTGCAGGTGCCGGAGTCCGGGCCGGCCGCGCTGATCTCGCTCCCCCGCGACACGTACGTGGAGATCCCCGGTCACGGCCCGAGCAAGCTCAACGCGGCGTTCTCCTGGGGCGGTGCGCCGCTGCTGGTGCAGACCGTCGAGCAGCTCACCGGCCTGACGGTCGACCACTACGTCGAGGTCGGGTTCGGCGGGGTCGAGCAGCTCGTCGACGCCGTCGGCGGCGTGGAGCTGTGCCTGGACGGCAGCACCGGCATCACGTTCCCGGTCAACGAGCCCAAGTCCGGCCTCGTCTGGGACACGCCAGGCTGCAAGACCGTCGACGGCGTTCAGGCCCTCGCGTTCTCCCGGATGCGCTACGCGGACCCGTCCGGCGACATCGGCCGCGGGATGCGCCAGCGGCAGCTCATCTCGGCCGTGGCGTCGAAGGCGGAGGACCCCGCGCTGCTGCTCCAGCCGGGCAAGCAGGTCGCGCTCGTCGACGCCGGGACCGGCGCGCTCACCGCGAGCGAGGGCACCGACGTGGTCGACCTGGGCCGGCTCGCGCTGGCGTTCCGCTCGGCGTCGGGGCCCGACGGGATCACCGGCACGCCGCCCATCGCGAGCATGGACTACCGGCCCGGGGGCATCGGCTCGACCGTGCTGCTCGACCCGGATCAGACCCCGGCGTTCTTCGCCGGCATCCGCGACGGCTCCCTGCCGCCGGGCGTCGTCGGCGGCGTGCCGGGCTCGTAGCGGGCCCGCACCGCCGCGGCGGCGGCCACCGCGCGGTCCCGCAGCCGCTCGCACGCCACGGTGGTGGCCCGGCGCAGGCGCGGGCCGAACGGCTTCTCCACGAACCGGTGCACGAGCCACGCGAGGACGAGCGACAGCGCGGTCGCCGCCGCGAGCACGACCCACACCGGGACCCGCCCGGACAGCAGGTGCACCACCCAGAGACCCCAGTACTCGTGCGTCAGGTACAGCGGGTACGTGAGCGCCCCGGCCGCGGTCAGCCCGGCCCACCGCCACCGGGCGGCGGGCGTCAGCGACACCAGCGCGACCAGCGCGACGCAGCCGAGCAGCGACGCCGTCAGCAGGGCCGGCCGCGGCGCGACCACCGAGTTCTCGCCGAGCGAGGCCATGCGCGCCGGGACCAGCGCCGCGGTGGCCAGGGCGGCGTTGCCCGCGACCAGCAGCCACGGCACCAGCGCGTGGCCCGTGCGGTGGATCACGTACAGCACCATCCCGGCGGCGAAGAGCGGCGCGTACGGCGCGACCAGCCACACGACCGCGTCCGTGAGGCCCGCCACCCGGGCCAGCAGGGCGGCCGCCGGCCACAGCGCCGCGAACCACAGCACCCGGCGGCGGGTGATCCCGAACGCGGCGAACAGCGCGATGAGCAGGTAGAACCGCAGCTCCACCCAGAGCGTCCAGTAGACGCCGTCGACGTGGTTGACGTCGACCAGGCTCTGCAGCAGCGTGAGGTTCACCAGCACCTGGTCGCCGGTGACCTCCTTGCCGGGCCAGATCAGCAGCAGCAGCGCCCCGGTCGCCAGGACCGCGACCCAGTACGCCGGGTACAGGCGGCCGACGCGGGACCCGACGATGTCCGGCACCGAGCGACCCCACGCCGTCATGAGGATGACGAACCCGCTGATCACGAAGAACAGCTCCGGGCCCAGCGACGCGTAGACCGCCCACGACGACACCGCGGGCGCCACCTCGGCGAGGTCCCGGCCCCAGGCGTCGGTCTGCCGGGTCGTGAAGTGGTACGCCAGCACGCCGACGGCGGCGAGGAACCGCAGGCCGTCGAGCGCGGCGAGGCGTGACCCGCGCCCGGGGGCGGCGGGCGACGGGTCGGCGGTGGCGGGGAGGTGGCTCCGGGCCGGCGCGGTGGTCGTCACCCGCTCGACGCTAAGCGGGCCCCGCGACCTCCGCCTGTCGAGCGGGCGTGGTCCCGGACGTCTCGACGAGACCTTCACGGGGCCCGACGGCGGCCCCCGCGCGGCCCCCGCGCGCTCCCGTGCCGGTCAGCCCCCGAACCCCACGGCCGGCCGGCGCCCGTCGCCGTGCTGGGCGCGCAGCCGCTCCCCCTTGGCGTCGGCCTGCGCCCGCAGGTCGTCCTGGAACGCGCGCATGGCCGCGGCGACCCGGAGGGCGGTGTCGTCCGTGCCGGACCCGATGATGCGCGCCGCGAGCAGGCCGGCGTTGCGCGCACCCCCGATGGAGACGGTCGCGACCGGCACGCCCGCGGGCATCTGGACGATCGACAGCAGCGAGTCCAGCCCGTCCAGCCGGGAGAGCGGCACCGGCACCCCGACCACCGGCAGCGGCGTCACGGCGGCGAGCATGCCCGGCAGGTGGGCGGCGCCGCCCGCCCCGGCGACGACGACCCGCAGGCCGCGGTCCGCCGCCCCGCGGCCGTACGCGACCATCTTGTCCGGCTGGCGGTGGGCCGACACGACGTCGACCTCCACCGGCACCTCGAGCTCCGCGAGCGCCTGCGCCGCGGCCTCCATGACGGGCCAGTCCGAGTCCGAGCCCATGACGATGCCGACGAGCGGGTCCATCTCCACCTCCGGGGTGCTGCTGCGGGTCGGGTTCGCGGGACGTCAGGCGGTGTCGCCGCGCAGCACGGCTGCGGCGGCGGCGGCCCGGCGGCGGACATCGTCCAGGTCGTCGCCGGTCACCGTGACGTGGCCGAGCTTGCGGCCGGGGCGCACGCCCTTGCCGTACAGGTGCACCTTGGCGCCCGGGTCGAGCGCGGCGACCGCGGCCAGCCCGTCGGTGAGCGCCTCCCGGCTGCTCCCGAGGACGTTCGCCATGACGGTCCAGGGCGCGCGGGCGTCCGTGGACCCGAGCGGCAGGTCGAGGACCGCGCGCAGGTGCTGCTCGAACTGACTCGTGACGGCGCCGTCGATCGTCCAGTGCCCGGAGTTGTGCGGGCGCATCGCGAGCTCGTTCACCAGCACCCGCGGGGCGCCGCCGTCGGGGTCCGGCACCTCGAACAGCTCGACGGCGAGCACGCCCGTGACGTCCAGCCCCTCGGCCACCGCGCGGGCGATGCCCTCGGCCCGGGCGGCGGTGCGCGGGTCCAGGCCCGGCGCCGGCGCGACCACCTCGGAGCAGACCCCGTCGACCTGCACCGACTCGACGACCGGCCACGTGCGGACCTCGCCGGACGGCGAGCGGGCGACGAGGGCGGCCAGCTCGCGCGTGAAGGGCACCCGCTCCTCCGCGAGCAGCGGCGCTCCGGTGCCGTCGGCCGCGGCGGACAGCCAGTCGTCCGCCCCGTCGGCGTCGCGCACCACCCGCACGCCCTTGCCGTCGTAGCCGCCGCGGGCGGTCTTCACGACGGCCGTGCCGTCACCCTCCGCGAGGAACGCCGCCAGGTCCTCGCGGGAGCCCACGGCCGCCCAGCGCGGGCACGGCACGCCGAGGGCCGTCAGCCGGGTCCGCATGACGATCTTGTCCTGCGCGTGCACCAGCGCGTCCGGCCCGGGCCGCACCGCGACGCCGCGGTCCACCAGCTCCGTGAGCAGCCCGCCGGGCACGTGCTCGTGCTCGAAGGTCAGGGCGTCCGCCCCCGCGACCAGCGCCTCGACGGCCACCGGGTCCGCGGCCGCGCCCACCGGGGCGTCCACGACCACCTGGGCCGCCGACGACGCGGCGTCCTCGACCAGCACCCGCAGGTGGAGCCCCAACGCGGTCGCCGCCGGCGCCATCATGCGCGCGAGCTGACCGCCACCGACCACTGCCACCACGGGTGCTGCCACGAGCGTGGAGCCTAACCGACCCGCGGCCGGCGGTCCCCGCGCGACCACCGCCGGGTGGGACCGCCCGGCCCGCCGGGCGGGTCGTTCCGCCCACCGACGCACAGCGAGCCCCCAGCCGCGGGGACTACCGTGTCCCGGTGACCTCCTCCAGCGCGCCGGGCCTCGTGGCGCCCCGGCACGCACCCGGGGGCGGCAGCCGGCGCGACGGCCTGCGGGCGCGGGCGCTGGAGCTCGCGCGGTTCGGGTCGGTGGGCACGGTGGCGTTCGTCGTGGACATGGGCACGTACAACCTGCTGCGCTTCGGCCCGGTCGACCTGCTGCACGGCAAGCCGCTCACCGCGCGCATCGTGGCGGTGCTGCTCGCGACGCTCGTGTCCTGGGTCGGCAGCCGGCACTGGACGTTCGCCGACCAGCGCACCGCCCGGCGCGGCCGGGAGTTCGTGCTGTTCGCGCTCATCAACGTGGTCGGCATCGGGCTGACCGTCGGCTCGCTGGCGTTCTCGCACTACGTGCTGGGGTTCACCGGCCCGTTCGCCGACAACGTGGCGAACGTCGCCGGCATCGTGCTCGGCACCATCGGGCGGTACGTCGGCTACAAGCTCTTCGTGTTCACGGGCACGGCGACCCTCCCGGTCGCGCTCGCCGAGGTGGGGCACGAGGCGCGCGAGCACGAGCACCACGCCGTGCCGCTCGGTACGGTGCCGTACCCGCGCACCGGCCGGGACGCCGAGCCCGCGTAGCCGGGGCGTCACGCCCGGGCGACCGGCTCCGCCCCCGCGGCGCGGTCGCCTCCCCCGGCTCCCCCGGCGACCGCGCCGCGGGGGCGGAGC
>JACXUT010000101.1 GCA_014763765.1 Micrococcales bacterium
GCGGGAAGGGTGGGCGAGGATGCGCGAGGGGCCCCGCACCGGTGTGGTGCGGGGCCCCTCGGGGTCGTGCCGGGTCAGGCCTTGGCGTCGGCCTCGGCGGCCTCCGGCTCGGTGGCCTCGGCCTGGTCGGTCTCGGCGGCCTCCTGGGCGGCGTCGTCCTCGTCCGAGCCGATGTACTCGGACAGGTCGACCGCGGCACCGGAGCCGTCGACGACGGCCACGTGGCGCAGGGCGACGGCCAGCGCCTTGGAGCGCGCGACCTCGGCGACCATGGCCGGGATCTGGCCCTGCTGGTCGATGGTCTGGATGAACGTGTTCGGGTCCATGCCGTACTGGCGGGACGCGCTCACCAGGTAGTCGACGAGCTCGCCCTGGTTGACCTTGACCTCGAGCTTCTCGGCCAGGGTGTCCAGGAGGATCTGGTTGCGCAGCGCGGTCTGCGCCTGCTCGGTCACCTCGGCGCGGTGCGTGTCGTCCTCCAGGCGGCCCTCGGACTCGAGGTGGCGGTGCACCTCGGCCTCGACGGCGCCCTGCGGGACGGGGATCTCGATCTGCTCGAGCAGCTGCTCCAGCAGCAGGTCCCGCGCCTGGACGGCCTGGTTCTGGCCCTTGATGCGGCCGGCCTGCTCGCGGAGGTCCGCCAGGAGCTCGTCGATGGTGTCGAACTCGGACGCCATCTGCGCGAAGTCGTCGTCCGCCTCGGGCAGCTCGCGCTCCTTGACGGAGGTCGCGGTGACGGTGACCTCGGCCTGCTCGCCCGCGTGCTCGCCGCCGACCAGCGTGGTGGAGAACGTGGTGGTCTCGCCGGCCGACAGCCCGGTGAGCGCCTCGTCGAGGCCCTCGAGCATGTTGCCGGAGCCGATCTGGTAGGAGACGCCGGAGACCGTGTCGACCTCCTCGCCGTCGATCTTGGCGACCAGGTCGATCACCGCGAAGTCCTTCTCGGCGGCCGGGCGGTCGACGCCGACCAGCGAGCCGAAGCGCTCACGCAGCGCGTCCAGGCGGCCCTGCACGTCCTCGTCGGTGATGGCCGAGTCGTCGACCGTCACGGACAGGCCGTCGATCTCGGGGATCTCGATCTCGGGGCGGACCTCGACCTCGGCCGTGAAGACCAGGTCGCCGTCGGTGTCGCCGGCCACCAGGCCGGGGACCTTGGTGACGTCGACCTCGGGCTGGCCGAGCGGGCGCAGCTTGTTCTCGCGGACGGCCTCGGCGTAGAAGCCGGACAGGCCCTCGTTGACGGCGTGCTCCATGACGGCCGGGCGGCCGACGCGCTGGTCGATGATCCGCGGCGGGACCTTGCCCTTGCGGAAGCCGGGGATGGTCACCTGCTCCGCGATGTGCGCGTAGGCGTGATCGATGCTCGGCTTGAGCTCGTCGTACGGAACCTCGACGGTCAGCCTGACCTTGGTGGGCTCCAGGGTCTCGACGGCGCTCTTCACTTCAGTGGTCTCCAACTGCTCGGACGGTCGGTGCCGGGGGTCCGGCGTGGGGCGCTCGGGCGCACCGGCGAGGCGGATCCTCGCTCCCCCGTGGGCGGCACGCTGCGGCGCGTGCGGGCATGACTGATCGCTCGCACCGGCCCGACGATCCTACGCCACGGGCCGGGACCGCCGCCAAAGCGGAGGCGCGCGGACGGCAGGCGCTCCCGGGCCGGACGCCCTCGCGACGCCCGGCCTCAGCGCGCGCGCCGGGCGTCCCGCCAGGCCCGCCACGCGCCCGTCGACCACAGCGCCCACGCCACCAGCCCCACCTGGAACGGCAGCCGGGCCGCGCGCTTCGCGTCCGAGTCGAGACCGAAGGCGTCGGTGTGCGTGAGGTACTGCGACACGTTGCCCGGGAACACCGCGACGAAGAACGCCGCCGCCACCCAGCCCCCGGCAGCCCGGTACCGCCGCGGCGCGAGGGCGAGCGCCGCCCCGAGCGCGATCTCGACGACGCCCGAGCCGAGCACCACCGCGTCGTCGTCCGCCGGCACCCAGCCCGGCACCTGCGCCTGGAACTCCTCGCGCGCGAACGTCAGGTGGCCCGTGCCCGCGAACGCCAGGGCCGCGCCGAGCGCGAGGCGCCCGGCCGTGCGGAGGCGACCGCCGGGCGGGTCGGCGAGCAGGCGGGCGGGCTCGGCCGGGGTGCGGGGCATCGGGACCTCCGAGGTGGGCGCGGGGTGTGCTCGCATCCCACCACGGTCCTGCGCCGGCCGCGCCCGGTCCGGCGCGGTCCTCGCGCGCCCGGGCCGTGCTCCGTAGGCTCGCTCGCGTCGCACCCGGGGGCACGGGTCGCCGGGGTCGTGCACGGGAGGGGGCTCGAGCCGATGACTGCGGACGACGCGCCGGCCGCCGCCCCGGCGCGGAGCCGTTCCGTGGTCACCCTCGCGGTGTCCCTCGTGCTCGTCGAGCTCCTCGCGGGGATGCAGCGCTACCTGTCCCAGACCGTGCTGCCGCTGGTCGCCGCGGACCTCGACGGGGCGCACCTGTACGGGCCGCTGGACGCCGCCGCGCAGGCGCCGACGTTCCTCACGATGCCCCTGGGCGCGTGGTTGCTGTCGCGGTTCCGCGTCGGGCGGCTGCTGGTGGTGCTGACCCTCGTGACGGTCGCCGGGGCGGTGCTGTGCGCGCTCGCGCCCTCCATGGTCGTGTTCATCGCCGGCACCGCCGTCCGCGCGGCGGCGGCGGGGGCGCTCGCGACCGTCGGCATGGGGGTCGTCGCCCGGGGTCTGCCGCCGCGGCACCGGCAGCTCGTGCTGGCTGCGATGTCGGGCGTGTGGCTCGTGTCGTCGGTGCTGGGCCCGGTCTACGCGGCCGGGGTCGCGACCACCCTGGGGTGGCGGTGGGCGATGGTGCTGTACCTGCCCGTGCTGCTCGTCGTGCGCCTCGTGGTCGCGCGGTCCGCGCCGGAGCGGCCGGAGTCCGTGCCGACCGAGCCCGCGCCGTGGGGGTGGGCACTGGTGCTCGCCGCCGGGTCCGCCGTGCTCGCGCTGCCCGTCGGCGCCTGGTGGCCGCTCGTCCTGCCCGCCGGCGCCGCGCTCATGGTCGGCGCCGCGGCACGGATCCTGCCCGCGGGGACGCTCCGCGCGCGGTCCGGGCGCCGGGCGGGGCTGACCGCGCTGGGCGTGACGGCCGCCGTGTACTTCGGCGCGACGATGGTGCTGTCGGTGGTCGCGCACGACGCCCTGGGGCTCGGCACCCGCGACGTCGCCGTCGTGGTGGCCGCGCCCGGCCTGCTGTGGGCCGTCGCGGCGCTGTGGACCGGCTCGCACCCGGCGTCGACGGACGCGGCGTTCCGACGACGCGCGGCGCTCGCGTCCGGGAGCCTCGCCGCGGGCGTGCTCGTGCTGCTGCTGGCGGTGCTCGTGGCCGGCCCCGGCCGGGCGGGCGTCCTCGCGGCCCTCGTCGCCGGCGGCGGGCTGCTCGGAGCCGGCATGGGCACCGTCTACCCCGACCTGCTCGGGCGGTGCCTCACCCCGCCCGCCCGCGGCGACGGCATCTCCGAGGACCGCGTGGCCGCCGCGGTCGTCCTCGCGGAGTCCGTCGGCATGGCCCTGGCGACCACTGCCGCGTACGCGTGGCTCGGGGGCGGCTCGGCGCTGCTGGCCGAGCCTGTCGACCGCGCCCGGGTGCTGTACGCGGTGCTGCTGGGGGTCTCGGTGCTGGTCGTGCGGCGGCTGCTCGCGGCGGCACGGCCGGACGTCACGGGCACGGCGGCGGACGGCGCGGGACGGCGAGCGGCCTGAGCCACCACCGCCGCGGGTGCGACCGCCCGCGTCAGGCCTGCGTCAGCAGCGGCAGCGCGCGGGCCCACAGCGCGGGCTCCGCGCCGTCCTCGGGGAACGGGTCCGGCCGCGGGGGCCGCGGCGAGGACGACGGGCCCGAGATCAGGTCCAGGTAGGCGGCGTCGTACTCCGGTGCGGGCTCCGCCCGGGGCACCCGCACCCGCGACGTGGCGGCCCGCCCCCGCACCCGCTCCAGCTCGCGACGTGTGTCGTCGCGCAGCCACGCCGGGCCGTCCGCGGCGAGCTCGAGGTCCGCCACAGCGCTCGCCGGGTCCCGGAGGTGGTCGGCCACCAGCAGGCCGCGCACGTGGTGCAGCACCGCCCGGTCCTGCGGGCGCTCCACCCACACGTGCAGCGCCATGTCGCAGCAGTGCACGGCCGTCTTCGGCTGCTTGTTGAGCAGCGCGGCGCTGACGTCCGCCAGCCACGCCTCCGGGGTGTACGCCCCGCCGTCCAGCCGCCAGGCCATCGCGGTCCGGGACAGCGGGTACCAGTCGCCGGCGGCGAGGAGCGTCAGGCACTCCTCACGCCACGAGGAGGCGGGGCGGCGCGGGACGAGGTGGAGCATCGCGCCAGGTTACGGCGGCGGGCCGGGCGACCGGGAAGCGCGACACGTCGGCGGTTCGGTCGGGATGGACGGATTCGAACCGACGACCTTCCGCTCCCAAAGCGGACGCGCTACCAACCTGCGCCACATCCCGTCGCGGCGAGTCTAGTGGCGGGGACGGTGCCGCCGGAGCGGGTACCCTTGTCCGGCAGCCCGCACGCCGGGCCTGCGCGGATGTAGCTCAATGGTAGAGCCCCAGTCTTCCAAACTGGCTACGCGGGTTCGATTCCCGTCATCCGCTCCGTCCGTCCTTGCAGCGCGCCGGTTGAGCGCCTGATGACCGCAGGATGTCCGCCGCGCGTGCGACGCCCCCGGGACCAGTCAGCGTGCGCCCCTCACCACGAGGGGGCCCGCGGCTCGGCGTTCCCTGAGGTCGTCGGCGGCAGCCACGTGCCGCCTCCCTCCCCAAGTTCCGAGTCCTCCGCGAAACCGCTCTCGCAGAGACGCTGCTCCCGCTACGTTCGGGTCCATGCCGAGCATCCAGGCCGCCGCCGAACGTCTGTCTGTCTCCCCCGGCACACTCAGGCGGCTTCACTCGGTCGGGCTGATCACCGTCGCGAACGGCTCGGTCTCCGAAGACGACATGGCAGCGCTGAGCGCCTTCCGGCTCCTCGACCCGAGCGACCCGGCCGACGTCCCGTGGCCCGCCCTCGTCGTGACGGTGCGGGCCAGCCGACGCGATCCGGACGCCGCCTTCAACGAGCGGCAGACGTTCAGCTGGGACCCGACCCTGGACCCGTTCGACCGTCGCCAGCTCACGGGCGTGGCCCAGTGGTGGCCGGCTCGACGACCGCAGGACGCGCAGGTCCTCATCGTGACGGCCCGCGGATGGGTGCTGCAGGCGTACGAGATCCGCGAGCAAGTCAGGCAGCAGGACGCGACGGAGTACCGGTTCGACGTCGTGCCGCACGAGACCGGAAAGACCCGTCCGTTCGCGAGGACCCGGTTCCCCGCCAAGCCCGGGCCGCGGGCGTACCCGATCCACTGACGACTCCCGGCGGGTTCGGGTCGGTCGCGGCTCGTCGGACCGACCCGCCGCCTAGGCTCGCGCCATGGCCACCGTCCTCCTCGTCCGCCACGGCCGCACCACCGCGAACGCCTCCGGTCTCCTCGCGGGCCGCACCGCCGGGGTTCGCCTCGACCGGGTGGGCCGGGACCAGGCCGCCCGGACGGCGGAGCGGCTCGCCGCCGTCCGGCTGGTCGCGGTGGTGACCAGCCCCCTGGAGCGGTGCCGGCAGACGGCGCGCGCGGTCACGGACCGTCAGGTCGACGCCCCCACGACCCGGGTCGACGCCCGCCTGACGGAGTGTGACTACGGCTCCTGGCAGGGCCGGACGCTGAAGGACCTGGCCGCCGAGCCGCTGTGGGCGACGGTCCAGACGCAGCCGAGCGCCGCGACGTTCCCGGGCGGCGAGTCGTTGGCCGCGATGCAGGCGCGGGCGGTCGCGGCGGTGCGGGAGCAGGACGCCGCCGTCGAGGCGGAGCACGGACCCGGCGCGGTGTGGGCGGCGGTCACGCACGGCGACATCGTCAAGGCCGTGCTCGCGGACGCGCTCGGGATGCACCTGGACCTGTTCCAGCGGCTGGCGGCGGGGCCCGCGTCGGTGTCGGTGGTGCGGTACGGCCCGGCGCGGCCCGAGGTCGTCGCGGTGAACACCGACGCCGGCGACCTGTCGTGGCTCCGGGGCGCCGCGCCCGCCGGGGACGCGGCGGTCGGCGGCGGTGCCGGGCCGGCCGACGCTCCCCGTGACGGTGTCGGACCGCGCTCCTAGCATGGGTGCATGCCGACCCTCGTCCACCTGCACGACTGGCCCGACCGCGCCGTGATCGGCACGGTCGGCCGTCCCGGTCAGCGCACGTTCTACCTGCAGGCCCGCACCGGGCGCCGCACCACGAGCGTCGCGATGGAGAAGGAGTGGGCCGCCGTCCTGGCGGACAAGATCGACCTCATCCTCGACGAGCTCATGACGGAGGACGGCAACCGCTACAGCGTCCCGGCGGAGGCCACGCCCGAGCTCGTCGACGAGGACCCGGTCGAGCAGCCCGTCGAGGAGGACTTCCGGCTCGGCTCGATGCGGCTGAGCTGGGACGCCGCGACCGGGCAGGTCGTCGTGGAGGCGTTCCCGCTGGTCGAGGTCGAGTCCGAGGAGGAGGCCGCCGCGCTCGAGGAGATCGAGCCGGAGGAGGCGATGATCCTGCGGATGCCGGTGGGCAGCGCCCGGGCGTTCGCCGAGCGGGCGCGCCGGGTCGTGCGGGCCGGCCGTCCGCTGTGCCCGCGGTGCGGCGAGCCGGTGGACCCCGACGGCCACGTGTGCGACCCCGGGGACGCGTGACCGCGCCCGACACCCGCGACGCGCCGCAGGAGGACCTGGAGCGCGGCGACCTCGAGGTGGTGGGCCGGATCACGACGGCCTCGAACGCGACGTTCCTGGCCCGGATCGGCGGGACGTCGGTGGTCTACAAGCCCGTCGCCGGCGAGAAGCCGCTGTGGGACTTCCCGGACGGCACGCTCGCCCGTCGCGAGGTCGCCGCGTACCTCGTCTCCGAGGCCACCGGCTGGGGCGTCGTGCCGCGCACGTGGCTGCGGGACGGCCCGCTCGGCGCCGGGATGGTGCAGCTCTGGCAGGAGCCCGACGCGGCGCAGGACCCCGTCGACGTGCTGCCCGCCGCCCGCGTCCCCGCCACGGGCTGGCGCGCCGTCGTGGAGGGCGAGGACGAGGACGGCTCCCCCGTCGTGCTGGTCCACGAGGACTCCGCGGCGCTGCGGCGCATGGCGGTGCTGGACGTGCTGCTCAACAACGCGGACCGCAAGGGCGGGCACGTGCTGCCGGTGCCGGGCGGCCACCGGTTCGGCGTCGACCACGGCGTGACGTTCCACGTCGAGCCGCGGCTGCGGACGGTGCTGTGGGGCTGGGTCGGCGCGCCGCTGGACGACGACGAGCGCGCGGGCGTCGGGCGGGTGCGCGACGGGCTGGCGGGCGACCTCGGTCCGGCGCTGGCGGACCTCCTCGCCGAGGCGGAGGTCGCCGCGCTGGCGGCCCGGTGCGCGCGGCTGCTGCGCGAGGGCCGGTTCCCGGGGCCGGAGGGGGACATGCCCGCGGTGCCGTGGCCGCTGTTCTAGGTCCGAGCACCTCGCCAACCGAAGGGCCCCTCGACCTGCGTCTGCGGTGGTGAAGCAGAGGCCCAGCGCGCGGCCAGAGCGTCAGCATGGTGGTGAGAGGATGGCCCGATGCGCGCTGTGGGGAACGTGATGGGTATCGGCTACGAGGGCCGGAGCCTCGACGAGGTGATGTCGACCCTGCGCATCTGGGAGTGCAGCACCGTCGTCGATGTGCGCCTCAACCCCGTGTCCCGGAAGCGCGGCTTCTCGCGGAAGTCCCTTGCCGCGGCCCTCGGCGAGCAGGGCATCGGCTACGTCCACCTGCGAGCACTGGGCAACCCCGTCGACAACCGCTCAGGCTTCGCCCACCCGGGAAGTGCGCAGGCGTCCGCAGCGCACAGCCGGTTCGTCGACGAGGTCCTGCGCGGCGCAGACGCGCAGACGGCGCTCGCCGAGATCGAGCGACTCGCGGCACAGGGAGTGGTCGCCCTGCTGTGCTTCGAGGCCGCGGCCTCCTGCTGCCACAGGTCTCTCGTGATGGACGCGCTGCAGTCCCGTGCCCTACAGACCGTCTAGGAAGAGCGGGCTGCGTGCGAGGCCGGCGGGCGGGTAGTACGTCCCCAGGACCATGAACTGTCGACGCCGGACGATGTTCTCCTGGTTCCCCAGATACAGCGCGGGGGCTCGACCCGGTGCGAACATCTGCGTCCCGAACTTGTTCCGGATGGCGTGAACCACCTCCGAATCGGGTCTGTCGTGGAGACGCCCCTGCAATGCAGTGAGCTCCCAGTCGAGGATCCCGGCACGGTGAGGACGGACGCACGCAGCCTCCGGACACGTGAACCGCAGCCACGCCTTGAACCGGGGTGCCTGACGCATCCGAGGTACGTCAGCACGGAACAAGTCGCCCTGCTCGGCGAACCGGCTGAACCGCTCGAGCTCCGCCGGAGACCAGCCTGGGTGCGGTGCGACGTCGACGCCCAGGAAGCTGCCGACGGCGACGAGCCCGAGGGAGGCCGCGTTGGGATCGGCGCCAGCGCCCGCCGCGAGCGAGCACATGCTGCCGCCGATCACGGGCTCGATGTACGGAGCCCGGGCCGGCCACCCGTCAACCGAACGGAGGATCGTCACGCTCGTCGCGTCGATCTTCAGGCTCTCGGGGCGCGCGTCTGCCCCCGCGTCGCGCACCCTCACACGGACGATTGAGTACTTGGGAAATCGCTGCGCCTCGGTGAGGAATCGGAAAGGGACGGGATACAGGCGGACGAGTCGCAGGGGGTCGAGAGCCACGCCCGCGACGCAGACGGTCTCACCGTACGACGTGGACGGTTGAGGCGTCGCCTTGACCGTGACGAGGACGTCAATCGCTCGGCCATGACGATCGGCACTCCTGGCCGCACGCACGTCCTCGTCCACAAGCCCTCCCGACCTCGAGATCGCTCACGCGACTCCCTCGGGCAGATGCCTATCGCGAAAACGGCTGGCCGCGACATCGACACACGGCGCGGACACTTTTATCCCGAATTGTGCTGTTGGTCGTCTGGGCGACGCGACAATCACCAAGAAAGGTCGCGTGGGGCACCTCGCCGGTAGCTGTCGAACGGCGAAGCCGCGGTCAGAGGCGGCGCCGATTCTCAGCGGGAGATGGGAGCCGCGCGAGCGTCACGTCCAGCCACCCGAGGACCTCGTCCAGGTACCGGGTGCGGGCGGGCAGGGGCGACAGCGCCAGGTCGTGCGCCCCGCCCGGGACCTCGACGCTCGTGACGTCCTCGCCGAGGCGGGGGGCGAGCCGCCGCATGTCGGCGACGTCCAGCACCGAGTCGGTGGTGAGCAGGGCGTCGTGCCAGCGGTCGTCCGGGCCGGTGGCGTCGGAGGACAGGACCAGCACGGGCACGTCGATGGCGAGCCCCGCCGCGACGGCCGCGTGGCCCCGGCGCACGGCGCGGACGAACCCCGCCCGCACCGGGAACCCCTCGTGCGGCTTCCAGCCGAGGTCGTAGTCCCACTCGCCGCCGGACGCGCGGTGCAGGGCGCGGCCGTAGTGCTCGTCGAGGTGCGAGACGACCAGCCGCGGCGCGACGCGTCCCAGCACGTGCACGACCCCCCAGGTCGCGACGGTGCGCTCCAGCAGGGTGCCCCGCAGGTCCAGCCACGGGCTGTTGAGCACCACCGCGTCGACCCGCCCGAGGCCGCGCCGGTGGTGCGCCCACAGCGCGGCGACGAGTCCGCCGGTGGAGTGGCCGAGCAGCACCACACGGTCGTGCCCGGCGCGCAGCACCCGCACGGCGGCGTCGATCTCCTCGGCGTGGACGGCGAGGTCGTGGGTGTCGTTCGGCACGCGTCCGGGGCGGATGGAGCGGCCGTAGTCGCGCAGGTCGAGCGCGTACAGGTCGTAGCCGCGGTCCGCGAGCGCGTCCGCCACGTGCGTCTGGAAGAAGTAGTCGACGAACCCGTGCACGTACAGCACGGCCGGGCGGGTGCGGTCGGCCCCGGCGTCGCGGCGGTGCACCAGGGTCGCGACGGGGTCGCCCTGCGCGTCGGGTCGCAGGTGCATCGTGCGCCGCACCCAGTCGCCGCCGAGCACGTCCGGGACCGCGTCGTCCAGCCTCATGCCGCGCATCGTGCCACGGCGGCGCACCACCCGGTGGCGGGGACGCGGGGCGTGGCGCACCGTGGACGGGTGACGACGGCGCGGAGGAACCCCTGGTGACGGCACCCGGCGGACGACGCGGGCATCTTTGTCGTGGTCCCCGCGTTACGGCTACTGTCGGGCCTGTCGGCCGCGACGCCGACCTCACGGGAGAAGGAGCCGGGCATGCGCGTCACCGCGTTCAGCACCGTGCGCTCCCTGTCGCGCCCCGCGACGTCCCGTGCCCCGCGGCGCACCTGTCGCTGTCGGTAGAGCGCTGGCCCGAAGCCGTCCGCGTCGCACCCCTGACGGGTCCGCCACGCCCCGGCCAGCGCTCGCCTCGGACCCCACGGCAGGGCGTCCGCCCGTGCCGTGCGCTGCAGGACCCGTCATCCCCGGTACTCCCACCACCTGACGAGAGAAGGACGGACGCGACATGGCACGCATCTACGACGACGCGACGAAGCTCATCGGCAACACCCCCCTGGTCCGCATCAACAAGCTGACCGAGGGTGTCGGGGCGACGGTCGTCGGCAAGCTCGAGTTCTACAACCCGGCGAGCTCGGTGAAGGACCGCATCGGCGTGGCGATCGTCGACGCCGCCGAGGCGTCCGGCGAGCTGAAGCCGGGCGGGACGATTGTCGAGGCGACCAGCGGCAACACCGGCATCGCGCTGGCGTTCGTCGGCGCCGCGCGCGGGTACGACGTCGTGCTGACCATGCCGGAGTCCATGTCGAAGGAGCGGCGCGCGCTGCTGCGGGCGTACGGCGCGGAGCTGATCCTCACGCCGGCCGCCGAGGGCATGAAGGGCGCGGTGAACCGCGCGAACGAGATCGTCCAGGAGCGGCCGGGCGCCATCCTCGCCCGCCAGTTCGCGAACGAGGCGAACCCGGCGATCCACCGCCGCACGACCGCCGAGGAGATCTGGGCGGACACGGACGGCGAGGTCGACATCCTCGTCGCCGGCATCGGCACGGGCGGCACGATCACCGGCGTCGGCCAGGTGCTCAAGGAGCGCAAGCCGGGCGTGCAGATCGTGGGCGTCGAGCCCGCCGAGTCGCCGATCCTCAACGGCGGCCAGCCCGGCCCTCACAAGATCCAGGGCATCGGCGCCAACTTCGTGCCCGAGATCCTCGACACGGGCGTCTACGACGAGATCATCGACGTGGACGCCGAGACCGCGGTCGCCGTGGCCCGCCGGGCCGCGAAGGAGGAGGGCCTGCTCGTCGGCATCTCGTCCGGCGCGGCGCTGCACGCGGCCATCGAGCTGGGCAAGCGCCCGGAGAACGCGGGGAAGCTGATCGTCGTGATCATCCCGTCGTTCGGCGAGCGCTACCTGTCCTCCATCCTGTACGCCGACCTCCTGGACTGATCGGACGATCGCGATGACCTCCACCACCCGGCTGCCGCGCCCGGACGGCGCCTCCCGCCCCGAGGGGGCGCGCGGCGTGCCGTCCCCCGTGCGCCCGGCGCCCGCGGCCGGGCGGCCCGTCGCCGGCGGCCCCCATGGCGCGTCGGACCACTGGCGCCGCCTGCGGGCGTTCGCCCGGACGCTGCGCGAGGACCTGGACGCGGCCCAGCGCCGCGACCCGGCCGCGCGGTCGGGGCTGGAGGTCGCGCTCGCCTACCCGGGCCTGCACGCGGTGTGGGTGCACCGGGTGGCCCACCGGCTGTGGCAGCGGCCGGGCCTGCGCCTGCCGGCCCGGCTGCTGTCCCAGGCGTCCCGCGCCGTGACCGGGGTGGAGATCCACCCGGGCGCGACGATCGGGCGGCGGCTGTTCATCGACCACGGCATGGGCGTGGTGGTCGGCGAGACGGCGGTGATCGGCGACGACGTCGTGCTGTTCCACGGGGCGACGCTCGGCGGCAAGACGATGCGCCGGGGCAAGCGGCACCCCACGGTCGGCGACCGCGTGGTCGTCGGCGCCGGGGCGAAGGTGCTGGGGCCGGTGTGGATCGGCGACGACGCGCAGGTCGGGGCGAACGCGGTGGTGCTCAAGGACGTGCCGCCGGGGGCCGTCGCCGTGGGGGTGCCGGCGAAGATCCGCCAGCGCCCGGCGTCCGCTCCCCCGGAGCCCGAGGTCGACGACCCGGCGATCTACATCTGAGACGCGGCGCGCCGGTCCCCGGCCGGGGCCGGCGCGCGGCCGCGCGTCACTCCGTCGGTGCGCTGCCGTCCCACCCGCGCGGCGTGAGCTCGGGCCGGTGGGTCCACCGCTCCGCGAGCATCGGGCTGGAGATCAGCATGTCCGCGGTGGCGCGGTTGCTCGCCATGGGGACGTTCCAGACCGCGCCGATGCGCAGCAGCGCCTTGACGTCGGGGTCGTGCGGCTGCGGCTCCAGCGGGTCCCAGAAGAAGATCAGCATGTCGATGAGGCCCTCGGCGATCTTGGCGCCGATCTGCTGGTCGCCGCCGACCGGGCCGGACAGCAGCCGCGTCACGGGCAGGCCGAGCTCGTACTCGATCATCGTGCCGGTGGTGCCGGTGGCGTAGAGGTGGTGCCGCGAGAGCGTGCCGCGGTTGAACTCCGCCCACCGCAGCAGCTCGACCTTCTTGTTGTCGTGCGCCACGAGGGCGATGTGGTGGGCTGCACCGGGCATGGTGGGCGTCCTTCCGTGCGGCTGGCGGGACGTGCGGCACGTCCCGGGGCACACCCTAGGGCTCACGGCCGTGCGGCTGCTGACTTGTTCTAGTTGTCATCGAACAACTAGGGTGGCCTCGTGCTGTTCCGCATCGACCCCACCTCCGCCGAGCCGCTGTTCGCGCAGCTCGCCGCCCAGGTGCGTGCGGGCGTGCTGCACGGCGAGCTGCGCCCGGGGACCCGCCTGCCGTCGGCGCGGGACCTCGCCGCCTCCCTCGACGTCAACCTCCACACGGTCCTGCGGGCCTACCAGGACCTGCGCGACGAGGGGCTGCTCGACCTCCGACGCGGACGCGGAGCGGTCGTCTCCCACCGGCCGCCGGCCGACCTCGCGCCCGTGCACGACGCGGTCGCGGCACTCGTCGCCGCCGCCGGCTCGGCCGGCCTCGCCCCCAGCACCACCCTCAGCCTCGTCAAGGACGCCCTCGCCCCGCAGGAGACCCGATGACCGCCACCGACCCGCGCGCCACCGCCGCCCGGACACCCGCACGGCCGCCGGTGCCGCACCGGCTGTCCACCACGCTGCTCGGGCTCGTGCCGGGGCTGACGGTGCTGGTGGCGACGGCGCTGGTCGTCACCTCGTGGCGCGACGACCTGCCCGACCCGGTCGCGGTCCACTTCGGCCAGGACCGCCCCGACGGGTACGGGTCGGTGGGCGGGACGCTCGCGCTCATGCTCGGGGTGTTCGGCACCCTCACCGTGGCGATCTGGCTGCTCGCCGTGCTGCGGGGCCGGGACTCGATGACGCGCCGGATCGCCGTCGGCACGGCGACCGGCCTGGCCGTGTTCGGCTCGCTCGTCCTGGGCGGGACGCTGTGGCTGCAGCGCGGCCTGACCGACGCGGCCGACACCCCCGACGTCGACCCCGTGATCGGCCTCGCGCTCGCCGCCGGGCTGGTCGCGGGCGGCCTGTGCGCCTGGGCCGCCCCCGGGGACGCCCCCGCACCCGCGTCCGCCGGGCACGCGCCGCTGGCCGGCGCGCGCCTGCCGCTGGGCGCCCAGGAGCGCGCGGCCTGGACCGGCCGCGTCGTCAGCCGCGTCGCGCTCGGCGTCGGAGGCGGCGCGACGCTGGTCGTCGCCGTCCTGGTCGCCGTGCTCGACATGCCCGCGCTCATCCTGCTGGTCCTCGCGCTGCTCCTGCTCGTGCTGACGAGCACCGTCATCGTCGTCACCGTGGACGCCCGCGGGCTCAGCGCGCGGTCCGCCCTGGGCTGGCCCCGCTTCCACGTGCCGCTCGACGAGGTGGAGTCCGTGACCGTCCGGCAGGTCCGCCCGCTGCGGGAGTTCGGCGGCTGGGGGTTCCGCGTCGGCCTGGACGGGCAGGTGGGCTACGTGGTCCGCACCGGCGAGGCCATCGAGGTCGGCCGCACCCGCGGGCGGTCGTTCGTCGTGACGGTGGACGACGCCGCCACGGGCGCGGCGCTGCTCACGACGCTCGCGGACCGGAAGCGCACCGAGACCGCCTGAGGGCCCCGCCCGGCCC
>JACXUT010000341.1 GCA_014763765.1 Micrococcales bacterium
TCGATGTCCTTGACCTCGTCGCCGCCGACGACGACCGCGCGTAGCGCCCGCGGCATCTCCGTCGCACGGACCGCGAGGAACGCACGCAGCATGTGCGCGTCCTCCATCGTGCGAAGGAGGAAGGAGCCACGGGCACGGATCCCCGGCACGTCGAGCCGATGGGCGTGGGTCCCCGTCGCGAGTACGAGCGCGTCGTAGTCGTACCACCGCTGCGAACGCGTCCGCACGCGGTGCCCTCCCCTGTCGATCCGCAGGACCCGGTCGTCGTCGATGAGGCGGACGCGGTCGTCGCGGCGGACGAGGCCCGGGTGGTGGCCGCACCCCGCGACGCGGCGCCGGGCTCCGGGTCGAGCAGCGCCTCGCGCACGATGCGGCGGGGGTCGTAGCGCCGCGGGTCGAGCGCCTCCCAGTCGATGTCCTTGACCTCGTCGCCGAGCTCGGAGTCCACGCGGGTGCGGGCGTCCTGCAGGAAGTGGCGGGCCTGCTTCGTGAGGCGGGCGAGCTGCTCGGCGTACCGCGGCAGCCGGGACGGCCCGATGACGATCACGGCGACGAGCAGGATGACGAGGAGCTCGCCGCCGTTGATGTCGAACAACACCCGTCCAGGCTACCGCCCGCCGCGGGGGGCGGTCCCGGCGCTGCCGGCCCGTCCCGGCGTGGTCACGGGCGTGGGCACGCAGGCCCCGGCGGGTCAGCCCTGCGGGGACTCGTCCAGCACCACGCGCACGTCCCGCTCGGCGCCGTCCGTGCCGCGCACGCGCAGCAGCACCGCCTCCCCGGGGGTGCGCGCGCGGATGGCGACGATGAGCTCGTCGGGCTGCGTCACCGGACGTCCCTCGATGGCGAGGATGACGTCCCCGGGGCGGATGCCCGCCCGGTCGGCCGGCCCGTCCGGCGTCACCGGCGCCTGGCCCTGCTGCGACTCCTCCGCCACCCGCACGCCCTCGCCGGTGTAGCGCGTGTCGAGCATCGCGCCGATCACCGGGTAGGTGGCGCGGCCGGTCTCGATGAGCTGCTCCGCGGTGCGACGCGCCTGGTTGGACGGGATCGCGAACCCGAGGCCGATGCTGCCGCCGGCGGTCGGTGCGGCGCCCGGCGGCTGCGCGATCGCGGAGTTGATCCCGACGACCTCCCCGGCGGCGTTCACCAGGGGCCCCCCGGAGTTGCCCGGGTTGATGGCCGCGTCGGTCTGGATCGCGTTGATGAACGCGGTCGCCTCGCTGCCGTCCCCCGCCGCCACCGGTCGGTTGAGGGCGCTGACGATGCCGGACGTGACGGTGCCCGCGAGCCCGAGCGGCGCGCCGACCGCGACGACCGGGTCGCCGACCTGGACGTCGTCGGAGTCGCCCAGCGCCAGCGGGGTGAGCCCCGTGACCTCGACCTTGAGTACCGCCAAGTCGTAGTCCGGGGTGCTCCCGACGACGGTGGCCGGCTCCTGCGACCCGTCCGCGAACAGCACGACCAGCGACGACCCGGCGTCCTCCGCGCCGGCCACCACGTGGTGGTTGGTGAGGATGTAGCCGTCCTGGCGCAGCACCATGCCGGAGCCCGTCGCCGAGCCGGCGGCGCTCGTGGCCTCGATCGAGACGACGGAGGGCAGCACGGTCGCCGCGATGCCGGCGACGCTGTCGGCCGCCCGGTCCGGCGAGCTGCCCCCGACGGCGGCCGGGAGGCCGGCGTCGACCAGCCGGTCGTCCCCGCCGGTCAGGCCGGCGCCGACCATGCCACCGAGCAGGCCGGCACCGAAGGCCGCGACGACCAGGCCGGCGACGACGCCCAGCGGCAGCCGGGCGCGGCGGCGGGGGG
>JACXUT010000102.1 GCA_014763765.1 Micrococcales bacterium
GCCCGCCGTCGCCCTCGTGCTGGGCGGCGGCGAGGGCGATCACTGCTCTGAGGTGTCTCACGTCCAGCTCCTTCGCTGATGTGGCTCGAGGCGCACCGGGCCCCCTGACCGGTGCGCCTCGAGCCACATCAGCGAAGGAGCTGGACGTGAGACACCTCAGAGCAGTGATCGCCCTCGCCGTCGCCCTCGTGCTGGGCGGCGGCGGGCTCGCGGCGGGACCGCGCGCGGCCGCGGCCGACCCCGCCGAGGACCTGGACACGATCGTCTCCCGCCTCGAGGAGTACTACCTCGGGCAGGGCGACGAGATCATCATCGCGAACGGCATCTACCTGGCGCGCACCTCGGAGGCCCGGGAGTACGCGGCCACCCAGCGGGCCGACGGCTCCTGGGCGGACGTGGACTACGCGGACCGCACCAGCTCCGCCAACGGCTCCGTGTGGTCCGCGTACACCGCGCTCTACCGGATGCTCGCGATGACCCACGCGTACCGCGACCCCGACGCCGAGGGGTTCGAGGACCCCGCGCTCGTGACCGCGGTCGAGCGGGCGCTCGCCTACTGGGACGTCGCCGACCCGGGGAACACCAACTGGTGGGAGACCGAGATCGGCGAGTCGATCGCCATGGGCCGGATCGCGATCTCCCTGGGCGACGTGCTGAGCGAGGACGCGATGGCCGTCGCGCTGGAGCACAACACCGGCAAGCTCGACCCGGTCGGCGCGAACGGCGCCTGGCGCACCACCAACTACCTGTTCGAGGCGATCGCGACCCACGACCTCGACAAGATCCGTGCCGGGTTCGACACGATGGTGCAGACCGTCGCCGTGGACGACTCCGGGACGGTGCAGGAGGCCGTGCAGCCGGACGCCAGCTTCTGGGCCCACGGCGCCCAGCTCTACAGCGAGGGCTACGGCATGGTGCTGTTCACCAACGTGGCGCTCTGGGCGGACGTGTCCCGCGGCACGAGCCTGGCGTTCAGCCGCGAGCACCTCGACACGATCGCGTTCTACATCATCTCGGGCACCCGCTGGATGATCCGCGGCGAGATCGGGATGCTCTACCTCAACTACCGGCAGCCCAAGACGGTCGACGGGATCACGAGCCACGCGTCGGAGTTCATCGAGCCGCTCACCCGCATGGTGCGGACCGACCCGCTGTACTCCACCGCGTACCGGGCGGTCCTCGACGGCATCCGCGGCGAGACCCGCACCAACGGCGTGACGGGCGACAGGTACTTCTGGCGCTCCGAGTTCGCGTCCCACCTGCGCGAGGACTACGGCATCTTCACGCGGCTGAACTCCAGCCGCACGGTCGGCAGCGAGTACCGGTCCACGTTCCGGCCGTCGGTCGGCAACGAGATCGTGTGGAACTCGGCCGGCGCCACCGCGATCCAGGTGAACAACCGCGAGTACCTCGACCTCGGCCCGACGTTCGACTGGTTCCACTACCCCGGGGTGACGGCGCCCTACGTCAAGGAGCAGACGCGCGGCTCGACCGGCAACGGCGGCAGCTTCACCGGCGGCGTCTCGGACGGCACCTACGGCGCGAGCGTCTACACGCTGGACCGCGCCGCGACGACCGGCAAGAAGAGCTACTTCACGTTCGACGACGAGATGGTGGCGCTCGGCACCGGCATCGCGTCCACCTCGGACGCCCCGGTGCACACCACGGTCAACCAGGCCGTCGCGAAGCCGAACGCCTCGGTCGGCGGCGTGCCGGTGGCTCCCGGGACGGACGGTGCCACGGTGGAGGGCCCGACGTGGGCGTACAACGACGAGGTCGGGTACGTCTTCCCCGCCGGGTCCCGGGTGCAGGTGTCGGACAAGACCCAGACGGGGAGCTGGATCGGCGAGGACCCGGTGAGCCGTGACGCGTTCACGCTGTACGTCGACCACGGGGTCCGGCCCACCGACGCCGGCTACGAGTACGTCGTGCTGCCCGCCGCGGAGCCCGCGGAGGTCGAGGCGTACGCCGCCGACCCCGCGGTGGAGGTGCTGCGCAACGACGGCGCCGTCCAGGCCGTGCGCCACCCCGGGCTGCACCGCACCATGGCGACGTTCTACGAGCCCGGGACGCTCGACCTCGGGGACGGCCGCGCGCTCACCGTGGACCAGCCCGCCCTCGTGATCCTCGACGAGTCCGGGGACGTGCCCGTCGTCAGCGTGGCGAACCCGAGCCGGCCCGGGCTGGTCGTCCGGGTGGGCCTCACCGGCCCGGACGCGTCCGCGCACGGCACGTTCGGGCTCGGCTCGGGCGCGGACCTGGGCCGCACGGTGACCGCCGCGCTGACCGCCGGGGACGACGCGGCGTCGCCGTACACGGCGAGCAGCGCGCAGGCGGGGCACGCGGCGGCGCTCGCCGGCGACGGGGACGAGGGCACGTCGTGGCGATCGCAGGGCGACGGCACCGCGTGGCTCGCCCGGCAGCTGGAGCACGGCTCGTTCGTCACCGGCGTCACGGTGACCTGGGGCGACGCCCCCGCCGGCCGGTTCCTGCTCCAGACGACCGCCGACGGCGTGACCTGGACCGACCACGCGCTCACCCAGGACGGCACCGGCGGCACCACGCGGATCGCGATCGAGCCGACGGCCGCGACCGCGGTCCGGCTGCTGCTCCTGGACGGGCCGGGCGACGGCTACGAGGTGCGGGAGCTCGCGGTGGACGCGAGCGTGAACCTCGCGCTCGGTCGCGGGGTCTCGGTGTCCGGGACGTCGAGCGGCGCGGCGGGGAACATCACCGACGGCAGCACGACGACGCGGTGGAGCGGCAACCTGTCCGACGGCGCGTGGGCCCAGGTCGACCTGGGGTCCGTCCAGCCGGTCGGCACCGTCCGGCTGTGGTGGGAGGCGTCGTACGCCCGGCAGTACCGGATCCAGGTCTCCGACGACGGGTCCGCGTGGCGCGACGCGTACGCCACCCCGGCGGAGGGCGGCGACGGCGGCGTGGACGTGGTCGGCCTCGACGAGCAGGCGCGCTACGTGCGGATGCAGACCGTGCAGCGCAGCACGACCCAGTACGGCGTCTCGCTGTGGGAGCTCGAGGTGTTCCCGGACTCCTCGATCGCCGAGGCCCCGCCGGTGGTGGCGGGGCGGGAGAACGTCGCGCTCGGGCGGCCGACGACCGCGGACTCGCAGTACAGCGCGCAGCTCGCGCCGGGCAACGCGACGGACGGCAACGCCACCACCCGGTGGGCGTCGCTCCGCCAGAACGCGCCGTACACCACCGAGCGCTGGCTGCAGGTGGACCTGGAGTCGTCGCGCACCGTCAACCAGGTGGTGCTGACGTGGGAGTCGGCCACGTCGGACGACTTCCGCGTGGAGGGCTCCGACGACGGGCAGGAGTGGAACGAGCTCGCCCGGGTCCAGAAGACCTCCGCCGAGCTGCGCAACGTCGTGGACTTCCCGGACGCGGAGGTCCGGTACCTGCGGGTGATCGGCCTGCCGGTCACCAAGTACGGCCTGTCCCTGTTCGAGCTCGAGGTCTACGGCGGCTACAAGCTCGGGTGCACGGCGCCCGCGGTGGGGGCCGGCCGCGACTCCACGGCCGTCCTGGGGGCGTCGATCACGCCGGCCGAGGCCGACGACGTCGTGTCCGCCGCATCGCTCGACGGCACCGTCGCGTCGGTCGTGGGCAGGCCGCGGGTCGACGCGGACGGCCGCATCGAGGTCGACCTCGCCACCGGCGGCTCGGGCAGCACGTCGGTGCTCCTCACCCACGCCAAGGGCGACGAGCTGGTGTGGTGCGCGGTGAGCATCGCCGTCGCCACCGGGGAGCTCGAGGACCTGGTCGCCCGGGCGGACGCGCTGGACAGCCGGCAGTACACCGCGGACAGCTGGGCGCCGCTGCTGCCCGCGCTCGAGCACGCCAAGGCGCTGCTCGCGACCGACGGCACGACGCAGGAGGACGTCGACGCGGCCGCCGCGGCGCTGGGCACGGCCCTCACGGGCCTGGTGGAGCTCCCGCCGGCCGACACGACGGCGCCCGACGTCACGATCGCGGCGGACGGCCGGGTGGTGACCGTGACGGCGTCCGACGAGGGCGGGTCCGGCGTGGCCTCGGTCGAGCACCGGCGGGGCACCTCCGGCGCGTGGACGGCGTACACGGGGCCGGTGACCGTGCCCGGCACGGACGCCGTCACCGTCCAGGCGCGGGCGACCGACGGGGCCGGGAACGTGTCCCGCGTGGTCGCCGTGGAGGTCGCGGCCGTGGAGCCGGGGCCGGGGGAGAGCCCCGGACCGGGCGAGGAGCCGGGGCCGGGCGAGCAGCCCGCGCCCGGCGAGGAGCCCGCGCCGGCAGTGACGGTCTCGGCCGCCACGGTGCGTCCCGGGGACCGCGTGACGGTCACCCTGGCGCACGTCCCCGGCGACCAGGCCGAGATCGGCGTCGCGTCCACGTACCGGCGCCTCACGGTCACCGCCCTGGTCGACGGCGCCGCGAGCGTCGTGGTGACCGTCCCGACGGACCTGCCGGCGGGTGCGCACCACCTGCAGGTGCGGGACGACACGGGACGGGTCCTCGCGGAGACGCCGCTCACGGTGGTCGCCGGCGGCGGGCCGCTCGCCGTCACGGGTGCGGACGTGGTGCTGCCGCTCGCGGTGGCGCTCGCGCTGCTCGCCCTCGGCACGGCGCTCGCGGTCCGGGCGCGCCGGCGGCGGGCCTAGGACCCCGGGGACGGTGCGGCTGCCGACCGGGCCCGCACCGTCCCCGGGCGCACCTCCGGTTGCCGCGCCCACCCGCCCGACGGAGGGTGGAGGCGCCGGTGGGGCGACGGGGCCCCATCGGCCCGCCACGGAAGGGGACGTGACGATGACGGTGCCGATCAACGACGAGCAGGGCCCCATCGCGGGCGTGCGCGAGGGCATGACGGTCCTCGACGCGGCCGGCGAGGACGTCGGGACCGTCGCGGAGGTGTCGCTCGGCGACCCGGCCGCGGCGACCGCGGACGGCCAGCGCGCGACCGGGTCCGGAGGGGTCGGCGGCCTGGTGGGCGCGGTGGTCGACGCCGTCGGCCGGGACTCCGACCTGCCGGAGGGGGAGCGGGACCGGCTGCTGCGGCTCGGCTACGTCCGCGTCCGCGGCGGGCTTCTCGGCGGGTCGCGGTACGCCGCGGGCGACGAGGTGGCGGCCGTGGAGGGCGACGTCGTGCGGCTCAGCGTGCCGCAGGAGCGCCTGGTCGGCGGCTGACGCCGACGCCTGCCCCGCCGCGCCGCGCAGCCCGCAGCAGGAGCACCCCCGCGGCGCCGAGGACGGCCCACGTCACCACCTGGAGCATCCAGAACGCCGGGTCGGACAGCTCGGCGGCCGGCGTGACGAGGTTCGACGAGGCGTACACGAGCGTGGTGTTCAGCAGCGCGTGCGCCCACGCCGCCGGCCAGACCGAGGCGGACAGCGCCCGCGCCGCACCGAGGACGAGAGCGGCCACCAGCAGGTTGACCGTCGTCGCGACCACCTCGCGTCCGGCCATCGCCCCGCCCTGGTGGTAGGCGACCAGCAGCGGCAGGTGCCACAGCGTCCACAGGCCGCCGATGCCCACGGTCGCGCGCACCAGCCCGTACCGCGCGAGGGTGGTGTGCAGGGCGCCGCGCCACCCGATCTCCTCACCGGTGACCGTCAGCATGCCCAGCACGGCGAGCGGCAGCACCAGCGGCAGCAGACCGGCGGCGTCCGGGGCCGGTTGCCAGTCGACCACGCCCAGCACGACGGACAGCAGGGTGGTCGCCGACGGGACGGCGACGAACACGGCGAGCACCAGCGCGCCGGTCCGCAGCACCCGGCCGGTCCGCAGCGGACGGAGCGCCGTCCACGTCAGGAAGGGGGTGCGGCGCCCGCTGCCGAGGTGCGCCACGAACGCCGACAGGGCCGGGGCCCAGGACAGACCCGGGACGACGGCGTTGAAGGTGTCGGCGTCCGCGCCGCCGACGAACAGCGGCACGAGCACGAGCGCCGTGATGAGTGCGAGCGTCCCGGTGAACCAGGCGAGGACGCGGCGCGGGTCCCGGTCGTCGGACGCGTGCTCCTCGGTCCCGCTGCGGGCGGCGCGGCCGGGTGTGGCGCTTCCGGTGGACGTCATGCTGGTCTCCTCGCCGGGCCACGGTGGCCCTCGCCGTCGACCCTCGCAGCGGGGGAGCCGCCGCCACATCACCCCGGCGGGCGGGCGGGCCTCACCCCGCGGGGTGAGGGGGACCGGCCAGGCCGTTGTCGTACGCGTAGATCACGACGTGCACCCGGTCGCGCAGGTCGAGCTTGGTCAGGACGGCCCGCACGTGCGACTTCACCGTGTTCTGCGTGAGGTGCAGCTGCGCCACGATCTCGCCGTTCGACCGTCCCGCGACGATCAGGTCGAACACCTCCCGCTCCCGTGGCGACAGCCGCGCGACCGCCTGGGGCCGGGGCACCGGCACGCGCCGCAGGTGCTCCACCAGCGACGCCGCCGCGGCGGGGGCCAACGCGGAGCTCCCGGCGGCCACGTCGCAGATCGCGTCGACCAGCGCCCCGGGGCGGGCGTCCTTCGTCAGGTACCCGCTGGCTCCGGCGCGCAGCGCGGCCAGGACCAGCTCGTCGACGTCGAACGTCGTCAGCGCCAGCACGCGGGTGCGCGGGCTGAGCCGCACGACCTGCTCGGTGGCGGCGATGCCGTCCAGGACGGGCATGCGGATGTCCATGAGCACCACGTCGACCGCGCGCTCCTGCACGGCGGCCACCGCGGCGCGCCCGTCGGCCACGGCCCCCACCACCTCGATGCGCCCGTCGGCGGCCAGCACGGTGGCGAGCGACTCGCGCAGCAGGGCCTGGTCGTCGGCGAGCAGCACCCGCACCGGCGGCGTCACGTCGCGCCCACCGTGGGCAGGCGGGCGGAGAGCGTCCAGCCCCGGCCGCGCTCGACCGCCAGCTCGCCGCCCGCGGCCTCGATCCGCCGCGCCGCGCCCGCGAGCCCGGAGCCGCTCCCCGCGGCGGGCTCCGGGTGGCCCGCCGGGCGTGGTCCTGCGCCGCCGTCGTCCCGCACCGTCACACGGACCACGTCACTCCCGCCGCCGTCACCGCCGTCGTCGGTCCGCCAGTCCACGTCCACCGCGATGTCGACCGGGGGCTCGACGTGCCGCAGCGCGTTGGTGATCCCCTCCTGGACCAGCCGGACGGCCGCCGACTCGGCGTCGGCCGGCATCACGCGCCGGTCGCCCCGCTCGGTCAGCGTCACGCGGTGCAGCGGCGTCGTCGCCGCCGCGACCAGCGCCGGCAGCCCGTCGAGGGACGGCACGACGTCCCCTGCGGCGCTGGGAGCCGCGTCGAGCACCCGCAGCATCCCGCGCAGGCCCAGCAGCGCGGCGCGGGCCGTGTCCGCGAGCTGGGCGAGCGCCTGCGCGGTCGCCGGCTCGCGCGTCCCCACCCGCGCCGCCTCCGCCTGGGCGACGACCAGCGTGAGCGAGTGGGCGATGACGTCGTGCAGGTCCCGGCGGATCTCGGCGCGCTCGGTGCGCCGGGCGAGCGCGAGACGCTCGGCCGCCCGGTCCGCAGCGCGACGGCGCTGCGCCCGCACGGCACGCGCGAACCCCCACACCGCGACCACCGCGGCGAGGAGCAGCGCCGTCTCCAGCAGCGGCATCCACACCGGCAGCGCCGCCCCGGTCGGCTCGCGCAGCACGGAGGCGGTCTCCGCGAGCGCCACGCCGGCGACCGCGACGCCCAGGGCCGGCCCCGCCCACCGTCCGGGGCCCGCCGCGACCAGCCGCCACAGCACGAGCAGGAAGCACAGGGACGACGGGGTGAGCACCCCGGTCGACCAGCCGGGCACCGGCACGACCGCCAGCAGGGCCATGGCGGCCGCCGCGGTCGCGAACGACGCGACCGGCCGGAGCGCAGCCCACCAGGCGGCGACGTGCAGCCCCACGGCTGCGGCGCCGACGGCCACGAGGTGGGTCGTGGCCGCCCCGCCGGCCGCCATGACCACGAGGAGCGCCGCCGTCGCGGGCGGGAGCACGGTGGCCGACAGCAGGACGCACAGCCGCCACGCGGACTCGTCCTGCGCCCCCGGGATCTGCATCGCGCCATTCTCCCCGAGATGCGGTCCGGGCGGACGCTCCGCAGGCTGGGGGGACCGATCGGGAGGGGGCCCGCCCATGCGAGCCATGGTGTACCGGGGGCCGTACAAGGTCCGCGTGGAGGAGAAGGACGTCCCGGGGATCGAGCACCCGAACGACGCGGTGGTGAAGGTGGTGCGGGCGGCGATCTGCGGCTCCGACCTGCACCTCTACCACGGGATGATGCCCGACACCCGGATCGGGCACACGTTCGGGCACGAGTTCATCGGGGTGGTCGAGCAGGTCGGCGCGTCCGTGCAGAACCTGCAGGTCGGGGACCGCGTGATGGTGCCGTTCAACATCTTCTGCGGGACGTGCTTCTTCTGCGCGCGGGGCCTGTACTCGAACTGCCACAACGTGAACCCGAACGCGACCGCCGTCGGCGGCATCTACGGGTACTCGCACACCACCGGCGGCTACGACGGCGGTCAGGCGCAGTACGTGCGGGTGCCGTTCGCGGACGTCGGCCCGCGGGTGATCCCGGAGTGGCTGGACGACGAGGACGCGCTGCTGATGACCGACGCGCTGTCCACCGGGTACTTCGGCGCGCAGCTCGCGGACATCGCCGAGGGCGACACGGTCGCGGTGCTCGGCGCCGGCCCGGTGGGCCTGTTCGCCGCCCGGTCCGCGTGGCTCATGGGCGCGGGGCGGGTGGTCGTGGTCGACCAGCTCGACTACCGGCTGCGCAAGGCGGAGGAGTTCGCGTACGCCGAGACGCGCAACTACACCCACCACGACGACATCGTGGTCGAGATGAAGAAGGCCACCGACGGCCTGGGGTTCGACCGGGTGATCGAGGCCGTCGGCGCCGAGGCGGACGGCAACCTGATCCAGCACGTCACCGCCGCCAAGCTGAAGCTGCAGGGCGGGTCCCCGGTCGCGCTGAACTGGGCGATCGACGGCGTCCGCAAGGGCGGCACGGTGTCCGTCATGGGGGCGTACGGCCCGATCTTCTCCGCGGTGAAGTTCGGCGACGCGATGAACAAGGGCCTGACGCTGCGGATGAACCAGGCGCCGGTCGCACGGCAGTGGCCGCGTCTGCTCGAGCACATCCGCAACGGCTACCTGAAGCCGTCGGACGTCATCACGCACCGCATCCCCCTGGAGCACATCGCCGAGGGGTACCACCTGATGTCGTCGAAGCTCGACGGGATCATCAAGCCGGTCATCATCCCGGACGAGGACTGAGGGGCAGACCATGCCGTACCGCGCCGAGAAGCCGCCGCTGCCGGAGACCCCCGAGCAGCTCCGCGCCCGCATCCCCGGCTGGGGCGCCGACCTCGACCCCGCCGACCGCCCCTCCTCCCCGCGGGAGCGGACGGACCTGGAGACCGGCGCCCACTGGGACCTGCCCGAGCAGCAGCCCGAGACGTCCCCCCGGGAGCGCTCGATCGAGCACGAGAGGCTCACGCCGGTCTTCGGCACCGCGCAGCCGCTGCACGGCCCGGCGGGGGCCGTCCGCCGGTACGCGTACGAGCGGTTCAGCGAGGGCCGCGCGGCGCACTGGCTGCTCCTGATCGCCGCCGACCGGGTCGAGTCGACCACCGCGCACCTGCGGTCGCTGGCGTCCACCCGGCCGGACGACCCGGTCACGGAGACGGGCGTGCTGTCCGAGCTGCGGCACCACCCGGTCGCCTCGCGCCGAGGGCGGGTCGACGTCCGCCACCAGGTGCTCGACCCGCTGCTCGTCGCGGGCCCGTGGATCGCCGGCGGGGTCGTCGCCGTCGCCGTGGTGCGGGGGCTCGTGCGGCGGCGCTGAGGGTCGCCGGGCCAGGGGCCGCCCGACGTACCCTGGTCGCCCCCGCCACGCGACCACCGGGAGCGACATGACGAACCTCGAGGCCGTCGCGACCGAGCGCGTCTGCACACCGGTCGCCGAGCCCGCCGCCGGCGCCGGCCTGCCCGCGGGGACGGAGCTGCTGGAGCCGCGCGACGTGCCGCTCGGCGGCATCCGCGCGATGACCGTGCGGCGCACGCTGCCGCAGCGGGCGCGGTCGTTCGTCGGCGCCTGGTGCTTCCTCGACCACTACGGGCCCGACGACGTGGCGGCGACCGGGGGGATGCGCGTGCCGCCCCACCCGCACACCGGGCTGCAGACGGTGTCGTGGCTGTTCTCCGGGGAGATCGAGCACCGCGACAGCCTCGGCACGCACTGCCTGGTCCGGCCCGGGGAGGTCAACCTCATGACCGCCGGGCACGGCATCAGCCACTCCGAGGACTCGACGGACGCGACCACCGTGCTGCACGGGGTGCAGCTCTGGACGGTGCTCCCGGAGGCCCACCGGGACGTCCCGCCGGCGTTCGACCACCACGTGCCGCCGGTCGTGCCGCTGCCCGGCGGCCGGGTGCAGGTGTTCCTCGGCTCGCTCGCCGGGTCGACGTCCCCGGTGCCGACGTTCGCCCCGCTGCTCGGGGCGGAGGTGCGCCTGCGCGCCGGCGAGGCGCACACGTTCGAGGTCGACCCCCTCTTCGAGCACGGCGTGCTGGTCGACACCGGCACCGTCGAGGTGGACGGGGTGGCGGCCCCGCTCCACCACCTGCTCTACCGCGCGCCGGGCGCCCGCACGCTGACGCTGCGCGCGGGCGACGAGGACGTCCGGGTGCTGCTGATCGGCGGGCGGCCGCTGGGCGAGCGGATCGTCATGTGGTGGAACTTCATCGGCCGGGACCACGACGAGGTCCTCGCCGCCCGCGGACGGTGGCAGGCGGAGGTCGCCGGCACCGCCCCGGGCCCGTCGCGGTTCGGCCGTGTCGAGGGACATCCCCACCCGCCGCTGCCGGCGCCGCCCATCCCCGAGCTGCGCCTCAAGCCGCGCAGCTGACCGCCGGACGAGCGGCTGCGTAGGTGGTGGCTGGCGCCGACTAGGTGGTCCCGGGCGCGACATGCTGGCCGATCGCGACAGCGTGACGACGCGGGGGGCCGGTGGAGACCGAGGGGTTCGGGGTGACCGTCCGGGCGGTGCAGCGCTGGCTGCCCCGGGGCCGGGACGTCCTCGTGCGCGGGGAGCGCGGGTCGGGCAGGACGAGCGTGCTCGAGGCGCTGCTGACCGACGCGTCGCGTCGCGGGACCACCGCCGTGCTGCTGCGGGCGTCCGGTCCCGGCGACCTCGCGGCCCTGCTGGACCACGCCTCGGCGCCGGTGCGCACGCCGGACGCGACCGCGCTCGCGGACTGGCTCGTCGAGGAGCTGCCGACCCGGCGCAGCCTCCTGCTGGTCGACGACGCCGACCGGGTGGACGCCGGGAGCCTGGCGGTCGTCCGCCGCGTGCTCGGGCGCACCCCGTGCCTTCTGGTCGCGACCACGACGGCCGATCCGCTGCTGCACGGCTCGGCGGCCCTCCGGGAGGTGCTACTGCACCGCCCGCCCGCCGTGGTGCGCGTGCAGCCGTTCGGGTTCCGGGCTGTGTCCGGCCTGCTCGCGGCCGTGCTCGGAGCGCCCGCGGACGCCGGGCTCACCGCCGCCGTGATGGCGCAGACCGGGGGGAACCCCCGCGCGGTGGTCGCGCTCGCCGACGCCGCGCGGGCGTCCGGGGCCGTCCGCCGCACGGACGGGCTGTGGGTGGACGCCGGCGACGCGGCCGATGTCCCGGTGGAGGCGGTCGCGTTCACGTTCCTCGCGGACGCGCCGCGCGAGCACGTCGAGGGGCTGGAGCTCCTGGCGGCGACGGGGCCCGTCCCCGCCGAGGTGGCGGACCTCCTCGTGCCCGCACCGGTCCTGGCCGAGCTCGCCGACGCGGGCCGCGTCGTGAGCCACGAGACCCCGGGGTCGGGGGAGGTGCTCGGGGTCGCGCCCCCGGCCCTCGCCCACGCCCTGCGTGCGCGGGTCGGTGCGGTCCGCCGCCGGCAGCTGGCCGCCCGCGTCACGGCCGCCGCGGGCGCGGCGTTCGCCCCGGTCGGGCCCCGTCAGGACGACCTCTCGGCCGTCCTGCTCCGCGAGGCCCCCGGGCAGGACGACGCCTACTGGAGGTGGACGGCCGAGCTCGCGGGCCTGGTGCGGGAGCGGGCGACCGTCGAGGAGGCCGCCCGGCGTTCCGCGTGGGTCGCCGCCCCCACGCTCGCGACCGCGAACGCCTACCTCGCGCTGCTCATGCGCCGTCCCGCGACCGAGCAGCTCGCGGCGGTGTTCGCGGGGACCCACCCGGGCGCGCGCGACTCCGCCGAGGACCGCGTGCTCCACGCGTACTACCGCATGCGGTGGGCGGCGTGGGCGGGCCTCCCGGACGAGGACGCCGAGGCGGGGATCGCGCGCGTCGGCGCCGACCTCGGCCCGCTGCTGCGGCTGCGCGACCTCAAGCGCCGGCTCGTCGCCGACCTGGCCGCGGGGCGCCCGCCGCGCGAGCTCGCCGACGAGCGGACGGACGCCCCGTCGCTGCGGTTCCTCCGCGGCTGGCCGGAGGTGGTGCGTGCCGCCGCCCTGCTCGAGGCGGGCCGGCCCGCCGAGGCGCTGCGGGCGTGCGGGCCGGGCGCCCCCGACGGCGCCGACCCCGAGGTCGTGCACTACCGGGCGGCGCTGCGGGGCGAGAGCCTGCTGATGTCCGGGCGGATCGACGAGGCCGAGCAGTGGGAGCGCCGGCTGCTCGACGCCGCCTCCGACGCGGTGGACGCGCTGGGCATCCGCGTCCACGCGTGCGTCCTGGCGGAGGTCCTGTACTTCGCCGGGCAGCCCGACGCCGCGTGGCGCGTCGTCAGCACGTCGCTGCGGCTCGGCGCGGCGGGCCCGATCGAGACGACGTTCCACCGCCGCGGGCTGACGCTCGGCGCGGTGCTGCAGGCCCACGCCGGCAACCCCCCGCTGGCCCAGGTGCTGCTGCGGGAGCTCGACAAGACCCCGCAGTCGTACCACCCGCTCGTGCGCTCGCTGCGCGTCCTGGCGCACGTCGCCCTCGCGACCGTCTCGGGCGACAGCACGGCTCCGGGGCAGACCGCGTGGCAGGCGGGGCAGCGGTACGCCGAGGCGGGCCTGCTGCAGCCGGCGCTGCTGGCCTGGGTCGGCGGCCCGGCGAACCTGACCCCGGCGCGGGCCGCCACCGTGCGGGAGGTGCTGGCGCGGACCTCCGTGCCGCTGCTCGAGCCGTACGTGCGGCTGCTGCTGGCCGTCGCGGACCGCGACGTGGAGGAGGTCGCCCGCCACCTGGCCGCGACGCGCGCCGACGTCGCGCCGGCGCTGGTGCGGGCCGGGGAGGACCTGCTGGGGATCGCCCCGGCGGACCCGGGAGGCGCCCGGCCCCGGCTGGTGCGCGTCGAGCCGCTCTCCGGGCGCGAGCAGGAGGTCGCCGTCCTCGCGCGGGAGGGCCTCACCAACCGGCAGATCGCCGACCGGCTCTACCTGAGCGTGCGCACGGTCGAGAACCACATGAGCCGCGCGCTCCGCAAGCTCGGCTACGTCACGCGCGCGGAGCTCGCGGGGTGGCGGGCGGGCTGACGTCCGGGCCGTCCGCGCGCCGCACGGGCACGCCCTGGCGCAGCGCCCGCGGGATCTCCGCGACCGCGTCCACGGCGGCGACCAGCCGCTCGGCCTCGGCCGGCGACGGGCCGGACAGCCGCACCGCGTACTCCACACCCGTGGACGCCCACGTGACCGTGTCGAAGCCCCCGGAGGCGGTCACCTCCGCACCGTCCAGCGGGACCCCGAGCGCCGCCGCCTCGCGGAACAGGTCGTTCAGGACGCAGCCGGCGACCGCGAGGTGCAGCAGGTGCGCGCCGGTGAACGCACCACGGACCTCCACGCCGCCCTCCGTCCAGCGGTGGGGGAGCCGGGCTGCCGCCCCCTCGACGTGCAGCGAGCCGGCAGCGACGGTGACGGCGTACTCCTCGGGGACCGGCACGGGTCTCCTCCTCCCCGGCGACGCGGCGGACGGGCGGGCGCACTACCCAGTGCAGCACGGACCGAGCGGCGTCGGAACCCTCAATCGGCCCCCGGGAACCCCTGACGGGAGCGGTCCCAGTACCCATCTCGGCCCCGCCCGGGCACCCAGGGGCACCTGAGGGGTCGGGTGGGTGGCCTAGAAAGGTCCGGTCGGTGGGGTCCGCAGCGGCTGACGGGCCCCACCG
>JACXUT010000103.1 GCA_014763765.1 Micrococcales bacterium
CGAGCCGGTCCGCGAGGGCGCGGACCGGCTCGAGGTCGCCGGCGAGGCCGCGACCGCCGGCCACCACCGCCGCCGCGTCCGCGAGCGCCACGCCGTCGCGCTCGTGCTCGGTGCGCGCGAGGACCTCCACGTCGCGCCCCACCGCGGCGGCGTCCGGGACGGCCACCTCGTGCACGACGACGTCGGGCACCTCGCCGTCGTCGGCCACCGGGGTCGCGAGCACCACCGCGGCACCGCGCACGTCGCACGTGACGTCCCAGGTCCCGCCCAGCTCCCGCTTGTCCGCGCTGACCCCGTCCGGGGTGCGGCGCACCGTGTGCGCGTCGGCCACGATCCCGGCGCGAAGCGCGTGCGCCACGAGCGCCCCGACCTCGCTCGCCCAGCGCGAGACGGGCAGCAGCACGACGTCGGCGCCCACCTCGCGCGCGAGCGTCACGACCGCGGTGGCGGCCTGGGCGGACGTCCCGTCCGGGGTCACGGTGTGCACGTCGCCGAGCCGGGCGGCCAGCCGCGCGAGGTCGCCGGGCACCTCGCCGTGCGCGGCGGCGACGACGGCGCTCACGCGCCCACCTCCAGCAGCCCGCGCGCGGTGAGGAAGTCGACCAGGGCCGCCGCGCCGTCGCGCGTCACCACCTCCGGTGCCGGCCGCGGCGGCCGTGGCCGGGACGGCAGCGCCGGACGGGCCGGCCAGGCGCTCCTCGCCGCTCACAGCCCCGCCAGGCGGGCCTCGCCGCGCGAGGCGAGCTGGTCGCGCAGGCGGGCCGCCTCAGCCGTCGGCAGGCCGTCGATGGACGCGTCCGTGCCGGGCGACGCGGTGTGGAGCTGGACGGACGCGATCCCGAAGCGACGGGCGAGCGGTCCGGCCGTCACGTCCACGTACTGCATGCGGCCGTAGGGCACCACCACCATCGACCGGAACAGGATGCCCCGGCGCAGCAGCAGGTCGTCGGCGCGCTCGGCGTAGCCCATCGCGCGGACCTGCCGCGGCACGAGCCACAGCAGCCACAGGGTCAGCACGGCGAGCACCGCGACCCCCGCCCAGAGCCACGCGACGCCCGACAGCGCGGCGGCGAGCGCCAGCGCCAGCAGCGGCACCCCGAGCCAGCAGAGCCCGACCACGACGCGCGCGGTCGCCAGGCGGCTCGACACGGGCGTCCAGGCGACCCCGGCGGGCTCGAACGGCTCGCTGCGGGACACCGGCCCCGGCGGCGTCGCGGGCACGGCGTCGGGCTGCGGGAGGGCGGCGGCGCCACCGTCAGGCGTGGTCATGCGCCCATCCTTCCACCGCGCCGGAGCCCCGCGCGGCCCGGAGGTCCGTCCCGCGCGACGCCGGCGCCGCTGCGGGGGCGCTCAGCCGCGCGCGGCGTCCGGTGACGTGTCGGGGCCCGCCGCGTCCTCCGGGTCGCTCGGCGGGGGGATCCGGCAGAACCACTCCACGACGAGCCCGGTCACCGCGAGCACGACCGCCCCGAGGACGGCCAGCCCCGCGGACGTCGCCCGGTCCCGCTGCGCCTCGATGTCGAGGTCCGCCAGCACGACGAGCACCTGCGCGGCGTACCAGCCGGACAGCAGCGCCCCGGTGTAGCAGGAGGCCTTGGCGAGCACCGCGGTCCGTGCGGCCCGCACCGGGTCGAGCGTCGGGTGCCTGCCCCGCAGGTACTGCCGCACGGACCAGCCCATGGCGAGCACGACGGCGGCGATGAGCAGCAGCACCGCGACCATCGGCCACGGCACGGGCGGCAGCTCCAGGCCCCGGCTGGCGAGCAGCCGCAGCACGAGCCACCCCAGCGCCGCCGTGACGGCGGCCACGAGCAGCAGCGAGCGGGCGTGGGTGCGCTGCATCACAGGTCCCGGCGGTCGGGGGGACCGAGCGGGTCGAGGGGGTCGGCCGCGTCGGGCCACGCCGGTCCCTCGTCCGGCCACGCCGGCCCGACCTCCGGCCCCGCGTCCGGCCACTGCGGGCCCGCGTCCGGCTGCGCGCCCGGGTCGGGCAGGGCCGCCGGCACCGGGGCCGTCAGCCAGTCCAGGGCCAGCCACCGCACACCGTCCCGGTCGGGCGCGGTGGCGGCCAGCGCCGCGACCGGGCCGCCGCCCAGGCCGTGCAGCACGGCGTCGGGGCGGACCTGCGCCCACGGCTGCAGGACGAACGCCCGCTCGTGCGCGCGCGGGTGGGGCAGCTCCAGGTCGTCGGTCACGGCGGACACCTGCCCGTACACGATGATGTCCACGTCCAGCGTCCGGGGGCCCCAGCGCACGGTCCGCTCGCGCCCGTGCAGGCGCTCGACCTCCGCGGTGGCCCGCAGCAGGTCCCGCGGGGAGAGCGTCGTGCGCCCGATGACCACGGCGTTGAGGAAGTCGGGCTGGTCGGGACCGCCGACAGGTGCGGTGCGCGCGAGCGCCGACACGTCGACGACCTCGAGACCCGGCACCGCCGCCAGGTCGGCCACCGCGTCGCGCAGCGTGTCCTGCGCCGGGCCGACGTTCGACCCGATCGCGAGGACGACCTCCACCGGCTCGTCCGGCGGCACGTCCATCGCGTCCTGCACGAGCTCGGCGTCGACGACGTCGTCGTCCGCGGGCCACGCGTCCGCCGCGGTGCCGGCGTCGGGCGCTCCCGGCGAGGCGGCGGCGGGGTCGACGCCGGCGCCCTCCTCCGGGCCGCCCGCCTCCCCGGGACCGTCCGCGGCGGGGGGCTCGCCGGCACCGAGGGCGGGCGCCGCGGCCCCCGGTCCGGGGAGGGCGGTGGCACCGGCGAGCGGCAGCACGGCCGTGGCGTCGGCGGCGGCCGGGACGGCGGGCACGGGCAGCGGCGTCGGCGGGGTCGGCAGCCCGACGGCGCCGAGGTCCGGGACCGGCAGCGGTGCGTCCTCGTCGGGGGGCGCGGTGACCGCCGCGGCGGGATCGGCCGCCGGCGCCGCCGGTGCGGTCACCGGGTGCCACGGCACGGCCGTCTGCGTGTCGAGCGGCTCGGCGGCCGGCAGCCAGGACCGGTCCCGCCGCACCTCCACCACCACGTCCGCGAACGGCACCGTGATGGGCGCCTGCGGCTTGTGCACCGCCACGTCGACGGCCTGCACCTGCGGGTGCCCGAGGACGGTCGCGGCGATGCGCTCCGCGACGGTCTCGACGAGGTCCGCGGGCTCCCCCGCCAGCACGGCCGCGACCTGCTCCGCGAGCGCGCCGTAGTCCAGCGTGTGCGCGAGGTCGTCCGTCGCGGCGGCGCGCCGGGTGTCGAGGTGGGCCGTCACGTCCGCCACGAACGTCTGCCCCTCGCGGCGCTCGTGCTCGAACACGCCGTGGTAGCCGGTGGCCGTCACGCCCACCAGGCGGATCCGGTCGAGCCGCTGGCCCGTGCGGCCCAGGACCTCGTCCTCGTCGCTCATCGGTCGTCCTTCCCGGACGGCACCGCGGCCGTCCACCGGGCGGCGACGCGCACCGCGTCCGCCGTCCCCCGAGCCTCGTGCACGCGGACCCCCCACGCACCCGCCGCCGCCGCCAGCGCGGAGACCGCCGCCGTCGCCGCGTCCCGGTCCTCCGGCGGGGCGGGCGTCCCGTCCGGGCCGGCGAGCAGGTGCCCGAGGAACCGCTTGCGGGACGCGCCGACCAGCACCGGGAACCCGTCGGCGACGAGCTCCGGCAGCCGGGCGAGCAGCGGCCAGTTGGCGGCACCGGGCTTCGCGAAGCCGAGACCGGGGTCGAGCACCACCTGGTGGTCCGCGACCCCCGCCTCCCGCAGCTCCGCGACCCGCTGGGCGAGCTCCCGGCGCACGTCGGTCACCACGTCGTCGTACTGCGCCAGGTCGTCCATGACGTCCGCGTGGCCGCGCCAGTGCATCGCCACGTACACGACGCCGGTCCGTGCGACCACCTCGCGGATCGCGGGGTCGGCGAGGCCGCCCGACACGTCGTTCACGACGACGGCGCCCGCCGCCACGGCGGCCTCCGCGACCTCCGCCCGCGTCGTGTCGACGCTGACGGGCACGCCGCGCCCCGTGAGCTCCCGCACGACGGGCAGCACGCGGTCGAGCTCCTCCGCGACCGGCACCCGGGCCGCGCCGGGACGGGTCGACTCGCCGCCCACGTCCAGCAGGTCCGCGCCGTCGGCGACCAGCGCCAGGCCGTGCGCCACCGCGGCGTCCGGCGTGAACCAGCGCCCGCCGTCGGAGAACGAGTCCGGCGTCACGTTCAGCACGCCCATCACGACCGCCCGGCCGGCCTGACCGGCGGCCGTCAGCGCGGGCGGGAGCGGCGAGGGGGGACGCACGTGGCCAGCCTAGGGGGTGCCGGACCCGTTGCCGTCGACGGCCGCGGGGCTCAGCGACCCAGCACGAGGCTCATCGCCTCGGCGCGCGTCGCCGGGTTGCGCATCTGGCCGCGCACGGCCGACGTCACGGTGCGCGAGCCGGGCTTGCGGACCCCGCGCATCGACATGCACAGGTGCTCGCACTGCACGACCACGAGGACGCCCCGGGGCTGGAGGACCTCCACGAGCGCGTCGGCGATCTCCCCGGTCATCCGCTCCTGCACCTGCGGCCGGCGGGCGTACACGTCGACCAGCCGGGCGAGCTTGGACAGCCCGGTCACCCGGCCGGAGGCGCCCGGGATGTAGCCGATGTGGGCGACGCCGTGGAACGGGACGAGGTGGTGCTCGCACGTCGAGTACACCTCGATGTCCTTGACCAGGACCATCTCCTCGTGCCCGATGTCGAAGGTCGCGCTGAGCACGTCCTTCGGGTCCTGGCGCAGGCCCGCGAAGATCTCCTGGTACGCCCGGGCGACGCGCGCCGGGGTGTCCCGCAGGCCGTCGCGGTCGGGGTCCTCCCCCACCGCCAGCAGCAGCTCGCGGATCGCCGCCTCCGCGCGCGGGGCGTCGTACGGCGGCACCTCGCGCGGTGCCCGCCGGTCGTCGCCCGCGCGGGACCCGTCCGCGCCGGTCACGGTCGCACCCGTCCCGTCAGGCCCGCGGCCCGGCGTCGGGACCGGGCGCGTCCGGGGCCGCCTCGGAGCCCGCGGGGCCCACGTCCGGGGTCTGGCCCGGCGGGACCTCGACGACGCCGACCGCCGGGTGCTCGTCCTTCGCGGCGGCGGCCTCGTCCTGCGGCACCACGGAGCCGTTCTGCGCGGCCTTCTCCGACGGGGTGAGCACCGGCGGGCGGTCCGACACGGCGCGCTGCTCGCTGGACAGCCACACGTCGCGCGGCGGCCGCTTGGTGATCGGCGCGAAGATCTGCTCGAGCTCCGCCTGGTTGAGCGTCTCCTTCTCGAGCAGCTCCAGCACCAGCCGGTCCAGGACGTCCCGGTACTCGACGAGGATCTCCCACGCCTCGGTGTGCGCGGCGTCCATGAGGCGGCGCACCTCGACGTCGACCGTGCCGGCCACCGTCTCGGAGTAGTCGCGCCCGTGGCCCATGTCGCGGCCCACGAACGGCTCGCTGCCGTCCTGGCCGAGCTTGACCGCGCCGACCCGCTCGCTCATGCCGAACTGGGTGACCATCTTGCGCGCGGTCGCCGTGGCCTTCTCGATGTCGTTGCTCGCACCCGTCGTCGGGTCGTGGAACACGAGCTCCTCGGCCACGCGGCCGCCCATCGCGTACGCGAGCTGGTCGAGCAGCTCGTTGCGCGTGGTCGAGTACTTGTCCTCCGTGGGCATGACCATCGTGTAGCCCAGGGCCCGTCCGCGCGGCAGGATCGTCACCTTCGTGACCGGGTCGGTGTACCGGAGCGCCGCCGCGACCAGGGCGTGGCCGCCCTCGTGGTACGCGGTGATCTTCTGCTCCTTGACGTTCATGACGCGCGTGCGCTTCTGCGGGCCGGCGATCACGCGGTCGATCGCCTCGTCCAGCGCGCGGTTGTCGACGATCTGCGCGTTGGAGCGCGCGGTGAGCAGCGCCGCCTCGTTCAGCACGTTCGCGAGGTCCGCACCGGTGAACCCGGGCGTGCGGCGCGCGACCGCGCCGAGGTCGACGTCCGTGGCCATCGGCTTGCCCTGCGCGTGCACCTGGAGGATGCGCTCGCGGCCCTTGAGGTCCGGCGCCTCGACGGACACCTGGCGGTCGAACCGGCCGGGGCGCAGCAGGGCGGGGTCGAGGATGTCGGGGCGGTTGGTCGCCGCGATGAGGATGACGTTCGTCTTGACGTCGAAGCCGTCCATCTCGACCAGCATCTGGTTGAGGGTCTGCTCGCGCTCGTCGTGCCCGCCGCCCATGCCCGCGCCGCGGTGCCGGCCGACGGCGTCGATCTCGTCGATGAAGATGATCGCGGGGGCGTTCTGCTTGGCCTGCTCGAACAGGTCGCGCACCCGGCTCGCGCCGACGCCGACGAACATCTCGACGAAGTCCGAGCCGGAGATCGAGTAGAACGGCACGCCCGCCTCGCCCGCGACGGCGCGCGCGAGCAGCGTCTTGCCCGTCCCGGGAGGGCCGTACAGCAGGACGCCCTTCGGGATCTTCGCGCCGACCGCCTGGAACTTCGACGGCTCCGACAGGAACTCCTTGATCTCCTGGAGCTCCTCGACCGCCTCGTCCACGCCGGCGACGTCCGCGAACGTGACCTGCGGCGACTCCTTCGACACCAGCTTGGCCTTGGACTTGCCGAACGACATCACCCGCGAGCCGCCGCCCTGCATGGACGACATGAGGAACCAGAACAGCGCCAGGATGATGATGAACGGCAGCATCACCCCGAGCAGGCTCGCCCACCACGACTGCTGCGGGACGTCCGAGGTGTAGCCGCCGGACGGGTCGGCGTCCGCGATCGCCTCCACCACGGCCGGCCCCTGCGGCACGACGTAGTAGAACTGCACGTCCTTGCCGAGGTTCTGCTCGTCCTTGACGAAGTCGTCCTTGAGCGTGAGGTCGACCCGCTGCGCGCCCTCCGTGATGCGCGCCTGCTCGACCTTGTCGTCACGGATGAGCTCGAGGCCGTCGGAGGTGTCGATCCGCTGCACGCCGGACCCCATGAAGGCGCTCGCCCCGATCCACAGGATCAGGACGGCCAGGATGATCCACAGGACGGGTCCGCGGGTGAGGCGCTTGAGTGTCATGGGCAGACGGGGGCGTGCCCCCTCGTCCCTCCGGTCGCAGGGGTGGAGGCTCCGAAGTTACACGGTGGATCTGACGCGGACGGCGCGTGTTCGCCCAGGGCGGGACTCCCGCCCCGGGCTCCGCGGCGCCCCGGCGCCGTCAGGACGCGTAGACGTGCGGCGCGAGCGTGCCGACGAACGGCAGGTTCCGGTACTTCTCCGCGTAGTCCAGGCCGTAGCCCACGACGAACTCGTTCGGGATGTCGAACCCGACGTACCGGACGTCGACCTCGACCTTGGCGGCGTCGGGCTTGCGGAGCATCGTCGCGATCTCGACGGTGGCCGGGCCGCGGCTGCGCAGGTTCGCCAGCAGCCACGACAGCGTCAGGCCGGAGTCGATGATGTCCTCCACGACCAGCACGTGCCGGCCCGTGAGGTCCGCGTCGAGGTCCTTGAGGATGCGCACGACGCCGGAGGACTTGGTGCCCGACCCGTAGGACGACACCGCCATCCAGTCCATCGCCAGCGGGGTGCTGATGCGGCGGGCCAGGTCGGCCATCACCATGACGGCCCCCTTGAGCACGCCGACCAGCAGGATCTCCTGGCCGGCGTAGTCCGCGTCGATCTGCGCGGCGATCTCGTCCAGGCGGGCGCCGAGCTGCTCCTCGGTCAGGAGCACGCGCTCCAGGTCCGCGCCCATGTCGTCGGCGTTCACCGGTGCCGGTCTCCTCGCTGTGTCGCCTCGGCCGGCTCGCCGGCCCCGTCGGTGCCTCGCGCGCCGTCGTCGTCCCCGGGCTCGGCCGGGGGTGCGGCGCGCAGCGCAAGCCTGCCACACGTGCGGGAGGCCTCGACGCGCCCGGGCAGGTGCACCGGGCCCTGGCCGCGCCACGCGGTCACGAGCGCGTCGACGGCCCGGACGTGGGTGGCGGCCAGGGCGCCGGGCGGGGAGCCCGCCAGGACCGCGGCGGTGCGCAGGGCGCGGGCGCGGAGCGCGGCCGGGGCGGCAGCGAGGACGGCGACGTCGAGCACCACGGCGGGATCGGGCACGACGGCGGGGTCGGGCACCGCCGACCCGGCGCCCTCGCGCCCGGCGCCGTCGCGCCCGGGGTCGTCGCGCCCGGGGTCGCCGACGCCCGCCGCGCCCGCCCGCGCCCGGTCGAGCAGCGCCGCCGCGAGCGCGTCCAGCGCGTCGGCGTCCTCGCGCAGCAGCTCCGCGGAGCGCGCGAGCGCCGCCGCGACGCCGGGGCCGAGCTCGCGCTCCAGCACCGGCATCACGTGGGCCCGCACCCGGGACCGCCGGGGGTCGCCGGGCGCCGCGCCGGCGTTCGTGGGGTCGTGCCAGGGGTCGAGGCCGAGCGCCGCGCACGCCGCGACGGTCTGCGCCCGCGTCACGGCCAGCAGCGGCCGGCGCAGCAGCCCGCGCACGGGCGCCATCCCGGCGAGCGACCGCGCCCCGGAGCCGCGCGCCAGTCCGAGCAGCACACCCTCGGCCTGGTCGTCCCGGGTGTGCCCGAGCAGGACGGCCGCCGCGCCGAGCCGCCCGGCCGCGGACTCCAGGGCGCCGGTGCGTGCCGCACGCGCGGCGGCCTCGGGGCCGCCGGGTCCGGTGACGTCGACCGCGACGACCTCCACCGGGTCGAGCCCCAGCCGCCGGCAGGCCGCGGCGGCGCGCGACGCGACGTCAGCGCTCCCGGGCTGGAGCCCGTGGTCGACCACCACGGCGCCCGCCCGCAGGCGCCCGCGCCCGCCCGCCGTCGCGACGAACGCGGTGGCCGCCGCCAGCGCGAGCGAGTCGGGGCCGCCGGAGCACGCGACGAGCACCCGCGCGCCGTCGGGCAGGTCCGCGACGGACGCGGCGACGGCCGTCCGGGTGGCGGCGACCGCCGGGTGGGGGCCGGCCACGTCAGCCGTGCACCCGCCGCACCCAGGCGGCGGGGTCCGCGATCTCCGCCGCCGTGGGGAGGGCCTGCGCGCCGGTCCACACGGCGTTCAGACCGTCGGTCCCGACGCTGCGGCGCACGGCCCGCACGAACGCGGCGCCGTCCCGGTACTGCGCGAGCTTGACGTCCATGCCGAGCAGCGCCCGCAGCACGCGGCGCATCGCGGCGGTGCCGGGTGCCCCGGAGCGGCGCGCCTCGAACCGGCGCCGGATCCGCCGCACGGACGGGACCGCCCCGCGCCCCGCCGCGTCCATCGTCACGTCGGCGTGCCCCTCGAGCAGCGCCATCACGGCGCCGACCTCGTCGACGACGCCACGCTGCCGCGGGTCGAGCAGGTCGAGCACCGACCTGCCGCCCCCGGCACGGTCGCGGGACGTCCCGGGCCGCCGGCGGGGCGGGCGCTCGTCGTCCTCGAGCAGCGCCGCCACCCGTGCCGCGAGGTGGTCCGTCAGCCAGGGCGCCGCGGCGAACTGGAGCGCGTGGGTCTGCTCGTGCAGCGTCACCCAGAGCCGGAAGTCCGCCGGGTCCAGCCGGAGCGCGCGCTCGACGGCCAGCACGTTCGGCGCGACGAGCAGCAGCGTCCCGGGCGGGTGCCACGGGTCGTACTGCCCGAGCACCGAGCCGGAGAGCAGGCCCAGCACGGCCGCGACCTGCCCGGCCCCGGCGGTCGCGCGGACGCCCTGGGCGGCGGGGACGCCGGCGCGCTCCGCCAGGGACCGCAGCGACCGGACGTTCGCCCGGGCCCACGACGCCCGGTCGACCACGCGCACGTCGTGCACGAGGTCCGCGGCCGGTGCCGCCGGGACGAGCCGCGTCAGGCGGGCGACGTGCGCGCCGGCCACGGGTGCGGCCGCCCGCAGCGCGGCGACGACGTCCTCGCGCTCGGCCCGCGTCGCCTCCGGCCCGGTCCGCACCGCGCGGGCGGCGAGCCGGGCGGCCAGGTCCCAGTCGACGGCGGGCTGCACCGCACCACGGTAACCACCCGCGGCGCCGGGCCGCGGGGTCATCCCCGGCAGCCGCACCCCGCGAGCCCGTCGACGAAGCCGTCGAGCGCGGCGCGCGGCTGCTCCTGCCCGACCGCCCCGGTCCGGTCGGCCATGAGGACGAACAGCAGCAGGCGGCCGTCGGCGTCCAGCACCGTCCCGGCGAGCGACGTGACGTTCTTCAGGCTGCCCGTCTTCGCGCGGACGAGGCCCGTCGCGGCGCCGTCGGCGAACCGGTGGGTGAGCGTCCCGGTGAGGCCGCCGACCGGCATCCCGGTGCCCACCTCGCGCAGCTCGGGGTGGGCGGGGTCGATGACGAGCTCGAGCAGCCCGAGGAGCATCCGGGGCGGCAGCGCGGAGCCCTCCGCGAGGCCGGACGCGTCCGCGAGCACCGCCCCGGACGTGTCCACGCCGAGCGCCGACGCGGTGCGGAGCACGGCCTTCGTGGCGCCCTCGAACGAGCCGGGCAGCCCGAGCTCGACGGCCACCATGCGCGCGACGACCTCGGTGATCGTGTTGTCCGACGTGTCGAGGAAGTACTGCGCCACCTCGGCGACGGGGGCGGACTCGACCGTGCCGAGCACGTCACCGGTCGCGGGGGCGTCCACCCACGTCACGTCACCGGTGACCGTGATCCCGGCGTCGGCGAGCCGCTGCGCGAAGACGCGGCCGGCGTGCAGGGCCGGGTCGGGGTAGCGGGGCGGGTACTCGCCCTCGGACATCTTCGCGACGTCGACGGCCAGCGGGGCGACGGGCGCGACGTAGCCCATGGACACGTCGGCCTCGTCCCACCCCGGGGCGAGCTCCGGGCCGGAGAACAGCGTCGTGTCGAGCGCGACCGTGGCGCTGTCCCGGCCGGCGAGGCGGAGCTTCGCGGCCACCTGGTCGGCCAGGTCGGCCAGCCCGGCGCGGCCGTTCACGGCGTCCGGGTCGCCCTTCCCGGCCGCGAGCATCATGTCGCCGCCGCCGGTCAGCACCACGAGGTCGCCCGGGCCCTGGCGCACGGTGGTGTCGAACGTGCGGTCCGGCCCGAGCTCGGTGAGGGCCGCGACGCCGGTGACCAGCTTGGCGGTCGAGGCGGGCGTGCGGGCCCCTCCCGGGCGGTGCTCGGCGAGCACCTCGCCCGTGAGCGCGTCCGCCACCACCGCGCCGACCGAGGGGCCGAGGCGCGGGTCGGAGGCGAGCCCGTCGAGCATGCCCTGCACGGTGGCCGCCTCCGGCAGCGGGGCCGCCGCGTCCAGGTCCGCCAGCACCTGCGCGCCCGTGGCCGGCGCACCGGCCGCAGGGGCGGTCGGGAACGGGGCCGCGGGGGCGACCTCGGGGGCCAGCGTCACCACCCCGGGCACCACGTCGTACGCGTCGGCGGTGGCGTAGGCACCGCCCGCGAGCAGCACCACGAGCGCCGCCGTGCCGACCGTCCTCCCCGCCCGTGCCACCGGCCCGTCCGCCTCCCGTCGACCACCGTCCGCGCCGCGGGTGGATCCCCGCCGTCCGTGCGTCACACTAGGGGACTGAAGTGCGACGGACCGCCACCTGGGACCGTCGTCGTGATCAGCTGCCCGTCGCGGCCGGCCAGGGGGCCGGCCGGGCGGCGACGAAGGAGCGGGTGTGGAGTTCGACGTCACGATCGAGATCCCGAAGGGCCAGCGCAACAAGTACGAGGTGGACCACGCGACCGGCCGCATCCGGCTGGACCGCATGCTGTTCACCTCGACGCGCTACCCCGACGACTACGGCTTCATCGACGGCACGCTCGGCGAGGACGGGGACCCGCTCGACGCCCTCGTCCTGCTCGAGGAGCCGACCTTCCCCGGCTGCCTGATCCGCTGCCGCGCGCTCGGCATGTTCCGCATGCGCGACGAGGCGGGCGGCGACGACAAGGTGCTGTGCGTCCCGACGGGCGACCAGCGGGCCGCGTGGCGGCAGGACATCGACGACGTGTCCGACTTCCACCGCCTGGAGATCCAGCACTTCTTCGAGGTCTACAAGGACCTCGAGCCCGGCAAGTCCGTCGAGGGCGCCCACTGGGTCGGCCGCGCCGAGGCCGAGGCCGAGATCGAGCGCTCGCGCCAGCGGGCGATCGACGCGGGGTACGACCAGCACTGAGCAGGCGGGAGGCCCGGCACCCCGGGGTGCCGGGCCTCAGCCGTGCGCGGGTCCCCGGCGCCCGGGGAGGCGGGACGTCAGGGGCGGCCGGCGTACGCCATCGACGACGCGTACCGCATCGGGGAGATCTGCACGGTCTTGCCCGGGCGCGGGGCCTCGATGATCTGGCCGCCGCCGATGTACATGGCGACGTGGTAGATCGAGGACGCGTCGTTCGGGTCGGAGCCCCAGAACACCAGGTCACCCGGCCGGAGCTGGTCGTACGAGATCTTCTTGACCTGCCGGTACTGGTCGCGCGACGTGCGGTTGAGGCTCACGCCGCCCGCGGCCCAGGCGCCCTGCGTGAGGCCGGAGCAGTCGTAGCCGCTCGGGCCGGTGCCGCCCCACTGGTAGGGCACGCCGAGCCGGGCCCTGGCCCAGGCGATCGCGGCCTCGGCGCCGGACGTGGTGCCGGCGGACGACCCGCCGCCGGCGGGCGGCGTCGCGGGCGTGCTCGGCTGGCTCGGCGTCGTGGGCCGGGTCGGGGTCGACGGGGTGCTCGGGTTCGCGGGCGTCGACGGCGTGCTGGGCGTCGACGGGGTGCTCGGGGTCGACGGCGTGCTCGGGGTCGACGGGGCGGCGGTGCCGCCGCCGGTGCCCGCGCCGTCCGTCCCGCCGCCGGTGCCGCCGGACGCCGGCGGGGCGCTCGGCTCCTCGGTGCGCTCGGCGCGCGCCGCGGCCTCCTCGCGCTCGCGGCGCTCCGCGTCGATCTGGTCCTGGCGCGCCTGCTCGACCTCGGCGCTGGTGTTGCGGGCCGCCGCGAGCTGCACGATGAGCGACTGCCGCTCGATCTGCGCGGCGGCGACCTGCGTGTCGGCGTCCGTCTGCGCCTGCTCGGCGGCGTCGAGCGCCTGCTGCGCGTCGGCGGCGGCGGACTCCTGGGCGGCCTCGGCCTGCTCGGCAGCGCGCTGGAGGGTGTCGGCGACCTGCTGCGCGGCGAGGTAGGTCTGCACCGCCTGGTCGGCCTTGTCGCTGACGTGCGACAGCGCCTCGTTGCGGGACACGACGTCCTGGAACCCGTCGGCCGACAGCAGCGACTGCACGGTGTCCATCGACCCGCCGGACCGCGCGGCCTCGCGGGCGATCGCGACCAGCGTCGAGCGCGCCGAGGCGAACTGCTCGCGCGCCTGGTCGTACTGCTCGGCGGCGCGCGCGGCGTCCTGCTGGGCGGAGGCGAGGTCGGCCTGGGCCTGGGCGTAGGTCTCGCCGGCCTGCTGGACCGCGACCTGCGCGGCCTGCGCGCGGGTGCTGAGCTCGGCGAGCCGCACCTCCATGTCGGCGACGGCGCCCGCGGCGCTCGTCACGGCGCGCCGGGCGTCGCGCACGTCCTGGTCGCTGACGTCGGGGTCGGCGACCGCGGCACCGCCGGCGGGCAGGAGCAGCAGCGCCGCGGCGACCGCCGCGGTGGCGGCGCGGGTCAGCCGCACCCGTCCTGTCGTCCGCACGTCGTCCGCCTCTCGTCGTCCACGCCTCCCGCGCCCCGGGAGGGCGGGTCCGATCCGGGGCGCCACCGTCCGGCGCGCCCCGCGGGAACGCTACCGGCTGGATTCACAGAAGTGAACACCAGTCACACCGTTCACACGAGTCACATCGGCGTGGTTCGGGACGAACCGGACACCCCGGGGGCACAATCACCCGCTCGGAGCACGCAGGCGCCTCACCAGCGGCATCACGGGACGGGCGGCGGCCCCGCCGCACGGCCCCCGCATCCACCACGCGGACGCGTGTCTCGGAGTGTGAGACACCTGTTCCGCAGGCGCCCCGCCGCTCCGTACTGTGGCGCCATGTCCCGCCGAATGTGTCGCTGACCAGCGCACGCTCGGCTGTGCCCGCAGACCGGTCCACCGGCCCGCGGCCCCGGCTCCCCCGCTGACGCGACACCGACCGTCGCACCGGGGCAGCCGCACACCGGCACCCCCGGCCCGGACCCTCTCCTGGCACGACGCGCGTGCGCCGCCGTCCCCCGC
>JACXUT010000104.1 GCA_014763765.1 Micrococcales bacterium
AGCCCGGTCAGTCCGGTCAGTCCGCCCGCGTCACCTCCAGCACGAGCGCCTGACCGGGCGCGAGCAGCGGCAGGCGCACCCCGGCGCCGGCCAGCGCCGCGCCGGCGAGGTGCACCTCGCCGCGGGCGAGCCACGGCGGGGGCTGGACGTCGAGCGCCGCCGGGACGGTGAGCTCCGGCACGGGACGCACCCGGTAGCGGCTCGCCGCGTCCAGGCCCGGCACCCGCAGCACCGTGGGCAGCGCGCGCGGTCCCGTCGTGGTGCGGGCCACCCGCACCACCGCCGCCGAGCCGTCCGGGGCGACCACCTGCGTGACGTGCAGGCCCGGGTCAGGCTGCTCGGGGTGCCGCACCGCCCCGGTGTGGAGCAGCCCGCGCAGCCGCCGGTACGCCGCGATGCCGGACCGGAGCTGGTCGAGCTCGGCGGTGGAGCAGCCGGTGATGTCCCACTCGACGCCGGCCGAGCCGACGAGCGCGACGGCGATGCGCAGCCCCAGGTCGGAGACCCGTCGCGTGGTGTGTGCGCGCCCCGGCCCGACGTGCGAGCCGATGAGCTCCGGCGGCACCAGCAGCTCGGTCCAGCGCTGGATCTCGAGGCGCTCGAGGGGGTCGTTGGTGTCGGACGCCCACACCCGGTCGGTGCGCTCGAGGATCCCCAGGTCGACGCGCGCGCCGCCCGACGCGCACGACTCCACCTCCAGGCCCGGGTGGCGCTCCCGCACGGCGTCGATCAGCGCGTACACCGCCTCGGTGTGCCGGACGACGCCCGCCCGCCCGTCGTGGACCGCCTCCAGCAGGTCGCGGTTCTGGTCCCACTTCAGGTAGCCGACCCCGGAGGCGGTGACCACCGCGGAGATCGCCTCCAGCAGGTAGGCGGCGACCTCCGGCCGCGCGACGTCCAGGACGTGCTGGTGCCGCCAGGTGCGCCCGGGCGCGCCCGCCGGGTGCAGCAGCCAGTCGGGGTGCGCGCGCGCCAGGTCGGAGTCCGGGTTGACCATCTCCGGCTCCACCCACAGTCCGAGCTCCATGCCGAGCCCGTGCACCACGCGCGCGAGCGGGGCGAGGCCGTCCGGCCACACCCCGGCGTCCGTCCACCAGTCGCCGAGCCCTCGGCGGTCGTCGCGCCGGCCGTGGAACCAGCCGTCGTCCAGCACGAACCGCTCGACGCCCACCTCCGCGGCGACCTCCGCGAGCCGGGTCAGCGCCGGGAGGTCGTGCCGGAAGTAGACGGCCTCCCACGTGTTCAGCGTCACCGGCCGGTCCCCGCGCGGGTGGCCGGGCCGGGCCCGCAGCGAGGCGTGGAGCCGGTCGCCCAGGCCGTCGAGGCCGGCGTCCGACCACACGAACACGACGTCCGGCGTGCGGAGCCGCTCGCCGGGCGCGAGGCGCACCTCGCCCGGGCGCAGCAGCACCCCCGCGCCGAGGACGGTCGGCGCCTCGGGCAGCGCGTCCACGCGGTAGACGGCGTCGGCGCTCCACGCGAGGTGCACCGCCCACACCTCCCCGTGGCCCGAGCCGAAGCCCGGGGTGCCGGCCACCAGCAGCGTGGGGGCGTCGTGCCCCGTGCGGCCGCGCCGGGTCTCGCGCGCGTGGCTGCCCTGCGTGAGCGGGCGGCGCTGCGGGCTGCGCTCCCGCGTCCAGCGTCCCGCCAGGTCCAGCAGCTCCGCCGCCGCGTCGCCCACGGGCACCGTCGCCTCGAGCGCCGCGACGTCGACGGCCGTGGTGCCGGTGTTCTCCAGCTCGTGACGCACGCGCAGCACCCCCGCGGCGTCCAGGTGCAGGCGGGTGCGCAGCGCGAGGCCGTCGGCGGTGCCGGTCAGCTCGAGCACGCCGTCGCCGGCCACGACCTGCGTCGGGCCCCACGCCGGCAGGAGCAGCCGCCCGTCGCGCGAGCCCGCGAGGCCCGGGCGACCGGCCCACCCGTCGTGCTCGCCCGGCAGCACCGTCAACGGCCAGGGCTCGTCGAGGGCGCTCGACGAGACGGTGCGCCCGAGCGCCGCCCGGAGCTCCTCGCCGTCGCCGAGGTCGCCGAGGTCGGGGCCCCAGTGCAGCACCTCCGGCAGGCCCGTCGCGGGCACCGACACGACGAGGTCGACGCCCGCGCGTCGCAGGCGGTGCAGGCGCGGTGCGGGGGGCACCGGGTCGTGCCGGTCGTCGTGCCGGTCGTCGCGCCCGTCGTCCTGCGCGGCGTCGTGGTGGGTCAAGGTGGTCACCGGGCACCCCTCGTGTCGTCGTCGGCCGCCGCCTCGGCCGTGGCGTGCGGCGCGGCGCCGGACTCGTCGACCACCGCGCAGCCGCCCGCGGGCAGCGTGAGCACGGGGCCGACCGCACGGCCGGTCACGAGGTCGGTGCCGGCGGCGACGACCTCGGCGTCGGCGTCCGTGTGGTTGAGCAGGAACAGCACGCCGCCCCCGGGCGTGAGGCGGCGCACCGCCTCGACCCCCGGCGGCGCCTCCGCGGCGGGCCGCAGGTCGAGCCCGGCGACCACCTGGTCCAGCACCGCGGCGGCCGTGGCCTCGCCCAGCCGGGCGCCGACGTACCAGACGGTGCCCGCGCCGTGCCGGTGCCGGGTCACGGCGGCGCGCCCGGCTCCGTCGCCGTCGGCGTAGCGCAGGACGGGCTCGGCACCGGCCAGCACGGTGTCCTCCGTCCACTCGTGCACGGCGCTGCCGTCGTCCAGGTGCACCACCTCGTCGCGCTGCAGCGGCCGGAACTCCTCGGTCCAGACGCCGAGCCAGTCGCGGTACGCACCGGGGTAGCCGCCGGGGATCACGCGGGAGTCCCGGTCGACGATCCCCGACAGGTACGTGATGAGCGCCGTGCCGCCGTCCGCGACGTACCGCTCCAGGCGGGCGGCGCGCTCCGCGTCGGTGACGAAGAGGTTCGGCACCAGGACCAGCTCGTACCCGTCGAGCTCCGCGTCGGCGGGCAGCACGTCCACGAGCACCTGGCGGTCCCACAGCAGGCCGTGCCACAGCCGGGGCTCGCGGGAGTAGCGCAGGGCACGGTGCGGCTTGAGGCCCTGCTGCAGCGCCCAGCCCGACTCGTCGTCGACCAGCAGCGCGACGCGGGCGGGCTCGACGGGCGACCCCGCCACGTGGGCGAGGCGCCGCAGCACGCCCCCGAGCTCGACGACCTCCCGCCAGACGCGGGTGCCCGTGCCGGCGTGCGGCAGCATCGCCGAGTGGAACTGCTCGGTCCCGGCGGTCGACGCGCGCCACTGGAAGAACAGGGCACCGTCGGAGCCGCGGGCGACGTGCGCGAGCGCGTTGCGCAGGATCTCCCCGGGCGCCTTGGCCCGGTTGCGCTCCTGCCAGCTGGGCGCCCCGGTGGAGTGCTCCATGAGCAGCCACGGCGCGCGGTCGCGCGACATGCCGCGCACGCGGTCGCCGGCGAACGCCAGGTCCTGCGCGCGGCGCGGGTCCGCGACGAGCGTGTAGTGGTCGGTGGCCACGACGTCGACCTCGCGCGCCCAGGCCGCGTAGTCGACGACGTGCGGCCCGACGCCGACCATGAAGTTGGTGGTGACGGGTGCCTCGCTGCGCTCCCGCAGCACGGCGGCCTCGGCCCGGTAGTGGTCGAGCAGCTCGTCGGAGGAGAACCGCTCGTAGTCGAGGAACAGCCCGGGGTTCGGCACGTCCCGGTGGCCGCGCGGCGGCTCGATCTCCTCCCAGTCGCCGAACCGGTGGCCCCAGAACGCCGTGCCCCACGCGGCGTTGAGCGCGTCGAGGCTGCCGTGGCGCTGCCGGAGCCAGCGGCGGAACGCCGCCGCGGAGACGTCGCACCAGCAGCGCGCGTTGCCGCCGCCCAGCTCGTTGCTGACGTGCCAGAGCCGCACCGCCGGGTGCGAGCCGTAGCGGTCGGCCAGCGCCGTGGTCATCCGCAGCGCGTACTCGCGGAACACCCGGTTGCTCGGGCACCAGCCGAGGCGGCCGCCGGGGTGCAGCGGGACCAGGTGCGCGTCGACCGGCAGGAGCTCGGGGTGCCGGCGCAGGAGCCAGCTCGGGGGAGCGGCGGTGGGCGTCGCCAGGTCGACCGCGATCCCGGCGTCGTGCAGCAGGCCGAGCACCTCGTCGAGCCAGGCCCAGTCGTACTCGCCCTCGCGCGGCTCCAGCAGCCCCCACGAGAAGACGCCGACGGTGACGATCGTGACGCCGGCCTCCTGCATGAGGCGGACGTCCTCGCGCCAGACGTCGGGCGCCCACTGCTCGGGGTTGTAGTCGCCGCCGAACGCGAGCCCCGCGCTCAGGACGGGTCGGACGGGCCGGGCGTGGGTTCCGGCGGGCGCAGCGGGCGCGGCGTGCGAGGACGCGGTCACAGCATCTCCCTCGATGTCGGTGGACGGCCAGACTCCAAGGCGGGGACTTGGTTTGTCAAGCAACGAAACTAAGCCGGGCGCGTGCGCACGCCACCGGCGGCGGGCGGAGAGCGGTGCGGAGGCCCCGCGGGGGTCAGGACGCGGACTCGAGGTACGCCCGGATGGCCGTCACGGCCCCGGCGCGCGCCCACTCCGTGAAGTCGAACGGCTGCACGTCGAGCGGGGTCACCGCGTCCTGCGGGTCCCGGTGGTGGGCGACGGCCGCCCAGACCGCGTCCGGTGCCAGGCGCATCACGGCGAGGCCGTCGCCGGTGAGCACGATCTTCTCCGGGTCGAGGGTGTTCGCGACCGTGGCGATCAGGACGCCCAGCGCCCGCCCCGCCTCCCGGAACGCCAGCACCGCGGCGGGGTTGCCGCGCTCCGCGAGGGCGACGGCCTCCTCGTACGTCGTCCCGGGGGCGCCGAGCGCCGCGGCGATCGCGCTGCTCACCAGGTAGACGCTCGCGCAGCCGCGGTGGCCGAGCCCGCAGATGGGCCCCGAGGGGTCGATGCGCAGGTGGTCCAGGCGCCCCGCCCGGCCCGTGGCGCCCTGGATCATGCGGTCGTCGACGACGAAGCCGAACCCCAGGCCCGTGCCGACGGTGAGCAGCGCCAGGGACCGGCACCCGGCGCCTGCGCCGAACCAGTGCTCGGCCGCCGTGAGGGCGCGCACGTCGTTCTCGGTGGTCACGGGCAGTCCCGTGCGGTCGGAGAGGGCGGCGCTCATGCGCACGTCGCTCCACCCGAGGTACGGCGAGGACACGACGACCTGGTCGCGCCCCGCCCCGAGCAGGTCGCCGGCGAGGCACACGCCGACCGCCCGCAGGCCCGGGTGGGTCGCCCGCTCCCGGGCGACGAGGGCCGCGAGCTGGTCGACGACGTCCTCGAACGCGCGCGAGGTGATGGGCTCCTCGGACGTGGCGACCACCCGGGCGGTGAGGTCGGTGACGGCGGCGTAGAGCACGTCGCCGGTGAGCTTCACGCCGAGCAGCCGGTAGGTGTCGGTGCGGGCCTGGAGCAGCTCGCTGGGGCGCCCGGTGCGGCCGCGCAGCTCCACGCCGACCTCGCCCACCAGCCCGTGCGCGACCAGGGTGCGGGTGACGCGGGTGAGGCTCGCGCGCGACAGCCCGAGGCGCTGGGCGATCTCGGTGCGCGACTGCGGGCCGCGGATCAGCACCTCGCGCAGCGCGGCGCGCTCGGCCTGGTTGAGCGCCGGCCACCCGCCGGTCGCGCGGGGTGGCACCGCCTCGGTCGTCGCCTGCGCCATGGTGCGCGTCCTCTCGTCACCGACGTCCCTGGTCCCGGCGGGGTGCGGGCCCGGAGGGGACGTGCGGACATCGTCCCGCAGGGGGACCGCGTCCCCGCTGATGACACGCATCGTGGCACGAGTTGGTTGACTCGCGTAATTAAGGCAGGGTAAGAATGCCCCAGTCGCGGTCCGCGACCGTCACCGTCGACGGAAGGAACACCCGATGATCCGCACCACCGCACGACCCCGGCGCCGGCTCGGCGCCGGCCTCGCCGGAGCGGCTGCGCTGGCCCTCCTCGTCACCGCCTGCAGCGGGGGAGGTGACGACGCCGACGACGGCCAGGGTTCCACCGCAGGGGTCGGGGCCTCCGAGACCCTGGTGGCCTACACGGGCCAGGCCGGCGACTACCAGATCAACTTCAACCCCTACTCGCCGTCCAACATCGCCGGGCGCGGGACCATCTTCGAGCCGCTGTACTTCATCAACAAGGCGCGCGTGGAGGACCCGGTGCCGCTGCTGGGCACCGACTACGCCTGGAACGACGACGGCACCGAGCTGTCGGTGACGCTGCGCGACGGCGTGACCTGGTCGGACGGCGAGCCGTTCACCGCCGACGACGTCGTCTTCACGTTCGACATGCTCGTGGAGACCCCTGCGATCAACAACATGGGGTTCGACGGCACGGCGACGGCCGTCGACGACGAGCACGTGACCTTCACGTTCGACGAGCCCGCGTTCGTCAAGGCGCCCGACATCCTCGGTCAGTACATCGTCCCGGAGCACCTGTGGGCCGACGTCAACCCGACCGAGGACGTCATCGAGAACCCGGTCGGCACGGGCGCGTACCTGCTGAGCGACTTCAAGCCGCAGGCCATCACCCTCGTCGCGAACGAGGACTACTGGGGCGGCGCGCCGAAGCTGAAGCAGATCCGCTGGCTCTCGCTGTCCGGCAACCAGGCCGGGGCCGACGCCCTCGCCGCGGGCGACATCGACTGGCAGACCGGCCCGGTGCCCGACATCCAGAACGTCGCCGACAACTACCCGGGCTACGACGCCCTGACCGCGCACCAGAACCAGATGGTGCTCGCGACCTGCTCCAACGCCGACCTCGGCTGCACCGGGCCGCAGACCGACCCGGCCGTGCGCCACGCGCTGTACCTGGCGATGAACCGGGACCAGCTCAACAACCTCGCGTTCCAGGGCACGGCGGCCGAGATCTCGCCGACCTTCGCGCTGGTGCCGAGCCAGGAGCAGTGGATCGCCGACTCCGTCGCCGAGCCCGTCTCGTCCGGCAGCGCCGACCCCGACGCGGCCGCCGCCGTGCTCGAGGACGCCGGCTACGCCCGGGGCGACGACGGCGTCTACGCCAAGGACGGCCAGCGCGTCAGCCTGAACATCGAGGTCGTCACCGGCTGGACGGACTACATCACCGCGGTCGACGCGATCGCCGCCCAGGCGAAGGAGGCCGGCATCGAGGTCGTCTCCACGCAGTCGTCCTGGAACGAGTGGACGGACAAGCGGCTCAAGGGCAACTTCCAGCTCGCGATCGACTCGCTCTGGCAGGGACCCGCGCCCGACCCGTACTACGTCTACCAGTACTTCTTCACCAACCCGACGCCCGTCGGGGAGTCCGCCGGCAACGCCTACGCGCGGTTCAGCGACCCGGCGGTGGACGCCGCGATCGAGAAGCTCCAGACGCTCGACTTCGACGACCCCGCCCGCACGGACGAGTTCGCGACCATCCAGGACGCGATCGTGGAGGACATGCCGTACATCCCGATCATGACGGGCGGCACGACCAGCGAGTGGAACGTCCAGAAGTTCAGCGGCTGGCCCACCGAGGACGACATGTACGCCTTCCCGGCGGTCTGGTCGGCCCTCGACGCCGCGCAGATCTTCAAGGCCCTCACGCCGACCGGGGAGTAGCAGCGATGACGTCGTCGTCCCCGAGCCGGACCACCCCGAGGGAGGCAGTGTCGTGAGGTACGTCCTGCGCAAGCTGGGCTTCTACGCCGTGGCCCTGTGGGCCGCCCTGACCCTGAACTTCCTCATCCCGCGGCTGCTCCCGGGCAACCCGGTCGACATCCTGCTGGCCAAGCTCCAGCAGCGTGGCGGCACGGTGACCCCGGAGACCCGCGAGGCGTACGCGCTCCTGCTCGGGGGCGACGACTCCATCCCCCTGATCCAGCAGTACGGGCTGTACCTGCGCAACCTGCTGCACGGCGACCTCGGCGTCTCCGTGTCGTACTACCCGGCGTCCGTGACCGACGTGATCTCGACGTCCATGCCCTGGACGATCACGCTGGTCGGGATCGCGACCGTGATCGCCGCGGTGATCGGCGTGCTGCTCGGGATGTTCGCCGGCTGGCGGCCCGGCACGTGGCTCGACTCGCTCGTGCCGGGCACCACCCTGCTGGCCGCCGTGCCGTACTTCTGGCTCGCGCTGATCCTCGTCTACCTGCTGTCGCGGACCTGGGGCCTGCTCCCCGGGCAGGGCGGCTACGACGTGGTGCTCGACCCCGGGTGGAACGCCGAGTTCATCGGCTCGGCGATCTACCACGGCACGCTGCCGGCGCTGACGATCGTCATCGCCTCGCTCGGCGGCTGGCTGCTCGGGATGCGCAACATGATGGTCTCGACGCTGTCGGAGGACTACATCCTCACCGCGCGGGCCAAGGGCCTGACCGACGGCCGCATCCAGCGGCACTACGCCGCCCGCAACGCCGTGCTGCCGTCCATCGCGGGCTTCGCGATCTCGCTGGGCTTCGTGGTGTCGGGGTCGGTGATCACCGAGCAGATCTTCTCGTACCCCGGCATCGGGTCCCGGCTGCTGAACGCCGTCACCAACAACGACTACGCGCTGATGCAGGGCGTCTTCCTGTTCATCACGCTGGCCGTGCTCGGCGCGAACCTGCTGGTGGACCTGCTGTACGGACTCATCGACCCCCGCACGCGGGCCAAGGGCTAGGAGACGCGCGTGACGAACCTGACCCCGGCCACCGAGCCGGACATCGCCGACGCCACCGAGCAGCGTGCGCAGGTGGAGGCCGAGGAGGGCCACCGCCGCACGTCGTCCTGGCGGCTCATGCTCCCCACCATGACGCCGTGGCTGGCCGTCGGCCTGGTGCTCGTCGTCGGCATCGCCGTCTTCGGCATCGTCGGGCCGTCGCTCGTCGGCGACCCGAGCACCATCCGCGACATCGGCCTGACCGGCCCGTCCGGCGAGCACCCGCTGGGCACCACGCAGACCGGCCAGGACGTGCTGTCCCAGCTCGCGTGGTCCACCCGGGGCTCGCTGCAGATCGGCCTGCTCGTGGGCGTGCTGGCGACGCTGCTGTCCACCCTGGTCGGCATCTACGGCGCCTACCTCGGCGGCATCGCGGACGAGGCGTTCTCCCTGCTGTCGAACGTGTTCCTCGTGATCCCCGGCCTGCCGCTCGTGATCGTCATCGCGGCGTTCGTCCCGCGCGAGGCCCGCGGCTGGTGGACGATCGGCATCGTCCTGGCGCTGACCAGCTGGGCCGGCTCGGCCCGGGTGCTGCGCGCGCAGACGCTGTCGGTGCGCAGCCGCGACTACGTCGCCGCCTCCCGGGTGTCCGGCGAGCGCTCCTGGCGGGTCATCACCGTGGAGATCCTGCCGAACCTGCTGCCGGTCATCGCCTCGCAGTTCGTGTTCGCGGTGATCGCGGGCATCCTCGCGGAGGCCGGCCTGTCGTTCATCGGGCTCGGGTCGTCCGGGTCGCAGACCCTCGGGACGATGCTGTTCTACGCCCAGAACGGCTTCGCGCTGTCGCTCGGCGCGTGGTGGTGGTTCGTGCCGCCCGGCCTCATGATCGCGCTGTTCGGCATGGGCCTGTCGCTCATCAACTTCTCGATCGACGAGGTCATCAACCCCAAGCTCAAGACGGTCCGGCTGCACCGCAAGCAGATGCGCCGCATCGCCCGCATGGAGAAGGAGGGCCGGGCATGAGCCTGCCGACGCCGGTCACGGGCCGCCACGCCGACGGGGCCTCGGGCCGCCGCACCGTGCTCACGGTGCGCGACCTCGACGTGGTCTACGAGGTCACGCCGCCCGTGCACGCCGTGAAGCACGCCGACCTGGAGCTGCACGCGGGGGAGATCCTCGGGCTCGCCGGGGAGTCCGGCTGCGGCAAGACGACCCTGGCGTACGCGATCAACCGGCTGCACCAGCCGCCGGCGCGGATCGCGGCGGGCGAGGTGACGTTCCACGACCGGGACGGCACCGACGTCGACATCCTGGGCCTGTCCGACGAGGCGCTGCGGCGGTTCCGCTGGGAGACGCTGTCGATGGTCTTCCAGGGGGCGATGAACGCGCTGAACCCGGTGACGTCCGTCCGGGCACAGCTCGCCGACACCATGCGGGCGCACCGCCCGGGGATCGGCCGCAAGGAGGTCGAGGCGCGGTCGGTGGAGGTGCTCGAGCGCGTCGGCGTCGACCCGCGCCGGCTGTCGTCCTACCCGCACGAGCTGTCCGGCGGGATGCGGCAGCGCGTCATGATCGCCATGGCGATGCTGCTCGAACCGCAGATCATGATCATGGACGAGCCGACCACGGCCCTCGACGTCGTGGTCCAGCGCGACATCCTGCGGGAGATCGTGCGCCTGCGCGACGAGCTCGACTTCGCGGTCGTGTTCATCACGCACGACCTGCCGCTGCTGCTGGAGATCAGCGACCGCATCGCCGTGATGCTGGGCGGGGAGATCGTCGAGCTCGACAGCGCCGACCGGCTCTACACCCAGGCGCAGCACCCGTACACCCGCCGGCTCCTCGGCTCGTTCCCGAGCCTGTCGGGCGAGCGCGGCGACTTCATCCGCACAGGCGTGCTCGACGACGAGCAGGACGGAGCCAGCGCATGACCAGCGTCGAGGTGGTCGACCTGACCAAGGACTACACGATCCGCGAGGGGCTGCGGCGCTCGACGCTGCGGGCCGTCGACGGGGTGAGCTTCGACCTCGTGCCGCGGCGCACCGTCGCGCTGGTGGGGGAGTCGGGGTCCGGCAAGTCCACGATCGCGAAGCTGCTCACGCGCCTCGAGAAGCCGACGTCGGGGGAGATCCGGGTGACGCTCGACGACCGGACGCCGGTCGTGGGCTCGGTGTACCGGCGGCACGTGCAGATGGTGTTCCAGGACCCGTTCGCGTCGCTCAACCCGTTCCACACCATCGAGCACCACGTCGCCCGCCCGCTGCTGCTGCACCACCGGACGCGCGGCGCCGAGCAGACCCGGGAGCGCGTGGCGCAGATGCTCGAGCGCGTGAACCTCACGCCCGCGCACGCGTTCGCGCAGCGCCGTCCCCACGAGCTGTCCGGCGGGCAGCGGCAGCGCGTGGCGATCGCCCGGGCGCTGGCACCCGGGGCGCAGGTGCTGATCGCCGACGAGCCCGTGTCGATGCTCGACGTGTCGATCCGGCTCGGCGTGCTCAACCTGCTGGCCCGGCTGCAGCGGGAGGACAACCTCGCGGTCCTGTACATCACGCACGACCTGGCGACCGCGCGGCACTTCTCCGACGAGATCCTCGTGCTGTACCGGGGCCGGGTCGTGGAGCGCGGGCCGTCGGACGCCGTGATCCTCGACCCGCACCACGACTACACCCGGCTGCTCGCCCAGGCGGCGCCCGACCCGGAGCGCGTCGGCAAGGTCGTGGCGTCCGAGCTGGGTTTCGACCGCACCCGGATCGACAACTCGCGCTGCTACGACCACACCACCGGCGAGTGGACGGTGCACCCGGGGGCGCGCGAGGCCGCGTGACGCGCGGGCCCGGGCGCCGCGCCGGCGGCGTCCGGGCCGGTCACACGCCGGGGGCGGTCACACGCCGGGGCCGGTCACGCCCGGGCCGGTCGTCCCGCCGCCCACCGCGGGCTGCACCGCGTCGACCACGCCGTCGGCGTTCTCGTCGCGGGCCCGCGCCCGCCGCGCGTCCCGGCGCAGCAGCACCGCGGCGGCCGTGGCCGACAGCGCCGTGCCCGCGAGCACGGCGATCTTCGCGGCCCCGGCCCGGCCGTCGTCCCCGGCGAAAGCGAGCTCGGCGATCAGCAGCGAGACGGTGAACCCGATGCCGGCGAGCAGCCCGACCGGCAGCAGGTCGCGCAGCCCCACGCCGTCCGGGAGCCGCAGCGGCGACACCCGGGTGACCACGGCGACCGCCCCGACGATGCCGACCACCTTGCCCAGCACCAGGCCCAGCACGACCCCGGGCACCACCGGGTCGCCCAGGACGCCCGCGAAGCCCGCGCCGCCGACCAGGGTCACGCCGGCGGCGAAGAACGCGAACAGCGGGAGCGCCACGACGGCCGACCACGGCCGCATCGCGTGCTCGTAGCGGTGCACCCGGGTGACGTGCTCGGCGTTCACCGGCCGCGCGGGGACGGTCAGGCCGAGCAGCACGCCGGCGATCGTCGCGTGCACCCCGGAGGCGTGCATGCAGGCCCACGCCACCAGGCCGAGGCCCCACAGCAGCCACGGGTGCACGTACGGGGACCGGGCGACGAGCGCGAACAGCACCACCGCGCCGACGGAGGCCGCGAGCGGGCCCGCCGCCACGCCGTCGGCGTAGAACACCGCGATCACGACGATCGCGAGCAGGTCGTCCACCACCGCGAGCGTCAGCAGGAACGTCCGGATCGCCACCGGCAGGCCGCGGCCGAAGATCGCCAGGACGGCGAGCGCGAACGCGATGTCGGTCGCGGTCGGCACCGCCCAGCCCGCGCGGGACGGCGCGTCACCGGCGACGCCGACCACCGCGAGGTACACCGCCGCCGGCACCAGCATGCCGCCGACCGCCGCCACGACCGGGACGGCGGCCCGCCGCGGGTCCCGCAGGCTCCCGGCGACGATCTCGTGCTTGAGCTCCAGGCCGACCACGAAGAAGAACACCGCGAGCAGGCCGTCCGACGCCCAGTGGGCGAGGTCGAGGTCGAGGTGCCACGCCTCGATGCCGACCACCAGCGACGACACCTCGTGGTAGACGTCGCGCCACGGCGAGTTCGCCCAGACCAGGGCGAGCACGGCGGCGGTGATCAGCAGGGCCCCGCCGGTCGTCTCGGCGGACGCCCAGCGGCGCAGGCCGGTGGGGGCGGGCAGGTGCGTCGGGTGCGGCATGGGGTGCTCCTGGGGCGCGTCGCGTCCCCGCGTGGAGGGTCGCCGCGCGGGGAGCCGACCAGACTTCCCGGCACACCGAGAGTCCAGGCTAGAGGGCGGGCCGCCGGGGCGCATCGGGAGTCCGCGAGCCGGACGGAGCCCGAGCGCGCCGGAGACGGCCCCACGGGACCGGGACGGCGGCCGGACGGCGGCCGGGTGTCACGACGTGCGCTCCGCCTCACCTACGCTGTCCGGCGATGATCACGCGAGCCGAAGGGGCGTACCAGGGCGCCGTCCGGGCCTTCCAGAACCCGATGCTCGACCTGCTGCACAAGCGCCACGCCCCGCTCGTGGTGTCGCTGCTGTCGCTCGTGTTCACCCCGGAGCGCCCGCAGGTGCCCGTCGCGGACGCCCACACCGAGGTCGCCGACGCGCTCGACCAGCTCCGCGCGGCCGGGTACGGGGACGACCTGCCCGTCGGGACCGCGCGCGACCTGTGCCGGCAGTGGGCCGACGCCGGCTGGCTGGTGCGGCAGGTGCTGGACGACGACGTGGAGACGTACCGGCTGTCCGCGCACGCCGTCGGAGCGCTCGAGGTCGCGGGCCGGGCCGGTGGCGGACGGGCCCGGGTCTCGCAGTCGCGCGTGCGGACGCTGCTGGACGCCGTCGAGCACCTCGCGCAGGAGGCCGACCCCGACGTCCTGGTGCGGCTGTCGCGGCTCGAGGCGGAGATCGCCCGGCTGCGCGCCGAGGCCGAGCGCATCGAGCGCACCGGCGAGGTCGAGCGGGCGGACGACGAGCAGCTGCTCGAGGAGGCGGAGAACGTCCTGCACCTCGTGCGGGAGCTCCCGGCCGACTTCGCCCGCGTCGCGGAGTCCATCAAGGCGATGCAGCGCGACGTCGTCACCGCCCTGCGCCAGGACGAGCGGCCCACGGGCGCGGTGCTGCGCGAGTACCTGGAGCGCGGCGAGCACGTCATGGAGTCCACCGTGGAGGGCCGGGCGTTCTCCGGGGCGCTGCGACTCATCGGGGACCCGCATCGGCTCGACACGCTGTCCGCGCAGCTCGACGTGGTGCTGCGCCACCCGTTCACGCGGATGCTCCCCGCGCCCCAGCGCGCCGAGCTGCGCGACCTCGGGCGGCGCATCGAGCGCGGGCTGGAGCAGGTGTTCGCCGCCCAGCGCGAGGCGTCGGCCGTCATCACCGCGCAGGTGCGCCACCACGACCCGCTGCGGGACCGGCAGGTCGACGAGCTGCTCCGCGACGTGATGACCGGGTTGCAGCACTGGCTGCCGGGCTCCCGCCGCGGGCAGGC
>JACXUT010000342.1 GCA_014763765.1 Micrococcales bacterium
CCTCCTGCCCGCGGACCTGCTCCAGCCGCGCCTCCAGGGCCGCCGTGCCACCGGCCCAGGCGTCGGACCCGAGGACGAGGCGCAGCGGCGCCGGCTCGGTGTCGACGGCGTCGATCAGCTGACCTGCCGCCGCCGTCGGGGCCGCGTCCGCCGGACCGCCGCTCACCGACCGGCGGGAGCCTCCGCGCCGCGCCGTCGCCGCGCGGGGTCCGTGATCCAGTGCGTCGTCCGCGCGACGGCGCGCCGCGTCATGAACCGGACGGCCACCGACGCGGCCCGGTTCCCTCGGCCGTCGATGACGCTCGGCCCGGGGTCGCGACGCCCGAGGTGCGCGAGCGCGGTCGCGACGACGTCGTCGGGGGTGCGCATCCGGGCGCCCGCGGTCGCGTCGTCGGTGCCGACGACGGCGTTGAACTCGGTGCTGGTGGCGCCCGGGGAGAGCGCGAAGACGGTCACCCCGGTGCCGCGGGTCTCGGCCCAGAGCGCCTCGCTGAAGCTGAGGACGAACGCCTTGGTGGCGCCGTACACGGCCATCCGCGGTGTGGGGTTGTACCCGGCGATGCTGGCGACGTTGATGACGAAGCCGTTCCCGGCGGCGACCATGCCGGGCAGGAACGCGGCGGTGAGCTGGACGGGCGCGGCGACGTCGACGGCGATCTCCTCGAGCAGGCGCTCCGGGTCCTCGTCGACGAACGGGCCGAACGTGCCGAAGCCGGCGTTGTTGACCAGGCCGGTCACGCGCAGACCCCGTGACGTGACCTGGGCGTGCAGGTCCGCGCCGGCGGTCGGGGAGGTGAGGTCGGCGGCGAGCGGCGTCGCGGTGACGGGGTGGGCGGCCTCGATCTCGGCAGCGAGCGACCGGAGCCGGTCCAGGCGGCGGGCGACGAGGACGACGTCGGCACCGCGGGCAGCGAGGGCCCGGGCGAAGGCGGCGCCGATGCCGGACGAGGCCCCGGTGACGAGGACGGTCCGGTCGGCGTAGGAGGCGAGGGGCACGGCTGCTCCAGGGGTTGCGGGCCGCGGGGGTGCGGTGTTCTGCACGTTATGCCTGGCTGGCACTGAGTGTCAACCAGTCCCTCCTGTACCGTGGGGTCATGCCGGACAGCGCGTCACTCTGGGAACGGTCGCGCCAGGCCGCGTACGCCGAGATCACCGCCGTCGCGATGCGGCTGTTCCTCGACCAGGGGTTCGAGCAGACGACGATCGACCAGATCGCCGCGACCGCCGGGATCTCCCGCCGGTCGTTCTTCCGGTACTTCGGGACCAAGGAGGACGTCGTGCTCGGCGACCTCGCCCGCGACGGGGAGCGCGTGCGCGAGGCGCTGGAGGCCGTGCCGGTCACGACCGGGCCCTGGGAGGCGCTGCGCGAGGCGCTCGCGGCGGTCGACGCACTGACGGGGGACCGCGAGACGATGCTGCGGGTCGCGACGATGATGTACGAGACGCCGTCGCTGCGGTCCCGCAGCATCGAGAAGCACCTGCACTGGCAGGAGCTCCTCGTGCCGGACGTCCGGGCGCGGCTCGAGCACGCCGGCCACGACGCCGCCGGCGCGGCCGTCGCGGCGACCGCGATCGTCGCCAGCGCCATCGCCTGCCTGGACGTCGCGGGGGAGCAGTGGACGCGCAGCGGCGGGATTGGCGACCTCGCCGCGCTGTACGACACCGCGGTCGCGGCGGTCCGCTCCGCGGCCTGACCGCGTCGGGCGCCGTCGCGATGCGGCTGTTCCTCGACCAGGGGTTCGAGCAGACGACGATCGACCAGATCGCCGCGACCGCCGGGATC
>JACXUT010000105.1 GCA_014763765.1 Micrococcales bacterium
GCTGTGGTCGGGGCGCGAGCTCGTCGACCGCCTCGCCCGGCCTCCGGGCCGCGCGCGGGCTCCACTGTGGCACGCCCGCGCTGTCCCCGGCGTGCAGCGGCTACGGTGTGGGTCATGACCGGGGTGCGCGTGGTGTGGACCCCCGAGCTCCTGGACTACGACTTCGGACCCGGGCACCCGATGGCGCCCCTGCGCCTCGACCTCACGGTGCGGCTCGCGCGGGCGCTCGGCCTGCTGGACCTGCCGGGCGTCGAGGTGGTCGGCGCCGACCCGGCGTCGGACGCGCAGCTCGAGACCGTCCACGAGGCCGCGTACGTCGAGGCCGTCCGTCGGGCGTCCGACGGCGGCCGGGGTGACGCGTCGCGCGGCATCGGCACCGAGGACGACCCGGTGTTCCCGCGGATGCACGAGGCCGCCGCCCGGATCGTCGGCGGCAGCAGGGAGGCGGCGCTCGCGGTGTGGCGCGGCGAGGCCGACCACGCCGTGAACCTCACGGGCGGGATGCACCACGCGATGCCCGGCGCGGCGTCCGGGTTCTGCCTGTACAACGACGCCGCCGTCGCGATCCGGGCGCTGCTGGCGGACGGCGCCGAGCGGGTCGCGTACGTCGACGTCGACGCCCACCACGGGGACGGCGTGCAGCGGGCGTTCTGGGACGACCCGCGCGTGCTGACCGTGTCGGTGCACGAGAGCGGCGCGACGCTGTTCCCCGGCACCGGGTTCCCGGACGAGACCGGCGGGCCCGGCGCCCCGGGGTCGGCCGTCAACGTCGCGCTGCCGTCCCACACGCAGGACGCCGCGTGGCTGCGCGCGATCGACGCGGTGGTGCCGCCGGTGCTGCGGGCCTTCGCGCCGCAGGTCATGGTCACGCAGCACGGCTGCGACGCGCACGTCGAGGACCCGATCGCGAACCTCGACGTCTCCGTCGACGCCGAGCGCCTGGCGTCGTCGTGGCTGCACGACCTCGCGCACGAGGTGTCCGGCGGCCGGTGGCTCGCGCTGGGCGGCGGGGGCTACGCGGTCGTCGACGTCGTGCCGCGGGCGTGGACGCACCTGCTCGCGATCGCGGCGCACCACCCCCTCGACCCCGCGACCCGGATGCCGCCGGAGTGGCGCGCGCAGGTCGTCGAGCTGTACGGCCGGGAGGGCCCGGGGTCGATGTCCGACGGCGCCGACCTGCGGTGGACCCCGTGGTCGGCGGGGTTCGACCCCGCCGACGACGTGGACCGGGCGGTGCGGGCGACGCGGTCGGCCGTGTTCCCGCTCCTGGGCCTCGACCCCCTGCACGACTGACCGCGGCGGGCCCGGGGGTCGCACCGGTGCCGCCCGCGCCGTGCGTCCGTGGCGTGCGTCCGTGGCGTGGCACCGACCCGCACGGGTGGTCACACCCGTCTCCTCTTTCACAGCAGCCCCACCAGGCTCTAGGGTGTCAGCGCGGCGAACCGTCGCCGCACCCCGTCCCGCGCCCCGAGCGCGCACGAACGAGAAGAGCGGCCATGACGAGCGAGCAGCCCGGGCGCGTGCGGTTCCTCACCGTGGCCGAGGTCGCCGAGGTCATGCGGGTCTCGAAGATGACCGTCTACCGGCTGCTGCACTCCGGCGAGATGCCGGCGGTGCGCGTGGGGCGCTCGTTCCGCGTGCCGCAGGACGCGCTCGACCACTACCTCGCGACCGCGCGGCTCGACCAGGACGTGGACGGCGACGCCGGCGAGGGCCCCCGGGCCGGGCGGCTGTCCTCCTGAAGCAGGTCCTCCCGGTCGTTTCGGCGGCGACCCGCCGGATCGCGTAAGGTGGGGGGCGGACTTTCCCGTGCGTGGGCGTTCCGCGGCAGCCGGGCCGAGGTGATCGGACCGGCTCCCCGGCCGGTCGTGCCGCGCGTCGAACGACCAGAACTGGCGGACGCCCGAGCGCTCGCCACCGGAAGCGAGTGAGGACCCATGGGCTCCGTCATCAAGAAGCGCCGCAAGCGCATGGCGAAGAAGAAGCACCGCAAGCTGCTGCGCAAGACGCGCCACCAGCGCCGCAACAAGAAGTGACCCGCCGCCGCTGACGCGGCGCGGGGACGAGGGCCCGGCCACCCGTAGCGGTGGCCGGGCCCTCGCGCGTCCGCCCCTCACGCGTCCGCCCACCGCGCGCGCGTCGAGATTGCCGTCGTTGCGGGCTTCCCGGCTCCGAACCCCGCGTCTGCTGCAATCTCGTCGGGCCGCCTCGGGCCTGGACGGGTCGCGAGAGGCCAGCACGTGGCCGGTCGCGGGCGGGCGGACGCCCCGGTGGTGGCCTCTCGGCGCACGCACGCGGCGCCGCGCGCGGGCGCCCCGCCTTGACGGGTCCGCGTGGCCTTGATTCACTCGCAAGCGTTCTTCAACGATGAAGATCCCGGTGCGCGCACCGGGGCGAGGGGGTCGGGCGATGATCTCAGCAGCGCGCGGCGGACCCGGGGGCACGGCGTTCAGCCGGCGTTCGGTGCTCCGCGGGGCGGTCGCCGGCGCGGGTGCGCTGGCGGGGGCGTGGGCGTTGAGCGGGTGCGGGGGGAGTGCGTCGGCGGCGTCCGCGGACACCCGGATCCAGCTCTGGCACCTGTTCTCCGGCGGCGACGGCGGCATCTTCCAGCAGATGCTCACGGAGGTGCAGCAGGAGGACCCGACGGTCGGCATCGACCCCGTGGTCCTCACCTGGGGCGCCCCGTACTACACCAAGCTCGTCATGGCGTCGGTCGGCGGCCGGTCCCCGGACCTCGCGGCCATGCACCTCACGCGGGTGGCGGGCTGGGTGCCGGGCGGGGTGCTCGACCCGTGGGACCTGGACCGGCTCGCGGACCACGGCGTGACCGAGGACCTGTTCGCGCCGGCCCTGTGGGAGCGGGCGGTGGTCGACGGCCGGTTGTGGGCGGTCCCGCTGGACTTCCACGCGTTCCTGCTGTTCTACGACCGGGGGCTCGCCGACCGGGCGGGTCTGCTGGGCGGCGACGGGAAGCTCGTCGGCGTGGACTCCCCGGACGGCTTCGTCGAGGCCGGCCGGGCGATGGCCGAGGTCACGGGCTACGCGGGCGTGGGGTACGGCTACACGGGCGACGGCGCGCAGATGTCCCGGATGCTGTGGGGCCTGTACGCGCAGACCGGCGCGGAGGTCGTCCTCGACCCCGGCGAGAGGGCCCAGGTCGACCGCGACGCGATGGTCGAGGTCGTCAGCTGGGTGCAGTCGTGGATGGACGACACCGTGGCGATCGCGAACAGCGACTACCCGTCGGCCGTCGCGAACTTCTCGACCGGCCGCGTCGGCATGTGCTTCAACGGCAACTGGGAGCTGCAGTCGTTCCTCACCGCGGGCGTCGACGTGGACGCGATGCCCATGCCGACGGTCTTCGGCTCGCCCGCGACGTACGGCGACTCGCACGTGTTCGTGCTGCCGCACCAGGCCGACCCCGACCCGGACCGCCGCGAGGCGGCCTACGCGACCGTGGCGGCGATGCTCCGCAAGTCGCTGCTGTGGTCGGACGGCGGGCACATCCCGGCCAACCGGGAGGTCACCGCGTCCGCGGAGTACCAGCAGAAGGTGCCGCAGTCGCACTACGCGGTCGCCGCGGAGCAGGCCGTCTTCGACCCCCAGGCGTGGTTCACGGGCTCGGGGTCGGACTTCCAGGCGCGGGTCGGGGAGGCGCTCCAGGGCGCCTGGCTCGACAAGTCGTCGCCCGAGGCGGCGGTCGACCGGCTCATCGCCGCGCTCGACGCCGCCCTGCAGACCAAGCCGCCGGCGTGACAGGGGGGACGCAGCCATGAGCACGGTCACCACACCGCAGCAGTCGCAGGCCGCCACCGGCCCCGTCCAGCCGCCGCGCACGCCGGAGCCCCCGGTGCGTCGCGGCAGGTCCCGCCGCGAGGGCAGCGGCTGGCCGTTCGTCATCCCGTTCGTCGTCGTCGCCGTGCTGTTCCTGGTGGTGCCGACGCTGTGGGGCCTGGGCCTGAGCTTCACCGAGCAGTCGCTGATGGGCAACGGCGGCTGGGTCGGCGTCGACAACTACGCCGAGGCGTTCGGCGACGCGACCATGTGGTCCACCCTCGGCAACACCGTCGCGTTCACGCTGATGAGCACCGTCCCGCTCGTGCTGGTGGCGCTCGCGATGGCGCTGCTGGTCTACACGGGGCTGCCGGGGCAGTGGGTCTGGCGGCTGGCGTTCTTCGCGCCGTACATGCTGCCGGTCGCGGTCGTCGTGCAGATCTGGGTGTGGCTGTACCAGCCGGAGATCGGCTTCTTCAACTACTGGCTCGACCGGCTGGGGCTGGAGAAGGTCGGCTGGCTGACGGACCCGTCCGTGGCGATGTGGTCGATGGCCCTGCTGACGCTCTGGTGGACGGTCGGCTTCAACTTCCTGCTGTACCTGTCGGCGCTGCAGGCGATCCCCGACCAGATGTACGAGGCGGCGGCGCTGGACGGCGCGGGCTCGTGGCGCCGGCTGTGGTCGATCACGCTGCCGCAGCTGCGGGCCACGACGGTGCTGATCACCGTGCTGCAGGTGCTGGCGTCGCTGAAGGTCTTCGACCAGATGTTCATCGCCTTCAACGGCGGCAGCGGCCCGGACGGCGTGACCCGCCCGATCCTGCAGTACATCTACGACACCGGCTTCACGGGCTACCGCATGGGCTACGCCTCGGCCATGTCGTACATCTACTTCGCCCTCATCATCGTGGTCGCCGTGGGGTTCCAGGTGCTGACCACGGCCCGCCGGAAGGAGCAGGCCCGTGGCCGCTGAGACGATCTCCGCCCCGGCCGGGGGGTTCCGCCGGGCGTACGCCGAGCGCCGGGACGAGAACCGGCGCACCCGGGCCCTCGTGCTGGGCCGCAGCCGGGTCGCGACGGTCCTGGCGGTGGTGCTGCTGGTGGTGATGGCCGCGACGTGGCTGCTGCCGCTGCTGTGGGCGGTCGACACGTCGTTCAAGACGGAGGCCCAGGCGCAGGCCGTCCCCCTGCGCTGGTTCCCCGAGGGCGGCTTCACGCTCGAGAACTACCGGACCGTGTTCGAGCGCGGCGAGGTGGGGCGCTGGATGGTCAACACCCTGCTGGTCGCCGGGTCGGTGACGGTCCTGACGGTCGCGGTGTGCGCGCTCGCGGGGTACGGGTTCGCCCGGACGCGGTTCCGCGGCAAGAACCTGCTGTTCGCGGCGACGATCGCCCTGATCGCGGTCCCGGGGCAGATCCTCATCGTCCCGCTGTTCCGGCAGATGGAGGCGCTGGGGGCGGTCGACACGTACCAGGGCGTGATCCTGCCGCAGCTCGTCGCGCCGGTGATGGTCTACATCTTCTCGAGGTTCTTCGCGGAGGTGCCGCAGGAGATCGAGGACGCCGCCCGGGTCGACGGCGCCGGGCACTGGCGGACGTTCTGGTCGATCGTGCTGCCGATCTCGCGGCCGATCGTGTCGGCGGTCGCGATCTTCGTGTTCATCGGGGCGTGGAACAACTTCCTGTGGCCGTTCATCGTCACGAACAACCCCGACCTCATGACCCTGCCCGTCGGGCTCTCGACGGTGAAGAACGCGTACGGCACCATCTACGCGCAGACGATGGCGTCGGCCGTGATCGCCGCCCTGCCGCTGATCCTGCTGTTCATGCTGTTCCAGCGGCAGATCGTCAAGGCGGTCGCGACGACCGGGCTCGGGGGCCGCTGACGCGGGTCGCCGGCGGGCCCGCCGCGCGCACCCGACCCGGGCGCCGCGCGGCGGGCCCCTACGCTGGGCTCGCGCGGCGCCGGGGAGGTGCCGGGCGGGCAGGACGGGAGGTCGGGACGTGGCCGGGAAGCGCCAGGGCGCCGCGACGATGCACGACGTCGCGGCGGTGGCCGGCGTGTCCATCAAGACCGTCTCGAACGTCATCAACGGGTACCCGTACATCCGGGCGGAGACGCGCGCGCGGGTCGAGGCGGCGATCGAGCAGCTCGGCTACCGCGTGAACCTCACGGCACGGAGCCTGCGCCGGGGCCGCACGGGGATGATCGGGCTGGCCGTGCCGGAGCTGCGGCTGCCGTACTTCGCGGAGCTCGCGGACTCCGTGATCCGGGCGGCGGACGTGCGGGGCGTGGTCGTGCTGATCGAGCAGACCAGCGGCAGCCGGGAGCGCGAGCTCGAGGTGCTGCACGGCCCGCGGCGGCACCTCACGGACGGGCTGATCTTCTCCCCGCTGGCCCTGGGCCCGCAGGACCACGACGAGTTCGCGGTCGACGTCCCGATCGTGCTGCTGGGCGAGCGGATCTTCGGGGGGCCGGCCGACCACGTGACGATGGACAACGTGGCGGCCGCCCGCGCCGCCACCCGGCACCTGCTGGGGCTGGGCCGCCGCCGCATCGCGGTGGTCGGCGCGCACGAGGGCGAGGACATGGGGTCGTCGGCGCTCCGCCTGCGCGGCTACCGGGAGGCGCTGGCGGAGGCGGGCGTGCCGTACGACCCGGCGCTGGTCGCGGAGGCGGGGACGTGGCACCGGGCGACCGGTGCGGAGGCGATGCGCCGCGTGCTGGACTCGGGGGTGGCCGTCGACGCCGTGTTCGGCCTGAACGACGCCCTGGCCCTGGGGGCCCTGCACGAGCTGCGCCTGCAGGGGTACGCGGTGCCGGACGACGTGGCCGTGGTGGGCTTCGACGACGTGGACGACGCGGCGTTCGCGTCCCCGGCCCTGACGTCCGTCGCACCGGGGCGCGAGCAGATCGCGCAGACCGCCGTGGACCTGCTGCTGGCGCGCGTCGCCGGCACTGCGCCCGGTGAGCCGGTGCAGGTCGTGGCGGACTTCGAGCTGGTCGTGCGGGAGTCGACGGCGGGCTCCGCCGCCCTCGTCTGACGCGGGCAGGGCCGCCGGTTGACGCGGTGGGTCCCGGCTCGGCAGGATGGGTAGTACAACGATGAAGAGACGTCAGCGAAGGAGCTGCGCCGCATGCCGACCGTCACCCTCACCCTCGACCCCGCGTTCCGCGTCGGTCCCGTCCGCCGCGGCACCTTCGGCGCCTTCGTGGAGCACCTGGGCCGCTGCGTGTACACGGGCATCCACGACCCGGGCCACCCCACCGCGGACGCCGACGGGTTCCGCGGCGACGTCATCGAGCTCACCCGCGAGCTCGGCGTCTCCACGGTCCGCTACCCCGGCGGCAACTTCGTCTCCGGCTACCGCTGGGAGGACGGCGTCGGCCCGCGCGAGCAGCGTCCCCGCCGGCTCGACCTGGCGTGGCACTCCACGGAGCCGAACCTCGTGGGCGTCGACGAGTTCATGCGCTGGACGAAGGCCTCCGGCACCGAGGCGATGATGGCCGTCAACCTCGGCACCCGCGGCGTCCAGGAGGCGCTCGACCTGCTGGAGTACTGCAACGTCAAGGGCGGCACCGCGCTGTCCGACCAGCGCCGCGCGAACGGCGCGCCCGACCCGTACGGCATCCGCATGTGGTGCCTCGGCAACGAGATGGACGGCCCCTGGCAGGTCGGCCACAAGACCGCCCTCGAGTACGGCCGGCTCGCCGCCGAGACGGCGCGGGCCATGCGGATGGTCGACCCCGGCCTCACCCTCGTGGCCTGCGGGTCCTCGGGCGTCGGCATCCCGACGTTCGGCGAGTGGGAGCAGATCGTGCTGAGCGAGACCTACGAGGAGGTCGACCTCATCAGCGCCCACGCGTACTACGCCGAGGAGGACGGCGACCTCGGGTCGTTCCTGGCGTCCGCGATGGACATGGACCACTTCATCGAGTCCGTGACCGCGGTCGCGGACGGCGTGCGGGCGCACAAGAAGCTGTCCAAGCGGATCCACATCTCGTTCGACGAGTGGAACGTCTGGTACCAGAAGCGCGCGGAGTCGGTCCCGCCCTCGGGCGACGACTGGCCCGTCGCCCCGGTGCTGCTCGAGGACAAGTACAACGTCGCGGACGCCGTCGTGGTCGGCAACCTGCTGATCTCGCTGCTGCGGCACACCGACCGCGTGCACTCCGCGTCGCTCGCCCAGCTCGTCAACGTGATCGCGCCGATCATGACCGAGCCCGGCGGGCGCGTGTGGCGGCAGACGACGTTCCACCCGTTCGCGCAGGCGTCCCGGTACGCCGCGGGCGACGTGCTGCAGGTGGCCGTCGAGGCGCCGACGTACGAGACCGCGAAGTTCGGGGACGCGCCGCTGGTCGACGCCGTCGCGACGCGGGACCCGGACACCGGTGCCGTCGCGCTGTTCGCGGTGAACCGCTCGACCACGCAGACCGTGAGCCTGGAGGTCGACACCCGCGCGATCCCCGGCCTGCAGGTGGTCGAGGCCACGAGCCTGTCGAACCCCGACCACACGTGGGTGGCGACGGCGGACGACGACACGTCCGTCGCGCCGCGGCCCAACGCGACGGCGGCCGTCGACGGCGGCCGGCTCACCGTCCAGGTGCCGCCGGTGTCGTGGAACGTGGTGCGCCTGGCCTGAGCCGGGACGACGCGGGGCGCGGCCGGCACGCCGGCGGCGCCCCGCGTCGGTCAGAACGGCCGGTGCAGCACCAGGTCGTCGTGCCGCTGGTCGCCGACCTGGAACGTCCGCGTCCCGACGACGACGAACCCGGAGCGCCGGTAGAACGCCTGCGCCCGCAGGTTCTCCCCGTTGACGCCCAGCCAGACGCCGGCGGCGCCCCGGGCGCGCGCGACGTCCAGGCTCGCGGCCATGAGCTCACGGGCGACGCCGCCGCCGTGCCGGCCCGCCAGCACGTAGCACTTGCTGAGCTCGACCGTCGGGCGCAGCGGGACGACGGCGGCGACCTCCGGCGCGTACGGCTCGCCGGCCACCAGCAGCGTGTAGCCGACCAGCTCGCCGTCGTCGTCCGCGACGAGCACGTCGCGCGCCGGGTCGGCCAGGTGGTCCGCGAAGTGGGCGGGCGTCAGGTGCGCCGCGACGAACGCGGCGTGGTCCGCCGGGGTGGACGACGGCGGGCACGCGAGCGGGAACGTCGCGGCGGCGAGCCCGGCCACCGCGGCGGCCTCGTCCGGGCGGGCCCGGCGCACGGTCGCGCCGGGGCGGTCCGGCGCCGGACCGACGGCGCTCACCGGCCGGCCCAGCGGGCCCGCAGCGCGCGGCGGACGGCGCGCACGACCAGCCCGACCACCCACACGGACCCGGCGACGGTCGCCGCGTCGACGCCGCGACGGGTGGCGTTGCGGCGGCCGCGGAACTCCCGCACCGGCCAGCCGACCTCGGCCGCGTGCCGCCGGAGCCGCCCGTCGGGGTTGATGGCGCACGGGAAGCCGACCTCGGACAGGATCGGCACGTCGTTGGTGGAGTCGCCGTACGCGAACGACTGCGACAGGTCCACGCCCTCCCGCTCGGCGAGCGCGCGCACCGCGGACGCCTTCGCCTTGCCGTGGAGCAGGTCGCCGACCAGGCGGCCGGTGTAGAAGCCCTCGCGGTGCTCCGCCACGGTGCCGATCGCCCCGGTGGCGCCCAGCCGCCGCGCGATGAGGTCGGCGATCTCCACGGGGGTCGCGGTCACGAGCCACACCTGGTGGCCGGCGCGCAGGTGCTGGTCGAGCAGCCGCTGGGTGCCGGGGAAGATGCGCAGCGCCAGCACCTCGTCGTAGATGTCCTCCGCGATCGCGACGACCTCTGCCACGGACCGGCCCTGCATGATCTCGAGCGCCCGCTCCCGGACCTCGTCGATCTGCTGCCGGTTCTCCCCGAACGCGAGGTAGCGCGCCTGGTGCCCGGCGAACCGCACGATGTCGGAGCTGCGGAAGAACCCGCGCCGGTACAGGCCGACCGCCAGGTGGAACGAGCTGGCGCCCCGGATGATCGTGTTGTCGACGTCGAAGAAGGCGGCCACCCGGCCCGGCTGCACGGCGGCGCCGGTGTCGGGCTCGGAGGGCTCGGGCACGCCGCCACTGTAGCCAGATGCCTACGCTCGTGCCGTGCAGCCCACCGGCCCCCTCGTCCCCGTCAGCCCCGTCCCCGCGCGCGTGGTGCTCTACGTCCGCGCGGGCTGCCACCTGTGCGACGACGCCCGCGCCGTGGTCGCCGCCGTGGCCGCCGAGCGCGGCGCGACGTGGGCCGAGGTCGACGTCGACGCCGGGGGCGTGGTGCCCGACGGCCGGTCCCTCGCGGACGTCCACGGCGAGCTGGTGCCGGTGGTCGAGGTGGACGGCGCGCGGGTGGGCTACTGGCAGATCGACGCCGACCGCCTGCGGGACGCGCTGGCAGCGCCGCCGACCGCCTAACCTGGGGGGGTGCGAGCCCTGCCGCCGACCACCGTCGCCCGCCTCCCCGGATACCTGCGCTCCCTGGGTGGCCTCGCCTCGGAGGGCGTGACCACCACCTCGTCCGACCAGCTCGCGGAGCTGGTGGGCGCCTCGCCCGCGCAGCTGCGCAAGGACCTGTCCTACCTCGGGGCGGGCGGGCGCCGCGGCGTGGGGTACGAGGTCGACCACCTGCGCAAGCAGATCGCCGGCGCGCTCGGCATGGCCGAGGAGCGCCAGCTCGTCATCGTCGGCATCGGCAACCTGGGTCACGCGCTCGCCACGTACTCCGGGTTCGCGGACCGCGGGTTCGTGCTGGTCGGCCTGTTCGACACGCACGCGGACCTGGTGGGGACGCGCGTCGGCGGCCACGTGGTCCAGCACGTCGACGAGCTGGAGCGCGTCATCGACGAGACGGAGGCCAGCGTCGCGGTCGTGGCGACGCCGGGCTCCGCCGCCCAGGCGACCACCGACCGACTCGTCGCGGCCGGCATCACCGGCATCCTCAACTTCGCGCCCCGCACCGTGCGGGTGCCCGACGGCGTGGACGTGCGGGAGGTGGACCTGGGGTCGGAGCTGCAGATCCTCGGGTTCCACGCGCGGCAGCGGGCCCGTCGTCCCGCCGCGGCTCCCGCCGCCGAGCCGGAGCCGGTCGCGGCGGACTGATCCCGGCCCCGCACGGGACCCCGGACGTGCACGAGGGCCCGGTCGCGGCAGGGGGTGCGCGACCGGGCCCTCGTGGACCAGGGGGAGGTCAGGCCTGCTTGATGGCCGAGACCTCGAGGGAGATGACGACCTTGTCGCTCACCAGGACGCCGCCGGCCTCGAGGGCCGCGTTCCAGGTGATGCCGAAGTCCTTGCGGGAGATCGTCGTGGTGGCGGAGAAGCCGGCGCGCTGGTTGCCGAACGGGTCGGTGGCCGCGCCGCCGAACTCGACGGCCAGGTCGACGGACTGCGTCACGCCGTGGATGGTCAGGTCGCCGGTGACGACGTAGTCGTCGCCGTCGGGGCGCACGGCGGTGGAGGTGAAGGTCCACTCGCCGAAGGTCTCGACGTCGAAGAAGTCGGCGCTCTTGAGGTGGCCGTCGCGGCCGGCGTCGTTGGTGTTGATCGTCGTCGGGTCGAGCGTCGCGGTCACGGCGGACAGCGTGAGGTCCTCGGCGACGGTGATCGCGCCGGAGGTCACCGCGACGGTGCCGCGGACCTTGGAGATACCCGCGTGGCGGACCGTGAAGGACGCCTCGGTGTGCGAGGGGTCGAGGGTCCAGGTGCCGGCGGTGAGACCGGTGGGCAGCGTGGTGACGGACATGGTGCCTCCTGCATTGGTTGAAGCGTCAACTGCGGTTAGTTGAGATTTCTACTACACTGCGGACGAGGGCGCAACACCTGTGGGACGATCAGCGACCGACGTCACAGTGCGGGCCCGTGCGACCTCGGCAGCCCGCCGGGGACGCCCCGGGAGGAGGACCGGCGATGAGCAGCGCCACGGAGCAGACCACGCGCGCGACGCGCGCCCACGACGACGTCCGCTGGCTGTCGGCGGACGAGCAGCAGGCCTGGCGCGCGTACCGCGACGGCACGGCTCGGCTGATGGACGTCCTCGCGCACGACCTCGAGGAGCAGACCGGGCTGTCGCTCGGCGAGTACGAGGTCCTGGTCCGGCTGTCCGAGGCGCCCGGACGCACGCTGCGCATGTCCGAGCTGGCCGGCGAGCTCGCCCACTCCCGCAGCCGGCTCACGCACACCGTGCGCCGCATGGAGGCCGACGGGCTCGTCGAGCGCGCGCCGTGCCTCGAGGACGCGCGGGGCGTGAACTGCACCATGACGGACACGGGCTGGCGCCGGCTCGTCGAGGCCGCCCCCGCGCACGTCGAGTCCGTGCGCGAGCGCCTGGTCGACGTGCTCACCCCGCAGCAGCTCCAGGCGCTCGGCGACGCGATGGCCGCCGTCGGCGCCGCGCTGCAGGCCGGGTGCGCGGCCGCCCTGGCGGACGCCGAGCGCGCGTAGCCGGCGGACGGCGGCCACCGGCCCGGCCCGAGCACCCAGCCGGGTTTGCGAGACTGACCCCATGGTCGCGACCACCATCCACCTCATGCGCCACGGCGAGGTCCACAACCCCACCGGCGTCCTGTACGGGCGGCTGCCCGGCTACCACCTGTCCGCGCGCGGGCAGCAGATGGCCGAGCGGGTGGCGGCGTACCTGGCGGGCGACCTCGGCTCGCCGCGCCGCGACGTGACCGTGCTGGTCGCCTCCCCGCTGCAGCGCGCGCAGGAGACCGTCGCGCCGATAGCCGCGGCCCTCGACCTGCCCGTCACGACCGACGAGGGCCTGCTCGAGGCCGAGAACCGCTTCGAGGGGCTGACCTTCGGCGTCGGCGACGGCTCCCTGCGGCACCCGCGGCACTGGCCGCTGCTCGTCAACCCGTTCCGGCCGTCCTGGGGCGAGCCGTACCGGCAGCAGGTCGCGCGCGTGCTCGGCGTCGTCGACCGCGCCCGCGAGGCCGCGCGGGGCCACGAGGCGGTGCTCGTCAGCCACCAGCTGCCGATCTGGGTCACGCGGCTCGCGCTCGAGGACCGTCGCCTGTGGCACGACCCCCGCCGGCGCCAGTGCTCGCTGGCCTCCCTGACGTCCCTCGTCTACGAGGACGACCGCCTGGTGCGCGTCGGCTACACCGAGCCGGCGGCCGACCTGCTGCCGGGCGCCTCCGCCGTGGCGGGCGCATGAGGGTCCCCGCCAGGCCGCGCGCCGCCGCGCTCGCCGCCGCCGTCGTCGTCGTCGCGCTCGCGGGCTGCTCCGCGGGCGGCGGGACCGGCACGGGCTCCGGCGACGACGTGCCCGACCAGGGCTACGTCTCCGGCGACGGCTCGGTGACCCAGTGGGAGCCGGGGGACCGCCAGGGCCCGGTCGAGGTCGCCGGGTCGGACTTCGCCGGGGACCCGGTCGACACCGCGGACTGGCGGGGCGACGTCGTGGTGCTCAACACCTGGTACGCGCAGTGCCCGCCCTGCCGCGAGGAGGCGCCGGACCTCGTGGCGGTCGCCGAGGACTACGCCGACCAGGGCGTGCACGTGCTCGGCATCAACGGGGTGGACGACGCCGGGGCGGCCGAGTCGTTCCAGGACGCCTTCGACGTCCCGTACCCGAGCATCGACGACCGGGAGAAGCGGGCCGTCGCCGCGCTCCAGGGCGTCGTGCCGATCCAGGCGACCCCGACCACGGTCGTGCTCGACGGCGAGGGGCACGTCGCCGCGCGGGTCGTGGGCCTCGTGGAGGGCTCGACGCTTCGGGCCCTGGTCGACGAGGTGCTGGCCGAGGACGCGCCGTGATCGCCGCCGACGTGGGGGACGCGTTCGCGCAGACCGCCGCCTCCGGGTCGCTGCTCGCGGCGGTGCCGGTCGCGCTGCTGGCCGGCCTGGTGTCCTTCGCGTCGCCGTGCGTGCTCCCGCTCGTCCCCGCCTACGTCGGCTACCTCGGCGGGATGTCCGCCGCGACCGCGCCGCGCCCGGCCCCCGCCCCGCGGGCCGTCGCGACCGCCGCCGGACCCGCCCCGCTGGACCTCGCGGCCCACCTGCCCGCGCAGCCCGCGCTCGCCGGGACCCCGGCC
>JACXUT010000343.1 GCA_014763765.1 Micrococcales bacterium
GCGCGCGGGCGGGCAGCGCGCGGGCGCGCGCGGGCCGTCAGCGGGTGCGGAGCCAGGCGGTCGTGTCCGCGGGCAGCTCCGGGCCGACCGGGGCGTCGCCCGGCAGGCCCGAGGCGAGCAGCACCTCGGCGCCGTCCGGCAGGGGCACCGGGGCCGGGCCGAGGTTCGCGACGACGAGCACGTCGCCGTTGCGGACCGCGATCACGTGGTCCTGGCCGTCGTACGCCGGCTCCCACGCCGCCCCGCCGGTCCCGAGTCCCTCCGCGCGACGCAGCCGCAGCGCCGCCCGGTAGAGCTCGAGCGTGGAGCCCGGGACGCCGTCCTGGGCGTCCGCCGCGTACGCCGCCCACGACGCCGGCTGCGGCAGCCAGGTGTCGCCGCTGGCCGAGTACCCGAAGCCGGGCTCGTGCGCGGCCCACGGCAGCGGCACGCGGCAGCCGTCCCGGCCGAGCTCGGCGCCGCCCGTCCGGACGTACGCCGGGTCCTGCCGCAGTGCGTCGTCGAGCGCGGTGTGCTCGGGCAGGCCGAGCTCCTCGCCCTGGTACAGGTAGGCCGAGCCGGGCAGCCCGAGCAGCAGCAGGGTCGCCGCCCGGCCGCGCCGCAGGCCGAGCTCCTCGTCCGGCTGCTGGTCCGCGGCGCCGATCCCGTTGGGCCGCGAGGTGGGGTCCGGCAGGCCGAGGCGGGAGTGGTGCCGCACGACGTCGTGGTTGGACAGCACCCACGTGGTGGGGGCGCCGACCGAGTCGTTCACCGCGTAGGACGCCGCGATGACCCGTCGCAGCGCCGGCGCGTCCCAGCCCGTCGCGAGGAACGCGAAGTTGAACGCCTGGTGCATCTCGTCGGGCCGCACGTACCGGGCCAGGCGGGACAGCGGCTCGACCCAGGCCTCGGCGACGAGCATCCGGTCGCCGTCGTACTCGTCGAGGACCCGCCGCCAGGCCCGGTAGATCTCGTGCACGCCGTCCTGGTCGAACATCGGGCCCTGGTTGCCGGAGCCGCTGACGGCGTCGGCGGCGTCGCCGTCGTCGCTGCCCTCGATCATCGACACGTGCCCGTCCCAGTCGGGCAGGCCGTCGGCCTTGACCATGCCGTGCGCGACGTCGACGCGGAACCCGTCGACCCCGCGGTCCAGCCAGAACCGCAGCACGTCCTCGAACTCGGCGCGGACCTCGGGGTTCGTCCAGTCCAGGTCCGGCTGCTTGGAGTCGAACAGGTGCAGGTACCACTGGCCGTCGTCGACGCCGTGCCGCTCGGGGGTGAGCCGGGTCCAGGCGGGGCCGCCGAAGATGGAGTCCCAGTTGTTCGGCGGCAGCGAGCCGTCGGCGCCGCGCCCGTCGCGGAACAGGTAGCGCGCGCGCTCGGGCGACCCGGGGGGCGTGCGCAGCGCCTCGGCGAACCAGGCGTGCTCGTCGGAGGTGTGGTTCGGCACCAGGTCGACGACGACGCGCAGCCCGAGGTCGTGCGCGCGGGCGAGCAGCGCGTCGAAGTCGGCGAGCGTGCCGAACAGCGGGTCGACGTCCCGGTAGTCGGCGACGTCGTAGCCGGCGTCCGCCTGCGGGGAGCGGTAGAACGGCGACAGCCACACGGCGTCGACGCCGAGGGTGGCCAGGTGGTCGAGGCGCGCGGTGATGCCGGGCAGGTCGCCGATGCCGTCGCCGTTCCCGTCGGCGAACGAGCGGGGGTACACCTGGTAGATCACGGCGTCGCGCCACCAGGGGCCGTCGGCGGCGTCGGGGTGGTGGACCACGGCGGGGGCGGTCAGGGCC
>JACXUT010000344.1 GCA_014763765.1 Micrococcales bacterium
GTAGATCCGCAGCTCGGGGTTAGCGAGCAGGCCGTAGCGGTAGAACCGCTCGATGTCGTTGCCCTTGAACGTCGAGCCGTCGCCCCAGATCGAGACGCCGTCCTCGTGCATCGCGCGGACCAGCAGCGTGCCGGTGACCGCGCGGCCGATCGGCGTGGTGTTGAAGTAGGCCTTGCCGCCGGAGCGGATGTGGAACGCGCCGCACGCGATCGCGCCCAGGCCCTCCTCGACGAGCTGTGCGCGGCAGTCCACCGCGCGGGAGATCTCGGCGCCGTACTCCAGGGCGCGGGCGGGGACGCCGGACCGGTCAGGTCGGTCGACGCCTGGTCAGGCACGGGCGGGCGTCCTCTCGGCGTCGGCGAGCGTGTCCTTCACGACCCGCCCATCCTGCACCACGAGGCGCACCCGCCGCGGGTCCGCGAGCGCCGCGATGCTGGTCAGCGGGTCGACGTCGGTCAGCACGAGGTCGGCGCGCCGGCCGGGGGCGACGGTGCCCACCTGGTCGTCCACGCCGAGCATCCGGGCGGACCCGGACGTCCCGGCCACGAGCGCCGCGGCGGGCGACAGGCCGTGCTCCACCAGCAGCGCGAGCTCCGCGAGGTTGCTCCCGTGGGCGACGACGCCGGCGTCGGTGCCGAGCGCGACGGGGATGCCCGCGGTGAGCGCGGCGTGCAGCCGCTCGCCGGCCTGCTCGCGCAGCGCCCGGCGCTTGGCCTCGACCCAGGGCGGCGCGCCGGCCGCGACGGGGCGGGTCAGGGTCGCGAGCGTCGGGACCAGCCAGGTGCCGCGCTCCCCCATGAGGTCGATCGTGGCGTCGTCCACCAGGTAGCCGTGCTCGATGCTGCGCACCCCCGCGCGGACGGCCGCGGCGATGCCGGCGGCGCCCTGGGCGTGGGCGGCGACCCCCACGCCCCCGTGCCGCGCGGCCTCCTCGACGACCGCCCGGAGCTCCGCCTCGGACAGCCCGCCGGACTCGGGGGTGCTGCGGGGGCTGCCGGTGCCGCCGGTGGCCGCGACCTTGACCCAGTCGGCGCCCTGCCGGATCACCTCGCGCACGGCCCGCACGAACTCGGCGGGCGAGTCCGCGACGGCTCCGGCGCCCGGGCCCGTGTCGAGGGCGACCCCGTCGACCGTGCGCCAGTCCCCGTGGCCGCCGGTGACCGACAGGATGCGGATCGCCACCTGCAGCCGGGGCCCGCGCACGAGGCCCTGCTCGACCGCCTCGCGGAAGCCGGAGTCGGCACCGGCGAGGTCGCGCGCGGTCGTCACGCCGGCGTCGAGCGTCGCCGACAGGTGCGGGACCGCGCGCAGGGTGAGCAGCGACTCGGGCGCGAGGACCGTCGCGAGGGCGTCGGCGCCGGGCAGCGAGCTCACGTGCACGTGGCAGTCGAGGAACCCGGGCAGCAGGGTGCGGCCCGCCGCGTCGACCACCCGGAGCGCGCCGGGGTCGGGGTCGGCCGGGCGGACCACGGTGCCCGTGGGACCGACCGCGGCCACCAGGCCGTCGGAGACGAGCACGTCGGTGCCCGGCGCGGGCGGGGCGCCGGTGCCGTCGAGCAGGCGCACGTCGCGGAGCAGGAGGTCGGTCACCGCGTCAGGCTAACCCATTACCTGTCACCGACAGATTTTACGTGCGCGCAACATGCGGCAACCCGGGCGCAACGCCCCGCGGCTACTTTTCCGATCACCGACAGGAAATCGCGTCGGACGCACCACCCCCGCGGCACCGGCCACGGACCGCACCCCCCTGCAC